>CAZGUW010000044.1:0-24315 GCA_964528705.1 uncultured Geminicoccaceae bacterium
CGCGGATGCCGCGCGCTTCGCCCGCCTCGAGGACAAGGGCCGGCTGCAGCGCCGTGGCTACGACGCCTATGTCTATGCGCTGCTCGCGGCCGGTCACCTCGACCTGATGGTGGAGACCGACCTCCAGCCCTACGACCACCTGGCGCTGGTCACGCTCGTCGAGGAAGCTGGCGGGGCGATCACCGACTGGGCCGGCCGGCCGCTCGGCCTCGAGTCGAAGGGCGACGTGCTCGCCGCCGCGACGCCGGAGCTGCACGCCGAGGCGCTGGCGGTGCTTGCCACGCCCTGAGAACCCCGACCCGCCCGGGGACGCCAGCATGAGCGACGCCGCTTCGCGCATCCGCCCGACCATCGACCTCGATGCACCCGGCAAGCGTCAGGGCTATCTGCACGTGCCGTGGAGCCGGGACGGGTCGGCCTGGGGTGCCGTGCGGCCGCCGATCACCGTGGTGCGCGGCGGCAAGGGGCCGCATCTCCTGCTCATCGCCGGCAATCACGGCGACGAGTACGAGGGGATCATAGCGCTCCTGAAGCTCGCCGAACGGCTCGAGGCGGACCAGCTCGCCGGGGCGGTGACCATCCTGCCGTCGCTCAACCACCCGGCAGTGCTGGCGGGCGCCCGTGCCTCGCCCATCGACCAGGGCAACATGAACCGGGTCTTCCCGGGCAGGCGTGTCGGCACGGTGACGGAGATGATCGCGGACTTCGTGCTGCGCGAGCTGGTCGCCCGCGCCGAGGTGGTGGTCGACCTGCATGCCGGCGGCAGGAGCCTCGACTTCGTGCCGAGCGTCATTCTCCACGAGCTGCCCGTGCCGGACCACATGCAGCGCACCATGGAGGCCGCACGGGCCTTCGGCGCGCCGCTTACCCTCCTCCTCGACGAGCTCGACATGGAAGGCATGCTGGACCTGCATGTTGAGCGGCTGGGCAAGGTCTTCCTCTCGACCGAGCTCGGCGGGGGCGGCGGGACCACGCCCGAGCGGGTCGCCATCGCCGAACGCGGGCTCGAGAACCTCCTCGTCCATTTCGGCCTGATCCCGGGCGAGGTCGTGCTGCCGGTGCCGAGCCGGCTGATGGCGGCGCCGAACGAGGGCTTTCTCGTCAGCGATGCCGCCGGCATCCTCGAGCCGCTCCTGCCGCTCGGCGCCGAGGTCCGGGCCGGCACGCCCATCGCCCGCATCCATGCGATCGAGGATGTGGGCGTGGCGGCTCGGAGCTTCACGGCACCTATCGACGGCCTGCTCTACGCCCGCCACCACCCGGGCCTGATCGGCCGCGGCGACTGCCTCGCCGTGCTCGGCCGGGACGCGATCCGGCCGGGCTGAAGCCCCGCCCCCGGGCCCGCCAACCAGCGGTCAGCGCGCAAAAAAAGAGGGCCGTGGCTTGCGCCACGGCCCAGCTATATAGGGAGGAAACGCCTCAAGTCGGGTGTCACAGGAGAAACCCATGAACACGAGACTGCTTGTAATTGAACATATCCCCGGCATCAACCAATAACGTACCGAGAGGCACAAGTATCGTTTCGATTTTATTGGTTAGTTTATCTTAAGTTCGCTAAAATTTTATCGAATATGTACGGAATGGCGGCGCGCGCATCCCGGCAGCGCCACGCAGCGCAAAAAAAAGAGGGCCGCGGCTTGCACCGCGGCCCAGCTATATAGGGAGGAAACGCCTCAAGTCGGGTGTCACAGGAGAAACCCATGAACACGAAACTGTTTATGCAAGAAGTAGATCTCTACATCAACCATTAAGTGCACAAACGGATCAAGTATCGTTTCGATTTTGGCGGGTACTTGATCTTAAGTTGCCTAAAATTTTAGGGATCTCCTGGGGCAGGACCGGCCGCATGGCCGCCGGCCCTGCCCCTGCGCCTGATTCGACAGCTGCAGCTAGAGCTTCACCGCCACTTCGCGCGGCCAGAACCGCAGCTGGCGGCACTTCTCGAGGAAGCCCTCGATCGCCGAGCCATCGGCCAGCGGCACCAGGCCGTCATCGGCATCCGCCATGACGCCCGCCTTCGCCAGGAGCGCCTGCGCGCCCTCGGTGAAGGCGATAAACTTGCAGTGGCTGAAGGCATCCGCCACGAAGTCGCGCGCCGTCGCTTCCTCGGTGAGCAGGCTCGCCCCCTCATTCGACAGCACGAGCGCCACCGCATCGAAGAGCACGGACGGGCCGCCATCGATCATGTGGTCGGCCTCGATCCAGCTGCCGTCGGCGGCCTCGACGCCACCGACCGCCGGGGCGACGAGCTCGACCATGGCACCTTCGCTCTTGAACGCCTTGCGCACCCCCTCCAGCAGGGCGGCGTCGGAGCCCGGGCCCACGAGCACGCCGAGTTTGCGCCCGGCGAAGCTCTCCGGGCCGTTGCGCACGATGCTGAGTGCCGGCGACAGCTCCAGATCGTGCCGGGTGGCGACAGCAGCGTCGGCCGCCGCGGGCAGCTCCCGCATGCCGAGCTTCTCGGCCACCTGCCCGGCCAGCCCCTCGTCGATGTTGAGGAGGTGGGCCACCATGCGTTCGCGGATCACTACCGTCTCGACCTTCGAGAGCTCGAAGGTCAGCGCCCGCGCGATGTGCTCCTGCTCCACCTCGGTCTGGCTCAGATAGAACTGCCGCGCCTGGCTGTAGTGGTCGGCGAAGCTCTCCGGCCTGAGGCGCTGCTTCTGGCCTTCCTCGGTCGCGGCGAAGGAGCGGAAGCCGCGGCGCGGATCCGGCCGCGGCCCCTCGCCCCACGAGTTCGGCTGGTAGTTGGCCCGGCCGACCGGGTTGCGCATCGCCATGTGCCCGTCCTGCTGGAAGTGATGGAACGGGCATTTCGGCGCGTTGACCGGCAGATGGGTGAAATTGGTGCTGCCGAGCCGCTTCAGCTGCGTGTCGAGATAGGAGAAGTTGCGGCCCTGCAGGAGAGGGTCGTTGGAGAAGTCGATGCCGGGCGGCACGTTCTGCGTCATGAACGCCACCTGCTCGGTATCGGCGAAGAAGTTCTCCGGCATCCGGTCGAGCACCAGCCGGCCGACCGGGATCGGCTCGATCACCTCTTCCGGGATCAGCTTTGTCGGATCGAGCACGTCGAAGTCGAAGCTGTCGGCGAATTCCTGGTCGAAGAGCTGCACGCAGAGCTCCCACTCGGGGTAGTCACCGGCCTGAATGGCGCTCCAGAGATCGCGCCGGTGAAAGTCCGGGTCGGCACCGTTGATCTTGAGCGCCTCGTTCCAGACCACCGACTGCAGGCCCTGCTTCGGCTTCCAGATGAACTTCACGAAGGTCGACTCGTCCTTCTCGTTCACGAGGCGGAAGGTGTGGACGCCGAAACCCTCCATGAAACGGAACGAGCGCGGGATGGCGCGGTCGGACATGACCCACATGATCATGTGCATCGACTCGGGCGTCAGGCTGATGAAGTCCCAGAAATTGTCGTGGGCCGACTGCGCCTGCGGGAACCCCCGGTCCGGCTCCGGCTTCACCGCGTGGATAATGTCGGGAAAGCGGATGGCGTCCTGGATGAAGAAGACCGGGATGTTGTTGCCGACGAGATCCCAGTTGCCTTCCTGCGTGTAGAGCTTCACGGCGAAGCCGCGCACGTCGCGCGCGAGGTCGACGGAACCCTTGGAGCCCGCAACGGTCGAGAACCGCACGAAGGCCGGCGTCTTCTCGCCGACCCGCTGGAAGATGTCGGCCCGGGTGTACTCGGCGAGCGAGCGGGTGGTCTCGAAATAGCCGTGGGCACCATAGCCGCGGGCATGCACCACGCGCTCCGGGATCCGCTCGTGGTCGAAGTGGAAGATCTTCTCGCGGAAGTGGAAGTCCTCGATCAGGGTCGGCCCGCGGGCGCCGACCTTGAGCGTGTTCAGGTCGTCGGCGACCGGCCCTCCCTGGGCCGTGGTCATGAGCGGCGTGTCACCGTCCGCGACCTGATGCATGTCCCCGCCTGCGCCACGCTCGAGCTTCTGATCGTGGAGCGAAGTCGTCTCGCGCCCTGACGAGGCGCCCTTCCTGCCGGCTTTCATGGCTGAACTTCTCCTGTTGGAGGACTTGCGCGCGGCTCGACTGCGATCGCCCCGGCGATCGGCTCGGACGCGCAAGTCCGCGACATCGTCCCGTGCCCCTCACGGCAGTGCCGGTGGATGGCCCCCTCTTCCGTGAGCAAGGCGCCAGCCCGCACCTGCAGCCGATCCATGGCGAGGCAGAGGATGAACGGCGACGCCGTGGCCGGGTTCCGCACGGCTCGGCGGCAGCCATGGCCTGTCCGGCTGCGTTCCTGCGCGGGTCGAGAAAGTGCGGCGGGCGCCGCCTAACGCCGGATCAGCCCGGCCCGGCTGCCGGCGATCAGAGTGGCGACGTCCATGAGGACGGAGGGCAGGCCGAGTCCGCCATGGCAGGCGAGGTACTGGGGCGTCCAGGCCGGATCGAACTTCTGCTTGAAGGCACGAAGGCCGGCGAAGTTGTAGAACTCGTCGCCGCGCCGGTAGACGAGAGTGCCGATCCGGTTCCAAGTCGAGGCGAGGGGGTGGTCGGCGAGGCCGGCGAGCGGGGCGGCGCCGAGGCTGAACCACTGGTAGCCGGCCTGCTGGCCGTGGAGCATGAGCTTCGCGAAGAGCATGTCCATCAGGCCCTTCGCCACGTCCGGGCGGTAGCGCATGAGGTCGATCGAGAGCTCGTGTTTCTCCGCGCCGTGGAGGAGGTTGGCGAAGGCGACCACCCTGCCCGCCTGGCGGAGCACGGCGCAGTCGAACTCGGCCAGGTAGCGCTCGTCGAAGCGGCCGAGCGAGAAGCCCTTCTCGTGGCCGGCCTTGATGGCGAGCCAGGCGTCCGAGACGGCCCTGAGCTCCGGCAGGAGCTCCGGCACGGCCGCTTTCGGGACGATGTCGAAGGTGATGCGCTCGCGCTCGGCGCGGCGGAGCGCCTGGCGGAAGTCCTGCTTCCTTTTGCCGGCGAGGGAGAAGCTCTTCAGGTTCACGACCGCCACCTCGCCGGTCTTGAGGATGGCGAGGCCGAGGTCGAGGTAGAGCGGCAGCTGGTCGGCCGAGAGGGCGTAAAAGACGGGGCGGCCGGCCGCGCGATCGGCAAGCTCGGCGAGGCGCCAGACCAGCTCGCGCCCGGCCTCGGGATTGCCCACAGGGTCGCCGAACGCCACCCAGCTTCGCCCGGCGACGGCATACATCAGGAAGGCGTCGCCCGCGTCCGAGACGAGGAAGCGCTTGTCGCCGAGCAGGGCGAGCTGCGGCTGGGTCACCGGGCAGGCGTCGAGCAGGCGGCGGACCGCGTCGGGAATGGGCTCCGGACCGGCGGAGGGCGGGGCAGGGCGGCGGAGCAGGGCGTCGAGGGCGAGGGCCGCCGCCGCCACGGCGAGCAGCAGCGTGACCCGGAGGAAGCGGGGCGCGTCGCCGTGCCAGGCGAAGGCCCACCAGAGGTCCTCCCGGTACTCGACATGGCGAAAGGCGATGAAGCCCACCAGCGTCAGCGCCAGGAGGGTCACCAGCACGAGCGCCAGCCAGCCGGGCGTCGGCCGGAAGCGGCGCCAGTCGCCACGCCACCAGTCCGAACCCCGGTAGAAGGCGTCGCGGTAGAGGGCAAGCAGGCCGGCGATGACGGCGAGCAGCAGGGCCTCTTCCCAGTCGAGCCCGCGCAAGAGGGCGAAAGCGGCGCCGGCGAGGAGGAGGGCGATGGCGGCCGTCCGCGCCGGTGCCATGCGGGCGAGGAGGCCGCGCGCCAGGACGATGAGGAGGAGGCCCACGAGGCTCGCTGCCATGTGCGAGGCCTCGGCGAAGGGCAAAGGCAGGAAGTGGCGGAGCAGGTCGAGCCGGCTGCCTGCGGCCGGCAGGTTGCCGGTGAGCAGCAGCACGACACCGCCCGTGAAGACGAGGCCCGCGGCCAAAGGCGGGACCAGCGGCCGGCCGATGCGCAGCGCCTTGCCGGCGACCGGGGCGAGCCCGCGCCGCCCTTCGTGGATCGCGAGCGCCAGCCCGGCCACCACGAGCGGCAGGAGGTAGTAGATGACGCGGTAGACAAGGAGGGCGGCGATGACGTCCGGGTTGGTGCCGGCGCCGAGGCCGACCAGCACGGTCGCCTCCAGCACGCCGAGCCCGCCCGGCACGTGGCTCGCCGTGCCGGCGACGATGGCGGTGAGGAAGACGAGGAGGAAGACCGCGTAGCCGGGCTGCACGTCGGGCGGCAGCAGCACGTAGAGGGCGGCGGCGGCCGAGCCGACATCGACCACGCCGAGGCCGATCCGCGCCAGCATGCCGGCGGCACCCGGCAGGACCAGGCGCCAGCCGAAGAGGACGAGGGTGCGGGGCGTGCGGCCGAGCCAGAGCACCATGCCGGCGATCACGGCGAGGATCAGGCCGCCGAGCAGCCGGTCGAGCCTGGGGTCCAGCTTGTCGAGGAGCGGCACGCCCACCGGGTCGATCAGCATGGCGGCACCCAGGAGGGTGGCGACGCCGAGCCCGAAGGCGACCAGCCCGTTGCCGACGATGTGCCCGACCTGGGCCATGTCGAGCCCGACCCGCGCATAGAGCCGGTAGCGGATCGGCACGCCGGTCAGGACGTGGAAGCCCACCGTGTTGGCGACGGCGAAGCTGGACGCCCCGGCGAAGGCCGCGATGCGCTTCGGCACCTTGCCGGGTGCCACCTGCTCGGCACCCAGCACGTCATAGAACGCCATGGCGACGAAGCTGGCGCCCGTGAGCAGGAGGGCGAGCAGGATGGAGCGGAGCGGCGTGGCGGCGAGCGCCGTCTCGATGTCGGCGACGTGGACCTCGGCCGAGACCCGGTGGATGACGTAGGCGGCGAGAGCGAGGACCACCACGCCGACCAGCGGGGCCAAATGCGGCAGGTGCCAGCGCGATCCCGGCTTCGCGTCCACCTCGCCGGCAGCGGCGACCATGCTAGCCCTGCGGTGCCACGTCGAGCCGGCAGACGATGCCGGCGAGCCGCTCGTCCGGGGCAGGGTAGCGCTGCAGCACGAGGGGGTCGTGGCCCGGCACGATATGCGCCGGGCTCGCCGCCAGTCGTCGCAGGCGGTCGTAGCCGCGGAGCGTCGCCTCGACATCGTGGGTGATGATGAAGGGTTTGCCCTGCTCGACGTTCTCGTAGAAATGCGCGGTGTCGGAGGCGAGCACCACGGGCCCCCGGTCGGTCCGGACCCGCACGCACTGGATGCCCTTGGAGTGGCCGCCCAGGCGGTGCACGGTGACGCCCGGTGCCACCTCGGCATCGCCGTCGTGGAACACGACCCGGCCCGAGTAGACGTTCCGCACCATCTCGCAGACATGCTCGACGCTGAACGGCATCTGCAGCGCCGGGTAGCACATGCAGGCGCCCGTCACGTAGGCCATCTCCGCCTCCTGCAGGTGGAAGCGGGCGGCCGGGAAGTCGCCGAGCGTACCGGCGTGGTCGTGGTGCAGGTGGGTGACGATGACGTCCTCGACGGCGAGCGTGTCGACGTCGAGCAGCGCCAGCCCCTCGCGCGGCAGGCGCTCCAGCCGGCGGCCGCGGCGCCCCGCTTCAGCGTGGTCGAAGCCGGTATCGACGACGATCGTCCGGTGGGCGTTGCGGACCACCCAGACATAGTAGTCGAGCGGCATGGGTGCGGTCTCGTGCGGGTCCAGGCCCATGAAGTTCTCGCGCCGGGTGCGGGCCGCCACGGTTCCGTAGCGAACCGCGAAGACCTCGTAGCGATCCTCCGTCATGCCTGCCTCCCGCCTGTCGATATCCATCCGCCTGCCGTAGATACCACCGCCGCGTCGTCCGCACAGCGGCCATCGACAGCCACGGAGACGGCGGCTACTCAGCCGCGATCGCCGCCCGAGCCCGCCACCCGGGCGCGAGAGAGGAGCCCGCTTGCCGCCGCAGCCCGACCTCTCGGCCCGGACCGGATCCGAGCACGGCCCGCCGCCCCGGATCGGCTTTCGGGACGCCTTTCGCCAGCTCGGCGTGCTCTTCGGCGCCCTTCGCCGCTCTGCCTATCGGCGCGCCTGCTTCCTCCTGACATTCGGCCTCGTCGCGGTCATCTGCCTCAACATGCTGGGCCAGATCCGGCTCAACACGTGGCAGGGCGATTTCTTCGACGCCCTCGAGCAGCGCCTGCCGGGAGCACTCCTCGACCAGACGCTGGTGTTCCTCGCCATCGTCGCGGTGCTGCTGCTCTTCGTCGTCGCCGAGACCTGGTTCCGCGAGCTGCTCGAGGTCCGGCTGCGCGAATGGCTGACCCGAGACCTGCTCGACCAGTGGGTCACCGGCCGCCGCCCGTGGCTTCTGGGCTTCAGGGGCGAGATCGCCCGCAATCCCGACCAGCGCCTGCAGGCCGACGCGCGCCAGCTCACCGAGCTCACCATCACGCTCGGCATCGGCCTGCTCCGTTCGAGCCTCCTGCTCCTTGGCTTCCTCGGCGTGCTCTGGACGCTCTCGGCCGGCGCCGTCTTTCGAGTGGGTGAGAGCGAGCTGCAGGTTCCGGGCTATCTCGTCTGGTGCGCCCTCGCCTATGCGGCGAGCGGCTCGTGGCTGACCTGGCGGGTCGGGCGGCCGATGATCGGCCTCAATGCCGAACGCTACGCCCGCGAGGCCGAGCTGCGGTTCGCCCTCGTCCGCATCAGCGAGAACGCCGAGGCGATCGCCCTGCATGACGGTTCGGCCAGCGAGCGCCGCCTCCTCGACCGCCCGGTCGACGCGGTGGTCGAGATCACCCGGCGCCTCGCCTATGCGCTGGCGCGCCTCACCTGGATCACCTCCGGCTATGGCTGGCTCGGCCTCATCGTGCCGGTTCTCGCGGCAGCACCGGGCTATTTCCAGGGCCAGCTCACCTTCGGCGGGCTGATGATGACCGTCGGCGCCTTCAACCAGGTCCAGGCGGCGCTGCGCTGGTTCGTCGACTATTTCCCGGCGATCGCCGACTGGCGCGCCACCCTCTTTCGCGTCGTCGGCCTGCGCGAGGTTCTGCCGGATCTCGAAGCGATGACCGAGGGCAGGAACCGCATCGCCTATGCCGAGCATCCCGAGGCCCGCATCACCCTCGCCGGGCTGCGCGTGGCGCTCCCCGGCAGCGAGGTGGTGCTGGCGGAACCGCTGGTCGAGCTGGCACCCGGCGAGCGCCTCTTGCTCACCGGCCCCAAGGGGGTCGGCAAGAGTGCCGTCTTCCAGGCTCTCGCCGGCCTCTGGATCTGGGGCTCGGGCACGGTCCGCCTGCCGCCGCGCGACCGGCTCGCCTTCCTGCCCGGCCGCCCCTATCTGCCGCTCGGCACGCTCCGCGCCGTGCTCGCCTACCCGTCCCCCGCCGGCTCACCCGGCATGACCGACGCCGCTCTCGAAGCCGCCCTCGCGCGCACCGGCCTCGCCCGCCTCGTGCCGCTGCTCGACGCCGAGCGCCGCTGGGACCAGGAGCTCGGCGCGGACGAGCAGCAGCGCCTCGTGGCCGCCCGCCTCCTGCTGCACCGGCCCGCCGCCGTGGTCATGGACGAGCCGATGAGCGCTCTCGACCCCGACCGCCGCGAGCTCCTGGCCGACCTCTTCGCCAACGAGCTCGGCGCCACCACCGTCCTCGCGCTCGGCCCGCCTGTCCGCGACCCGTTCTACCACCGCCGCGTCACCATCGAACGCCGGCCGGTCGGGGAGGGGGCCTGACCGTCCCGCCGGCTGCGCCCGGAGTGGCTGGCCTCAGCCGAGCCCGGCCGCCTGCAGCCACTCCCGGTCGGCGGCGCTGGCGAGCTGGAGCCTGGTGATCAGCCGGCCGAGGTCGAAGCTTGGTCGGCCGGCACTTCCCGATTTGTGGGGCGCACGCCCGCTCAGACTCCCGAGCCGACGGTCCGCACCCCGCCGCCGTCGCTGGCGCCGTGAATCTCCAGCCATTCCTTGTCGATGTCGGGCAGCTCGCGGTTGTCGAGCGCTGCCTCGAAGGCCATCAGTCGCTTGTGGATGGAGAGCAGCTCGACGATCGTCGTCCAGGAATTGACCAGGTACTGGAACGAGTTGGAGACCTGGTTAAAGGCGGTCAGGATCTGCTGCAGCACACCGAAGGTGAAGCCGACGGCGGCACCGGCGATGATGGTCGGGATCAGGAGGATGTAGACGAAGATGTTGTCGGCCTGCAGGTAGAGCGAGCGGAAGACGTTGAAGTACATGTAGTGGAAGTAGAGGCGGAAATAGTTCTGCCGCACATAGCCGAAGAGCTCGCGCACGGTCATCGGCTGGGCGCGGTCGGGCTGGTCCTCACCATGCACCAGCTCCTTGCGGTAGGCGGCCTCGACGCGCTGGTTCCTGAACTCGAGGCCCGGCAGGCGGACGCCGACGAGGGCGAGCAGGCCCGTGCCGAAGAGCGACCAGACGAGGGCGGCGACAAAGAGCGGCGCCGGGATGGCGCCCACCAGCGGCAACTCGGTGACGTAGGCGGAGAGCTGCCAGAGCACCGGCAGGAAGGCGATGAGCGTCATCACCGCGTCGATCGCCGAGACGCCGAGGCCCTCCATGATGCCGGCGAAGCGCATGGTGTCCTCCTGGACGCGCTGCGAGGCACCCTCGATGTGCCGCAGACGCTGCCAGCGGGCCATGTAGTAGTCGTTCATCGCGGTGCGCCAGCGGAAGATCCAGTGGCTGACGAAGAAGCGCGAGAGGACGAAGATGAAGATCGAGAGGAAGGCGATCTGGGCGAAGATGCCGAGCAGCGCGAAGAGGTCGCCCTGGGTGATGTTCGAATTCTCGCCGAGCGCCTGCTGGACGTCGTCGAAGAACGGTCGGCGCCAGTTGTTGACGGCGACCGAGATCTGCACGCCGAAATAGGTGACAAAGAGGATGAGCGCGGAGCCGAGGATCGACCAGTGCTGCCAGGGGTGCGGCTCGAAGCGGAACCAGAAGGCGGCGAAGAGTGCCACGACGATGGCGTAGTAGATGTAGAACCAGATGAATTCCGGCGTGACGAAATAGCCGAGCCCGAGCACCGGCTCGGCGCCCTCGGGCGAGGCGCCGAGGCCGAGCGCCGCCCCCCAGCCGGACGCCCCGCCATACCAGAGAGCCGTGGCGATGGCCGACCAGACGACGACGGAGAGGAAGAAGAGCTTGGGCCGTGGGAAGAAGGACTGGAACACGGGCAAGGGCCTTTCGGACTGCCGGAAGCGAACCGCGCGCGCCGTTTTCTAGCAGGCGGATAGAATTGCCAGTTGAAATATGTTCACGAGCCGGTCAGGTGCCCGTCCGACCTTCGTTCAGAGCATGCTCGGCAGGACGCGGTCGGGCGGCCGGTGGCCGTCGGCGAAGGTCTTGATGTTGATGATGACCTTCTCGCCCATGTCGCGCCGGCCCTCGATCGTTGCCGAGCCCATGTGCGGCAGCAGCACCACGTTCTCGAGCTGGCGGAGGCGGGGGTTGATGGCCGGCTCGTGCTCGAACACGTCGAGCCCGGCGCCGGCGATGTCGCCGTCGCGCAGCATGCGGGTGAGCGCCGCCTCGTCGATCACCTCGCCGCGGCTGGTGTTGACGACGATGGCGTCCTTGCGCAGCAGCTTGAGCCGGCGGGCGTTGAGCAGGTGGAAGGTGGCCGGGGTGTGCGGGCAGTTGATCGAGACGATGTCGACCCGGGCCAGCATCTGGTCGAGGCTCTCCCAGTAGGTGGCCTCGAGCTCGGATTCGATGCTTTCATGGACGCGGCGGCGGTTGTGGTAGTGGACGGCGAGGCCGAAGCCCTGCGCGCGGCGGGCGACGGCCGAGCCGATCCGGCCCATGCCGAGAATGCCGATGCGCTTGCCGTGGATGCGGTGGCCGAGCATCGTGGTGGGCGACCAGCCGCCCCATTCGCCGGAGCGGGCGACGCGCTCGCCCTCGACCAGCCGGCGCGACACGGCGAGGATCAGCGCCATGGTCATGTCGGCGGTGTCCTCGGTCAGCACGCCCGGCGTGTTGGTAACAGTGATGCCGCGCTTGTAGGCCGCCTCGACGTCGATGTTGTCGACGCCGGTGCCGTAATTGGCGATCAGCTTGAGCTGCTCGCCGGCATGGGCGAGGAGGGCGGCGTCGATCCGGTCGGTGACGGTCGGCACCAGCACCTCGCAGGTCTTCACCGCCTCGACCAGCTCGGCCCGGGTCATGGGCGTGTCGCCGTCGTTGAGGCGGGCGTCGAAGAGCTCCATCATCCGGGTCTCGACGACGTCCGGCAGCTTGCGGGTGACCACCACCAGGGGCCGCTTGCGGGGCATGCCTCGATCTCCTGTCCTGGCGCCGCCCCGGATGGGCCTCGGCGCTCGGCCGCTCGGATCGGCTCCTAGCAGAAAGGCCGACCCTGAACAAACGCCTGCCCTGCGGCCGTTTTTCACTTTGGGCTTGGATTGGCGGCCCGGGCCTTCCTATAGAGGGGGTCGACAGAGGGCGGGCAGCCGGCGCGCACTGGCGCTTCGAGGTCGAGGCCGGCTCTGTGAATTCCTGCCCGAAGTGGTGTGTCGCCTTGCTTTCCCCCTTCGCCCGTCGCCTGCTCCTGCCTCTTCTCCTGGCCCTGTCGCTCGCTGCCGGCGCCGGGCCGGCAGCGGCCCAGTCGACCGGCCTGCCCTTGCCGCGCTTCGTCTCGCTGGCCGCCAGCGAGACCAATGTGCGCACCGGGCCGGCCGAGACCTTCCCCATACGCTGGGTCTTCACGCGGCGCGGCATCCCGGTGCAGATCGTCGAGGAATCGCTCGACTGGCGGCGGATCATCGATCACGAGGGCGAGACCGGCTGGATTCATGCGAGCCTGCTCTCCAGCCGGCGCACGGTGCTGATCACCGGCGACGTCAGGCCGCTGCGCCGCACGCCGCGCAGCGACGCGCGGGTCGTCCTGCTGGCGGAGCCCATGGTGATCGGCAATCTCTTGAGCTGCGAGGGGGCCTGGTGCCTGGTCGAGATCGACGACCGGCGCGGCTGGCTCGAGCGCGGCCAGTTCTACGGCGTGGCGGAGGCCGAACGGGTCGACTGACGCCGGGCCGCGCAGCACCGCCCTTGCCGTTGCCGGCCCGGCTGCCGTAGCAATGGCTGGAAGTTCGCCTCAGGAGAGTTCGCAGCATGCCTGCCAAGGGAATCTACGCCGCCGTCGTGACCCCGGTCGAGCCGGGCGGCGCCATCAGCGTCGAGCGCTACTGCCGGCATGCCCGCTGGCTGCTCCGGCAGGGCTGCACCGGCCTTGGCGTGTTCGGCACGACGTCTGAAACGCAGGCCTTCTCGGTCGCCGAGCGGCAGGCCGCGCTCGAGGCCTATGTGGCGGCCAGCCTGCCGGTCGAGCGGATGATCCTCGGCATCGGCTGCTGTGCCCGGAGCGACACGCTGGCGCTGGCCCGGCACGCGCTCGATCTCGGCATCACCAATCTCCTGATGCTGCCGCCCTTCTTCTACAAGAACAACAGCGACGAGGGGCTCTACCGCGCCTTCGCCGAGGTGATCGACGCCCTGGCCGAGCCGCGCCTCGCCCTGCTGCTCTATCATTTCCCGCAGATGTCGGGCGTGCCGGTGACGCATCCGGTCGTCGAGCGGCTGCTGAAGGACTATCCGGACACGCTCGAGGGGATCAAGGACAGCTCCGGCGACTGGGAGCACACGGCGAGCCTGATCAGCAACTTCCCCGAGCTCAACATCTACTCGGGCGCCGACGGCCATCTCGTGCGCAACCTCGAGGCCGGCGGTGCCGGCACCTTCTCGGCCGCGGGCAACCTTACGGCCGGGGCCAGTGCCAAGGTCTTCAAGGCGTTCAACGACGGTGACCGGGCGGCCGCCGACGAGGGCATGAAGCTGGTGACCGAGGTCCGCAACCTGCTCACCAGCTATCCCCTGGTCCCGGGGATCAAGCACGTCATCGCCGAGGGCCAGCACGACGACGTCTGGCGGATCGTGCGGCCGCCCATGGTCGAGCTCGACACGGCGAAGGGCGCGGAGCTGGTCAAGGCGCTCGACGCGGCCGGCTACGTCTACGATCCCGAGCTCTACAGCGTCGCCGGGGCCTGACCCGGCAGCGCCCATGGACCCAGGCGATCGCACGGCCCTGGTCGACAATGCGCTCGCGATCCTGCGGGAGAACGATCGCGGCAGCTACACCGTGCCGACCCGGGGTCTCTACCCGTTCCAGTGGAACTGGGATTCGTGCCTCACGGCGCTCGGCCTCGGCCACAAGGACGAGGACCGCGCCTGGCGTGAGATCGAGACGCTTTTCGGCCACCAGTGGCCGGACGGGATGGTGCCGCACATCGTCTTCCACGTGCCGGACGACGGCTATTTCCCCGGCCCGGAGGTCTGGCGCACCAATCGGCCGGTGCCCACCTCGGGCATCACCCAGCCCGCGGTCGCCGGCTTCGCCGTCCGCCGGCTTTTCGAGCGGGCGCGCGACCCGGCCATGGCGACAGCACGGGCCCGCCCGCTCCTCGCCGCGATCGATCGCTGGCACCAGTGGTTCTTCGCCCATCGCGACCCAGCCGGTGAGGGGCTGGTCGCCATTATCCACCCCTGGGAATCGGGCCGCGACAACTCGATCGACTGGGACGAGGCGCTTGCCCGGGTGCCGCGGGACGGGATCGAGCCCTACACGCGCCGCGACCTGCAGCATGCGGACGCCGCACACCGGCCGACCAACGCGGACTACGACCGCTTCGTCTGGCTACTCGAGCGGTTTCGCGGGCTGGATTGGGACAATGCGCGGCTGCACGACGCCTCGCCCTTCCAGGTGGTCGATCCCGGCTTCAACGCCATCCTCATCCGCTCCTGCCACGATCTTGCGGCGCTGGCGGAACGGCTCGGCGAGGGTGCGCTGGCCGAGCGCAACCGCGCGTTTGCCGAGCGCGGCCTCGCTGCCTTGGAGAGCCTCTGGAGCGAGGCGGCCGGCCAGTACCTGGCGCGCGACCGGACGACCGGGCAGCTGGTCGAGAGCCGCTCGGTCGGCGGCCTGCTCGCGGCCTTCGCGCCGATCCCGGCGAAGCGCGCCCGTGCGCTCGGACGCCGCATCGACGCCTTGAGCGAAAGGGTCCGCCATCTCGTGCCGAGCCACGACCCGGCCGATACCCGCTTCGACGCCAGACGCTACTGGCGCGGCCCGATCTGGCTGATCTGCAACTACATGATCGCCGACGGGCTCGCCGCCGCGGGCGAGACCGCCACCGCCCGGCGCATCGGCGACGACAGCATCGACCTCATCGCCCGAAGCGGCTTCGCCGAGTATTACGATCCGCTTGACGCCACAGCTTGCGGCGGCGGCCGCTTCACCTGGACCGCCGCCATGGTGCTGGAGTTCCTCGAGACGGCCGGTGCGACGCCTGGAGACAACTGATGAAACGCTCGCGCGTCAACGCCATCATCGCCGAGGCGGATGCCATGATCCGGCAGCACGGCTTCGTTCTGCCGCCCTTCGCCAACTGGACGCCCGCGGAACTCGTGGCCCGGCGGGAGGCGGCGCGCCATCTGATCGACGCCCGCTGCGGCTGGGACATCACGGATTTCGGCTCGGGCCGGTTCGACGAGGTGGGGCTTGCCGTCTTCACCCTGCGCAACGGCCGGCTCGCCGACCTCGAGCGCGGCCGGGGCATGTGCTACGCTGAGAAGCTGTTGATCCTGCGGCAGGGGCAGCGTTGCCCGAGCCACACCCATTTCATCAAGGCCGAGGACATCATCAATCGCGGCGGGGCGACGCTCGTGGTCGAGCTCTTCGGCTCGGACGAGCAGGGCGGCTTCGCCGATGACCGGGGCGGCACCATCAGCCGCGACGGCATCCGCCACGACTACGCCCCGGGCGAGCAGCTCGAGATCGCACCCGGCGAGAGCGTGACGCTCATGCCCGGCGACTGGCACGCGCTCTGGACGAAGGGCGGGGACGCCCTGATCGGCGAGGTCTCGACCGTCAACGACGACGAGACCGACAACATCTTCCGCGAGCCCGTCGGCCGCTTCGCCGAGATCGAGGAGGACGAGCCGCCGATGCGGCTCCTGGTCAGCGACTACCGGGCCTGGCTCGCCTGAGCCGAGCTAACCCCAGAGTGCGCGCGGCGGCGGCTGCATCATCGCACCCTCATAGGTGATCGCCGGGTCCCGGTCGCGGGCGAGCAGCAAGGGCGCGTCGAGATCGACGAAGCGGGCGCGGCCGGCGAGCAGGAAGGCCGGCGCCATGGCGAGCGAGGTCGCCATCATGCAGCCGAGCATCAGGCCGAAGCCACGCGCCTCGGCTGCATCGGCAAGGGCCAGGGCGGCGGTCAGCCCGCCGGTCTTGTCGAGCTTGATGTTGATGAAGTCGTAGAGCGGGGCGAGCGCATCGAGGTCGTCGACGCCGTGCCCGCTCTCGTCGGCGCAGAGCGGCACCGGCCGGGCGAGGCCCTCGAGCGCCCGGTCGCGCTCGGCATGCAGCGGCTGCTCGATCAGCTCGATGCCGAGGTCGGCGAGCTCCGGACTCCAGGCCACGACCATCTCCTGCGACCAGGCTTCGTTGGCGTCGACGATCAGCCGCGTGTCGGGCACGGCGGCACGCACCGCCCGGACCCGCTCGAGATCGTCCGAGCCGCCGAGCTTGAGCTTGAGCAAAGGCCGGTTCACGGCCTTCGCCTCCGCCGCCATGGCGGCCGGCGAGTCGAGGCCGATCGTGTAGGTGACGAGCACCGGCTCCGGCGCGGGCAGGCCGAGGAGGTCGTGGACCGGGCGGCCCGCGAGCTTCGCCTCGAGGTCCCACAAGGCGCAGTCGAGAGCGTTGCGCGCGGCCCCGGCCGGCATGGCCCGGAGCAGCGCCCCGCGCCCCTCCCCGGCCTCGATCAGCGCCGCCTGCGCGCGGATTTCCTCGACCACGCCCTCGGTCGTCTCGCCGTAGCGGGGATAGGGCCGGCACTCGCCGCGGCCCGCGTGGCCGCCCTCGGTGATGGTCGCGGTGACCAGCTCGAGCTCGGTGACGCTGCTGCGCGAGATGGTGAAGGGCCGGGTAAGCGGAAAGCGCTCGACCGCGATGTCCAATTGGCGCCGCGTCACGGGATGGCGTCCACCAGCCGGGCGACGCCGGTGCGGAAGGCGTCGACCGTCGGCAGGCCGAGCTCCTGCTCGACCTTGGCCATGCAGTCGCGGGCAGCGGCCTCGTCGAGCGCTGCCGTGTTGATGCTGACGCCGAGGGCCTGGACGTCAGGGTTGGTCAGCCGGGCCGCCTCGAGGTTGCGCTCGAGGCATTCCTCGAGGCCCGGCAATGGCTGGTGCGGCAGGCCGCGCATGTGGGTGCGGGTCGGCTCGTGGCAGAGGACGAGGAGGTCCGGCTGGGCGCCGTGCAGGAGGCCGAGGCTGACGCCGGCGAAGGAGGGGTGGAAGAGGGAGCCCTGGCCCTCGACGAGGTCCCAGTGGTCCGCGTCGTTGGCCGGGCAGAGCCATTCGACGGCGCCCGAGATGAAGTCGGAGACGACGGCGTCGATGGAGACCCCCTCGCCGGTGATCAGGATGCCGGTCTGGCCGGTGGCGCGGAAATCGGCCTTCATGCCGCGTTCGCGCATCTCCCGCTCGAGGGCGAGGGTCGTGTACATCTTGCCGCAGGAGCAGTCGGTGCCGACGGCGAGCAGGCGCTTGCCGGCGCGTTTCGTGCCCTTGCCCGTGGCGAAGGTGCGGGTCGGGTGGCGGACGTCGTGCAGGCGGGCACCCCGCCGGCTGGCAGCGGCGGCGATCTCCGGAACGTCGCCGAGGCGCACGTGCAGGCCGGAGGCGACGTCCATGCCGGCCTCGATCGCCTCGACGATGCTGGCGACCCAGTGGGGCGGCAGCACGCCGCCGGCATTGGCGACGCCGACGAGGAAGGTGCGCGCGCCGGCCTTCGCACCGGCCTCGATCGAGAGCTCGGGCAGGCCGAGATCGGCCTTGCAGCCCGGCAGGCGAAGCTGGCCGGCGCAGGCTCCCGGGCGCCAGTGCACGACGCCCTGGGCGGTCTTGGCGGCGAGCTGGTCGGGGACGTCGCCGAGGAAGAGAAGGTAGGGCGTTTCGATCACGGGCAGGCCTCGCGCCGCAGGAGTGCATTGCGCGAAAGCGTAGCAGGCACGCCGAGGCGACGCGAGATGGCCCGTGCGCGCCGCCCGGCCGGACGGGGCGGCCGGATGACGCGGGTCAGACGAGCTCCGCCGGGGGAACCAGGCTCGCCACCTGGTCGCCGCCACAGCCACAGCCCTCCGGCCCCGGCCCGCCGCCATCGGGGGCCGCGACCTGGACGGTCACGCGCGCCGTGTCGAGCCCGCCCCGGTCGTCGGTGATCGTGTAGCTGAAGCCCGCCTCGCCGACGAAGCCCTCGTCGGGGCGGAAGTAGAGCTCGCCCTCCCGGCCGAGCCAGACCGTGCCGTTCTCGGCCTGCTGGACCGAGACGATGCGGAGCGCGTCCCCGTCGACGTCGAAGTCGTCGCCGGTGAGGTTGGACTGCTGCAGGACCTTGAGCGTGTCCATTCGGGCGGTAAGGTTGTCGTCGGTAGCGACCGGCGCATGGTTGCCGGACTCTCCCTTCTGCCAGCCCGGCTCGTGGACTTGGACGGTGACGCGCGCGGTGTCGATACCGCCCCGGTCATCGGTGATGGTGTAGCTGAAGCCCGCCTCGCCAACGAAGCCGGTTTCGGGCTGGAAGTGGAGCTTGCCGTCCTGGCCGACCCAGACCTCGCCGTGCTGCGCGTTCTGCACCGAGACGAGGCGGAGCGCGTCGCCATCGGCGTCGAAGTCGTCGTTCACGAGATTGCCGGGCTCGATGACCTTGGCCGTGTTCATGGTGGTGTTGACGTTGTCGTCGGTGGCGTGCGGGTCGGTGTTGGCGCGCACGTCGAGCCGGACCTCGGCGGTGGAGGAGCCGCCCTTGCCGTCGCTGATGGTGTAGCTGAAGCCGGCCTCGCCGCTGTAGTCGCGCGCCGGCGTGAAGTAGAGGAAGCCGTCCGTGCCAACTTGCACCGTGCCGTTCTCGGCGGCCTGTACGGAGACGAAGGCGAGCGGGTCGCCGTCCGGGTCGTGGTCGTTGGCGAGCAGGTCGCCGATCGCGATCTTGCGGACGAGGTTCTCGCCGGCCGTGAAGCGGTCGTCGCAGGCCACGGGTTGGCGGTTCGCCTGCGGGTCGTTCGGGTTGCCGCCGCCGCCGGAATCGCCGCCCGGAGCGCCCGCACCCCGGCCGGAGGCCGAGTTTTCGAAGGCGCCCGGCAACGGCACGGCAGCGACCAGCGCATGGTCGAGCGCCGTCGGCCCCAGCGTGCCCGTCGGATCCAGCCCGTCGCCGATATCGCCCTGGTCGTAGGCCGTGAAGCCGGCACCACCACCGCCCTGCGGTCGGCTGCCGGCATCGGCCGGGCCGGCGCCGGGCTCGATCGCCTCGGCCGGCACAGCCGGCGGCGTGTCGGCCGCCACCGCCTCGGGCGCGACTGCGGCTTCCGGCGTGACCGCCGTGGCGAGTCGATCACGCTCGCCGGTGTCGGGGCGGGTGAGTGCGGCAACATCGGCGGGCGAGGACACGGGGGCGGGAGCCGGCTGCGTGGCGGCGACCATGATCTGCTCTCCTCGAAGCGTCAGGCAGGCTCGAGGATTACGGCATACGGAAAGCCCAAGGGTTAACCGGGCTGGTTGATCGCGCCTTCAGCATACCGGGGCCCACCGGGCCCTTAACCCTGGCTATTCGGCCGGTGCCGGTGCAGCACCCGTGGCCGCCGTCGGGGTCGAAGTCCGCCGCTGGCGGACCAGGACGAGCGCCATCAAGGGCGGGATGAGCAGGAGGGTCAGCACGGCCGAGAGCGAGAGGCCACCAACGACGACCGAGCCGAGGCCGCGATAGAGCTCGGAGCCGGCGCCCGGGAAGAGGACGAGCGGCATCATGCCCATGACCGAGGTCATGGTGGACATGAAGATCGGGCGGATCCGGTTGCGCACGGCGTTGGTGATGGCATCGAGCGGTGCCCGGCCGTTCTCGCGCAGCTCGAACAAGGTCTGGTGGACCAGGAGGATGGCGTTGTTGACGACGATGCCGACCAGGATGACGAAGCCGAGCAGGGTCAGCATGTCGAGCGGCTGGAAGGTGTAGAGGTTGAGGACGAAGAGCCCGGCGACGCCGCCGGCGGCGGCGAGCGGCACGGAGAAGAGGATCACGAGCGGGTAGATGAAGCTCTCGAAGAGCACGGCCATGACCAGGTAGACGATGACCACGGCAAGCGCCAGGTCGAGCACCATGGCGTCGAAGGTCTGGGTGAGCTGGTCGGCGGTGCCGGAGAGGCGGAGCTGAAAGCCCGGCGGCAGGCCCTGCTGCTCGAGCGGCGCCACCACCTCGTCCTGCAGGATGTCGAGCGCCACCTCGAGCGGCAGGGCCGGGGACGGGCTGACCTTGAGGGTCACCGTGCGCTGCCGCTCGACATGGCGGATCTCGGTCGGCCCCGCGGTCACCTCGATCAGGGCGAGCGAGCCGGCGGGGAGGATGTGGCCCTCGGCGGTGACGATCGGCAGGGCGTCGATCCCCTGGGTGCGCTCGGCATTGCCCTCGGGGCCCTTGAGCGTGAGGTCGATCTGGTCGCCGTCGACCGAGATCTCGTCGACCCGAAGGCCGTCGTTGAAGGCGTCGACGCTGAGCGCGAAGTTGCGTGCCGAGACGCCGGCGTCGGCGAGCCGGAGGCGATCGGGGATCAGACGGACCTCGGGTGCGCCCAGCTCGAGGCCGGGGTCGGGGCGGAACTGGTGGCCCTCCTCGCGCGGCAGCAGGCCGGCGATCATGCCGGTGGCGCGCTGGGCGATGGCGAGCACGGTCTCGAGGTCGGGGCCGGAGATGTCGAAGTCGATGGTCCGCCCGCCGCCGATGCCGCCGCCGAAGATCGAGGGCTGGCTGAAGAAGCCGAACGTGCCGGGCTCGCGGAAGACGGGTGCGGTCAGGGGCCCGATCAGCGCCCCGGCGCGCTCCATGTCGGCCGAGCTGCCGCCGACGAACATGTTGCCGCGAAAGGCGACGAAGAAGAACTCCTCGAGCTTGGGGATGCCGTCGGCGGTGGGCTCGGGGCCGGTCTCGCTGGCCCAGAGGCCGCGCAGTGCTCCCTCGATGTCGGTGGCGATGTCCGTCATCGTCTCGAGGTTGTAGCCGGGCGGCGGCAGGACGATGCCGAAGACGAGGTTCTGGTTGCCCTGCGGCAGATATTCGAGCTTCGGCAGGTTGGCCCAGGCGAGGTAGCCGGTGACCAGGGTCACGCTCGCGACCACGGCGAGCGAGAGCGGCACCGAGGCGCAGACGCGCCGCGTTGTCCAGAGGACAGCCCGGACGAAGAGCCCGGCGAGGTCGTCGACCACGGGTATGCGGCGCATGACGAGGCTGCCGTCGGCGCCGCCAAGCAGGCGCTTCGACATGGCCGGGATGAGCGTGATGGCGACCAGGAGCGAGAGCAGCACGGCGACCGAGATGGCGACCGCGATGTCGCGGAAGAGCTGGCCCACCTCGAGCTTCATGGTGAGGATCGGGATGAAGACCATGACGGTGGTGAGCGCCGAGACGAGGATCGCACCCCAGACCTGCGCAGCACCCTGATAGGCGGCCTCGACCGGCGACTTCCCCTCCTGGCGCAGGCGATAGATGTTCTCGAGCACGACGATCGCCGCATCGACCACCATGCCGACGGCGAAGGCGATGCCGGCGAGCGAGACGACGTTGATCGAGCGCCCCATGGCGGCCATGGCGACGAAGCTGGCGATGACCGAGACGGGAATGGCGACCGAGACGATCAGCGTGGCGCCGAAGGAGCGCAGGAAGAGCAGAAGGACGAGGGCGGCGAGCGTGCCGCCGACATAGATGTTCTGGGTGACGAGGTCGATCGAGCTGTTGATGTAGACGGTCTCGTCGTAGACCTGCCGCAGCTGCAGCCCGGCATTGGGCATGGCGCCGGCGTTGAGCTCGTCCACCGCGGCGTGGATGCCCTTCATGGTCTCGATGACGTTGGAGCCGGTCTCGCGGATCGCCCGGCCGACCAGCGCCTGCTCGCCGAGCACGCGGATTGTGGCCACGGTCTCGCGATAGCCGAAGCGGACAAGGGCGATGTCGGCCACGGTGATGCGCGCGAGGCGGCCCGTCTCGGGGTCGGCGATCGACCGCAGCACCACGGTCTCGACCGCCTCCGGCGTGGTGAGCTCGCCCTCGGTGCGGACCACGTAGCGGCGCTTGCCCTCGGCCACGTCGCCGGCGCTGAGCGAGATGCCGGCGCCGCGGAGCGTGTCGACGACGTCGGGCACGGTGAGCCCGTAGCGGGCGAGGTTCTCCGGCTGGACGACGACCTGCAGCTCGCGCTCGGCACCGCCGAAGACGTCCACCCGGGCGACGCCGCCCACCCGCTGCAGGCGGTCCTGGAAGGTGTCCTCGACATAGGGGCCGAAGCTCTCGATCGGCCGGTCGTTGCCCTCCACCCGGGTCATCACGAACCAGGCGATGGCGCTGTCGTCGTCGCTCGAGGTGGAGATGGAAGGCTCGTCGGCCTCGGCCGGATAGCTCGGCACGCGCTGCAGCCGGTTGGCGACCAGCAGCAGGGCGCGGTCCATGTCGGTGTCGAGGCTGAACTCGAGGGTGACGGTGGCCTGGCCGTCCTCGGACTTACTCTCGATCCGCTCGAGCCCCTCGAGGCCCTTGAAGACCTCCTCCTGCTCGTTGACGATCTCGCGCTCGACCTCGGCCGGTGCGGCGCCCGGCCAGTTCGTGGTGATCGAGATCACCGGCTTCACCACGTCCGGCGCGAGCTGGATCGGGATGGTGGTGAGCGCCACATAGCCGAACATCACGGCCATGAGCACGGCCGCGATGACCGCGATCGGCCGGTCGATGGCGAGGCGGATCAGGTTCAAGGTCGGCTAGCCTTCCTTCGCGCCGTTGGCGGGCGGCCCGTAGGCGACCGGCTGGCCGGGGCGCAGGCGCTCGTTGCCGCGGGTGACGACGAGGTCGCCCGGGACCAGGCCGTCCAGCACCTCGAAGCGGTTGCCGATGGCGGCACCGAGCACGACGGGCCGCGGCTGGACGACGTCGTCCTCGCCGACCACGTAGACCTGGCGCGTGCCGAGATTGACGGTCACGGCGTCCTTGTGGACGCTGACCACGTCGCGCGGGGCGCCGACCGGGATGTCGACGGTGACGCTCTGGCCGATGGCCCTGGCGGCGTCGAGCCCGCCGTTCACCGAGGTGAAGCGCACGGCCCGGGTGCGGGTGAGCGGGTTCTCCATGGGCACGATCGCCCGGAGCACCGCGTCGTGCCGCTCCTGCGCGGGGCCGGCGCTGGCGAAGGCGAAGGTGATGGGCGTGCCGGGCTCCAGCCCGACCAGCCGCTCCGCCGGCACGTCCGCCTCGACCTCGAGGGCGCTGTCGTCGATCAGGGTGACCACCGGGTCGCCGATGCGGACCTGGGCGCCGGCGCTGACGTGCTTCTTGACAACGACGCTCGGGTAGGGGGCGCGGATCTCCGCGTCTGCGAGATCGGCGTTCCTGTAGTCGAGATTGACCCGGGCCTGCTCGAGGCGCGCCGCGGCGGCCTCGATCCGGCTGTGGGCGACGCTGACCTCCTTGATCTTGTCGTCGAGCCGGGCGCGCGAGAAGGCGGCCGAGCCCTGCAGCGCCACCAGCCGGGCGCGTTCCTGGTCGATCAGCTCGACCTCGCGCCGGGCCGCTGCGAGGTCGGCCTCGGCGGCGGCGAGCTCGGCGGCGGCCAGCGCCGAGGCGAGCTCGAGCCGCGTCCGGTCGAGCACGGCGACGAGATCGCCGGTCGCGAGGCGATCGCCCACCGCGACCTCGACCTCGGCCACGGGCGCCTCGACCCGGGATGCCACCGGGCCTTCCTGGCGGGTGACGATGCGGCCGAGCACCGGCACGGTCTGCACCAGCGGCTCGGTGACCACCTCGTCGACCTGCACCATTGCCGCCTGCTGGCCCTGGGCCGAGGCGGTGCCGCCGGCGAGGCCAAGGGTCAGGGCGAGCGCCAACCCTGCCACCGGGCCCGACATCGACTGCAGCGCCCTGCCGACAAGCCCCAAATCGACGTCCTGCATCACGGCACCGCTCCCTGGCCGGATGTGCCGGCGTGGCTACCTCTATCGATCCGATATATGTCCCCCGGATGACTTAGTGCGCCTGCCGGCCGCTGTCGATGGTCAATCGCTTCCAGAACCTATCGCGGCACGCCTGCGATGCGGTATATTCGGCAGATGCGGCCGGCTCCCGACGAGATACTGCTCGAGATCACGCGGCTGGGCTCGGTCCAGCGGGTTTCCGCGATCGACCCTGCGAGCATGGTCGAGGTGGTGTTCCAGGCACCGCTCGCCGCCGATCCCCGCTCCATCGAGCTGCTCGCCCGCCAGAAGCTCGCCTATCGGCTGGCCCGGGGACAGGCCGAGAGGCCGGCACCGCGCCGCGGCGGC
>CAZGUW010000045.1:0-23972 GCA_964528705.1 uncultured Geminicoccaceae bacterium
CGACGCGCGCCCGGGCCGCGACCCGCTCGCGGGTCGCGTCGATCCGCGTGTGCAGGCCCAGGGTCAGGCCGTAGCCCGTGGCGTTGATGGCATCGACGAGCCGGTCCATCTCCTCCGCCCGGAACCGGACGACGTGCAGGATCGGCCCGAAGACCTCGCGCTCCAGCCGGTCGATCCGGTCGATCTCGAACGCCGCCGGCGGAACGAAGGTGCCGGCACTCGTGCCGGGCCCCGGTTTCAGCCGCCAGATCGGCCGGGCCTCACCGAGCATCCGTTTCTTGTGCGCCTCCAGCATCGTGCGCGCCTCGGCATCGATGACGGGACCGATGTCGGTGGCGAGCAGCGCCGGGTCGCCGATCTGAAGTTCGTCCATGGCCCCGGCGATCATCTCGAGCATCGAATCGGCGATGTCGGTCTGCAGGCAGAGCAGGCGCAGCGCCGAGCAGCGCTGCCCGGCGCTCTGGAAGGCGCTCACCAGCACGTCCCGTGTCACCTGCTCCGGCAGGGCGGTGCTGTCGACGATCATGGCGTTGAGCCCGCCCGTCTCGGCGACCAGCACCGCCGGCGGGCCGCCGCGCCCGGCGAGCGTGCGGTTGATGCGCCGCGCCACCTCGGTCGAGCCCGTGAAGCAGACCCCGGCGATCCTCGGGTCCGCCACGAGGGGAGCGCCCACCGACGGCCCGTCGCCCGGCAGGAGCTGCAGGGCCTCCGGCGGCACGCCGGACTCGAGCAGGATGGCGGTGCCGGCCGCGGCGATCAGCGGCGTTTGTTCGGCGGGCTTGGCGAGCACCGCGTTGCCGGCGGCGAGCGCCGCTGCGATCTGCCCGGTGAAGATCGCGAGCGGGAAGTTCCAGGGGCTGATGCAGGCGAAGACACCGCCGCCCTCGAGCGCCACCTGGCGCCCGGCCGCCGCACCGCGCAGGCGCAGCGGCCGGCCCATGTCGCTGCGTGCGCGAGCGGCGTAGTAGCGCAGGAAATCGACCGCCTCGCGCACCTCGGCGAGCGCGTCCGGGATGGTCTTGCCGGCCTCCCTGACGGCGATCGCCATGAGCGCCGGCAGCCGCTCCTCCATGCGTTCGGCGGCGCGCTCTAGGCAACGGCTCCGCTCGTCCACCGACAGGGCCGCCCAGCCGGCGGCACCCCGCTCCGCCACGGCCAGCGCCCGTTCCAGCTCCGCCGGTGTCGTGCCCCGCGCCTCGCCGATCGCCCGCTTGCCATCGGCCGGCGAGTGGACCGGCCGAAGCCCGTCCGTCGCCATCCTGCCCTCGACGATGGGTGCCGCCTGCCAGGGCCCGGCCTCGGCCGCGAGCATGGCCTCGCGCAGCTCGCCCTGCGTGCCGGGCGAGGCGAGGTCGAGCCCCTTCGCCGTTGCCCGCTCGGGCCAGGTGATGGCGCGCGGCTCGGGGATCCTTGGGTGCGGCCGCCCGCCTCTGGCGCGGACCTCGGCGATCGGGTCGGCGATGATCTCGTCGATGGGCAGGCGGTCGTCCTGCAGGCGATTGACGAAGGAGCTGTTCGCACCGTTCTCGAGCAGGCGGCGGACGAGATAGGCTAGGAGGTCCTCGTGCCGCCCGACCGGCGCATAGATTCGGCAGCCCACGCCGTAGCGGTCCTTCTCGACGATCTCGCTGTAGAGCGCTTCGCCCATGCCGTGCAGCCGCTGGAACTCGAAGCTGCTTGCCTCACCTGCGAACTCGAGCACGGCGGCGATGGTGTGGGCGTTGTGCGTCGCGAACTGCGGGAAGAAACGCTTCTCCTTGCCCAGCAGCTGCCGGGCGCAGGCGAGATAGGAGACGTCGGTCGAGGGCTTGCGGGTGAAGACCGGGTAGCCATCGAGACCCAGCTCCTGGGCGCGCTTGATCTCGCTGTCCCAGTAGGCTCCCTTGACCAGCCGGACCATCAGCCGGCGGTGATGCCGGGTGGCGAGGTCCTCGAGCCAGTCGAGGACGAAGGGTGCCCGCTTCTGGTAGGCCTGCACCACGACGCCGAAGCCGTCCCAGCCGGCGAGCTCCGGCAGGCCCGAGACCGCCTCGATCAGGTCGAGGGAGAGGTCCAGCCGGTCGGCCTCCTCGGCGTCGATGTTGAGGCCGATATCCGCTGCCGCCGCCGCCCGGGCGAGCGCTTCGAGCCGCGGCAGGAGCTCGTCCATGACGCGGGCGTGCTGCGCCGGCTCGTAGCGCGGGTGGAGGGCCGAGAGCTTGATCGAGATGCCGGGGCCGTCGACCGGGCCGCGGCCGCCCGCCGCCTCGCCGATGGCGGCAATGGCCGTCCGGTAGGCCAGGAAGTAACGCTCGGCATCGGCCCCGGTGCGCGCCGCCTCGCCCAGCATGTCGTAGGAATAGCCGTAGCCGCGCGCCTCCATCGCCTGCGCGCGCTCGAGCGCCTCGTCGATGGTTCGGCCCATGACGAACTGGCGGCCCAGGATCTTCATCGCCTGCCCCACGGCCTCGCGCACCACTGGCTCGCCCAGCCGCGCCACCAGCCTGCCGACCAGCGCGCCGGGCGAAGTGCCGGCGAAGCGGCGCAGCCCCACCACCCGGCCGGTCAGCATGAGCGCCAGCGTCGAGGCCTTGACGAAGAGCGAGCGTGAATGGCCGAGATGTCGGTCCCAGTCGGCCGGCGCGATCTTGTCCCGGATCAGCCGCTCCTGCGTGGCGTTGTCCGGCACCCTGAGCAGGGCCTCGGCGATGCACATCAGCATCACGCCTTCCTGGGTCGAGAGCCCGTATTCCTGCAGGAAGGCGTCGATCCCGCCCGGCCGGTGCCGGGCCCCGCGCACCTCCGTGACGAGGCCGCACGCCGTGGCGTCGATGCGCTCCAGCGCCGCCGGATCGAGCTCCAGCCGGCCGAGCAGTGCGGCGAGGCACGCGGCCTCGTCGGCCCGGGTGTGGCGGTCGATGGCCTGACGCAGGGGATCGCGCGGTCCGCCCGGCTGCTCGACGATCATCAGACCCTCCCGAAGCGCGTCATGCCACGAAGAGGATCACCAAGCGTGCGCCGGCGCAAGCTCAGGGTGTCGGATACCAGTCCGGATCGAGGAGGCGATCAATTGGGAATGGGCAGGCATCGGGCAGGCGTGCCGCGGCCTCGTCCTCGCAGAACTCGGTGAGACGCCGGATCGTCAACAGTCGTGCATCCCGATAGAGGCGCGGCAGCTCGGCCTCGATCTCGTGCCGGAGCGTGGGCGTCAGCAGGTCCCGCAGCTCCAGGCGTGACTGATCCACCGTCGCCAGCCAGCCACGCCTAGGCTCGCCGGCCGGTGAATAGGCCAGCTTCAGCAGATGCTCGAGTAGGCGGCGCATCTGGCTGCGCGCCGCATTGCGGGCAGATCGGCCCAAATCCTCGACCTCCTCGATGAGGTGCGGAAAGTCGATCGGCGCATTGGGACGTGTCGCCGCGAGCTCGGCCAGCGCCCGCGCCTGGTCCTGCGTCCAGGCGTAGAAGTCCTCGTCGTAGAGCTTGGTCGGCACGCTTTGCATGTGTGTCAGGATAGCATGGCTCCCGGGACGTGACGAGCGAACCGCACCGCAGCCGCTCCTGTCAGTGCCCGCCGTCTTCGCCGGGCAGCTCGCCGCCGCGCAGCACACGGACGAGGTGGTCGGTGAAGGCGATGGCGAGCACAACCGTGCCGATCGCCATGAAGCTCTGCGGGATCCAGAGCGGTGTCGCGTCCTGGCCCTGGCTCACGTCGTTGATCAGGCGCGAGACCCGCACGGCCTTGATGGCGAACCAGGCGAAGTACCAGGCGAGGCCGGTGGCGATGGCGAGGCACCAGATCTCGGCCACGCGGCGCGGCAGGCCGGTGAGCTGGCCGATGAAGAGCGAGACCCGGATATGGGCGCCGTGGTTGAGCGTGTAGGCCAGCGCGAAGAACGAGGCGCCGGCCATGCAGTAGCCGGCATAGCTGGTCGAGCCCGGGAACTGCACGTCCAGCCAGCGGGCCAGGATCTGCCCGAGGATGATCAGCAGCAGGGTGACGAGGAAGAGCGCGGCGATGAACCCGCAGCCACGGTAGAGCCCGTCGAGCCCCGCCCGCAGCCAGCGCGTCATCGCCGCTCGTCCTTCCTGACCGGGGTCCGGCCGATCACATGGACTTGTAGCTGTCGATCACGGCCTTGCCGCTGTCGCCCGCGGCCTCGAGCCATTCCTCGGTCATCTGGGCACCGATCGCCTCGAGATCGGCACGGAGCTGGTCGCCGGGCGGGGTCACCGTCATGCCGTTGGCGACGAGCTGCTCCTTGTACCAGTCGTTGAGCTCCTCGGACTTCGCCGTGCCGCGCGCCTCGGCCTCGGCGGCGCACTCGGAGAGCGCCGTGCGGGTGGCGTCGTCGAGACCCTCCCAGGCCTGCTTGTTGACCAGCACGTGGTTGCGCGGCAGCCAGGCGTTCACCTCGTACCAGTGGGTGAGCTGCTCCCAGACCTTGCTGTCGTAGCCGGTCGAGCCGGAGGAGATGAAGCTCTCGGCGACGCCGGTCGCCAGCGCCTGGCTCAGCTCGGCCGCCTCGATCTGCACCGGGGCCGCCTCCATCAGCTCCGCCATGCGCGCGGTCGCGGCGTTGTAGGAGCGGAACTTGACGTCCTCCATGTCGGCCGCCGAGTTCAGCTCCTTCTTGGTGTAGAGGCCCTGGGGCGGCCAAGGCACGGCGTAGAGCAGCACCATGTTCTGGCTGTCGAGCAGCTCCTCGAGCGGCGGCCGGGTGGCCTGCCAGAGCTTGTCGGAGGCGTCGTAGCTCGTGGCGAGGAAGGGGATGCTGTCGGCGCCGAAAAGCGGCTCCTCGTTGGCATGCGCCGAGAGCAGCCGCTCGCCGATCAGCACCTGGCCGGTCTGCACGGCACGCTTGATCTCGTCGCCCTTGAAGAGCGAGCCGCCGCCATGGACGACGATCTCGAGCGCGCCATTGCTCCGCTCGCCGACGCAGGTGGCGAACTCCTTGCCGTTCTCGGTGTGGAAGTTGCTGTCGGGATAGGCCATCGGCATCTCCCAGGTCTCCGCCGCGGCGGCCCCGGCTCCGAGCGCCAGTGCCGCGGCACCGGCCAGCGCGTTCAGCTTCTTCATGGCTGCTCTACCTCCTGTTGTGACCGCCCGAAGCGGTCGCGGCGGGCGGATTCCTCGTCAGGTCGAGACCCTAGTCATCGCAGGCCATGCCGGTCAACGACGGCGGCGCCGCACGCCGCCGTGACTTTGAACCCGGGGTCCCATGGCGTATCCTGCCTGTCACGCGATCGTCCGGAGAGCCTGGGACATACGACTGAGGAGGTCGGCATGCGCTATTCCCTCACCCGGATCGGCCTCGCGTCAGTGGTGTGGACCCTGGTCATCGGCGCTGGTGCGGCGCTGCCCGCGGATCCCTTCCGGCCGGACGGACATTTCCAGATGCCCGATCCTGCCGCGCTCGACCCGGGCATGGCCGAGCATCTCTATGCCGGGCGGGTCGACGAGATGGCCAAGGGCTATGCTCTCTCGGGCATGGCCGACGCTCGCTACTACCGTTCGTGGCGGCGCGCCAACCGGGCGCCCTACCGCTCGGCCACCCATGGCGACCGCTACGTCAACAACTACGTCAACGCCATCGCGGCGGAGGGCTATGGCCGCCTGGCGGCAGGCGAGGCCATGCCGGTCGGCAGCATCATCGCCAAGGACGCCATCGCCATCGACCGGCAGCTGCGCGTCTTCGACGGCCCGCTCAGCATCATGGAGAAGATGCCCGAGGGCTATGACGCCGTGGCCCGGGACTGGCGCTATGTGCTGATCCTGCCCGACGGCAGCATCTTCGCCGACAGCAGCGGCACGAACGCGGAAGGCACCACCTTCTGCGTCGCCTGCCACCAGGGTGCGGGTGACGCCGCCGACCACCTCTTCCTCATCCCCGATCCCTATCGCCGGGCGCCGCGGCCGCAGCGCTGACCGCCCAGACCTCGATCTGGCCGGCGCGCCCGTCCAGATGGTGCGGACCCAGCGGCTCGAGGTCGTCGGCCGGTGCCCCCAGTGCCTGGCGGAGGGCATCGCTCACCAGCAATGGCCGGGCGACGCTGCGGGTCAGTCGCTCGAGGCGGCTCGCCACGTTGACGGTGTCGCCGATCACGGCGAACTCGAAGCGCTGGTCGGCCTCGCCGCCGCCGATGTCGCCCATGGTGACCGGCCCGAAATGGATGCCGATGCCGACCTCGACCGGCGCTTCGCCCTGCGTCAGGCGCGATTGTCGCCAGTCGGCGATGGCGGCGACCATGGCCCGGCCGCAGGCGAGCGCCTGGTCGGCCGCGTCGGCTGCGGGCTCCGGCGTGCCGAATGTGGCCATCAGGCCGTCGCCGATGAACTTGTCGAAGGTGCCGCCATGGGCGAAGACGCAGTTCGCCATCCGGCCGTGGAACTCGCGGAGCAGCTGCATCGTCGCCTCGGGGCTGCCCGCCTCGGCGAGGGCCGTGAAGCCCTTGATGTCGGCGAAGAGGACGGCTGCGCTGTGGGTGCGCACCTCGCCCATCGGCCGGTCGGTCCGCGCCAGGGCCTCGACCATGTTGGGCGCGACGTAGCGGGCGAGGTTCGCCCGCTGCCTGACCACCTCGGCCTGCTCGAGCATCAGCCGGCGGGCGCGATAGGCGCCGAAGGCCAGGATGGCGGCGATCATGGCGGTGAGGAAGATGCGCACCACCGCGTCGTCGACATGCACGTAGTTGGGCGACAGATAGGCCGCGAGCTGGCTGGCGCTCGCCTCCGGGCCCTCCTCGCCGTAGTTGGGAATGATCGTCGACGTGCCCGGCGTGTAAACGATCAGCATGGTGCCAAGGGCCCAGACCAGGCCTACGCAGAAGGCCGACCAGAGGACCATGAGGGGGCGGAAGCTGAGGCTGGCGATGGCCGGCAGCAGGAGGAAGTAGAGGAAGCTCGGCTGGCGCAGCACGGTGGCCCAGGGCCAGTCAACGGGATAGGTGCGGCCCGGGGCGAGCAGGGTGAAGCCGAGCAGGATCGCGTCGACCAGCATCACCACGAAGGGCACCCAGCGCCGGTCGCTGCGGCCGCGTGCGAGAGCATAGGCGACGATACCGTTGGCGATGAACGCCAGGAGGATGAGCGCGTTGTTGGCCGCGGTGGACCAGCCGTAATTGATGCCGAGCCAGAGGAAGATGGCGAGAAACATCAGGCTGCGGGCGATCGTCAGCCTTCTGAGGTTCCGTTCCTCGTGGCTCTCGAGAACCGCCTTGACCAGGGCTGCGGAGGAGCCGTCGGCCGCACGGCGCGGCATGCCGAGCCAGCCGCGACGCGCTTTCATTTGATGTCCCCGGTCCGATCGGTCAGGCGTCGCGCAGTTGCGCCAGCCGCTGCTGCGCCGCCGCACGATGGCGGGGCTCGATGTGGCGGCCGAGGGTCGAGAGGACCATGGCGATCACCGCGGCGTCGTCGGTGAAGCCAACGCCGACGAGATAGTCGGCGACCAGGTCCACAGGCATCAGGAAATAGGCGATCGCGCCGAACAGAACCGTCCGGACATAGCCCGGTGTCGCCGGATCACGGGCGCAGAACCAGGCCGCGACCAGGTCCTCGGCGAACGGGATGGCAGCGAGCACCCGCGTCAGCTTGCGCCAGAACTTGCGCTCGTCGGGCGGTTGCCGAACCACGGGCAGGGTGGTGAGATCGACCTTCATCAGCCTAAGATGGCGAGCCCGGAGCACAGGATCAAGCGAGCGCCGATGGAAACGCAGACACCGCCGGAAGACCCCCGGATCGACGAGGCGGGGATCGCCGATCTCGAGCAGATCGTGACGATGCTCGCCGACGACGTGCTCGGCGCCACGCGCGAGATCCCGCCGCCGCCGCTCGACCCCTGCTATGTCAGGGCGTTCGAGGCGATCGCCGCCGATCCGCTGCACAGCCTTCTGGTCATCCGCGAGAAGAACCGGGTGATCGGCTGCCTGCAGCTTCGCCTCATGCCGTCGCTCAGCCGCCGCGGCATGCTCCGCGCCATTATCGAGAACGTCCGGGTGGCAACGGACGCGCGCGGCCGCGGCCTCGGCGAGTTCCTGTTGCAGGCGGCGATCGACCGCGCCCGGGCCGCCGGCTGCGGTCTCGTGCAGCTCACGACCGACCGCCAGCGCGAGGACGCGCACCGCTTCTACGAGCGGCTCGGCTTCGAGGCGACCCATTTCGGCATGAAGCTGAACCTCTGAGCGATTTCTGCTAGGATCGGGCCATGGCCGACACCGCCGAGCGCCTTGCCACTCTCGACGAGTTCCTCGCCTTCGACGGCGAGGGCGACACGCGCCATCAGCTCATCCGCGGCGTGATCACCGCCATGGCGCCGGCTCGCGAGGGGCACGGCGAGATGGTGATCGCCCTGGGCAGCGAGATCCGGCAGCAGCTGAAGCCGCCTTGCCGGGTGTTATCCGAGGCAGGCGTCAGACCGGCACATCGCGATGACACCTACTGGCAGGCCGACCTCGTGGTCACCTGCGTGCCCCGGGATCGCGGCCGGGTCTATCAGACCGACCCCCGGCTCGTGGTCGAGGTCCTCTCCCAGTCGACCGAGGCCACCGATCGCCTTTTGAAGCTCGACGACTACCGTCTGATCGAGAGCGTGCACGACATCCTGCTGGTCGCCACCGAGCGGGTGCGGATCGAGCACTGGCAGCGCCGCGAGGGCTTCTGGGCGGTGCGCGATCTCGGCCCGGGCGACGTGCTGGAAGTCCGGGAACTGGGCCTCGAGCTGGCGCTCGACCCGCTCTACGCGGGGCTGCTCGAGGCCGATGGCGAGGGTGGCGAGGCCGCGTAGGGCGTGCGGCCGGCGAAGCGGGCGCGGTCGCCGAGCGCCTCCTCGAGGCGCAGGAGCTCGTTCCACTTGGCCATCCGCTCCGAGCGGCTGAACGAGCCCACCTTGAGCTGCGGCACCTGCCAGCCGAGGGCGAGGTGGCAGATGGTGACGTCCTCGGTCTCGCCCGAGCGGGCCGAGACGACGCCGCCGAAGCCGTAGGCCCTGGCGGCCTTCCAGCATTCGAGCGTCTCCATCAGTGTGCCGCGCTGGTTGGGCTTGATCAGCACCGCATTGGCGATCCCCGCCTGGGCTGCGGCGCGCACCTTGCCGGCGTCGGTCACGAGGAAGTCGTCGCCGATGATCTGCACGCGATCGCCGAACTTGCGGGTGAAGCGGAGGAAGCCCTCGGCATCGTCCTCGGCCAGCGGATCCTCGATCGAGACGATCGGGTAGCGGCTGAGCCAGCCCTCCAGGAGCTCGATCATGGCGTCGCGGTCGAGCACCCGCTCGTCGCGCGCCAGCTGGTAGCTGCCGTCCTTGCCGAACTCCGAGGCCGCCACGTCGAGGCTGATCGCCACCTCGTCGCCAGGGCGCCGGCCGGCGCGCTCGATCGCCTGGACCAGCGCCTCGAGCGCCTCCTCGTTGCTGGCGAAAACCGGCCACCAGCCGCCCTCGTCGGCGACCCCGGCGAGCCGACCGCTCTCGGCCATCAGCTCGCCCGCGGCCCGGTAGACCTCGGCCGTCCAGTCGAGCGCCTCGGCCACCGTTTCGGCACCCGGGCAGACGATCATGAAGTCCTGGATGTCGACCCGGCGGGCAGCGTGGGCGCCGCCGCCGAAGATCTGGATCTCGGGCAAAGGCAGGGTCACCGGCCCATCGCGCTCGCCCAGGAGATGCCGCCAGAGCGGCTGGCCGGCCGCACCCGCCGCCGCCCAGGCCGCGGCCATCGAGACCGCGATCATCGCGTTGGCACCAAGCCCGCTGCGATTGGCGGTTCCGTCGAGGCCGATCAGCGCCTCGTCGACGGCGACCTGGTCATGGCCATCGAGGCCCTTGAGCGCCGGGGCAATCCGCTCGGCGACGGCCGCCACGGCACCACGTACGTCGTGGCCGCCCATGACAGTGCCGCCATCGCGCCGGTCGACTGCCTCGGCCGAGCCCTTCGACGCACCCGCCGGGGCGATCGCCCGGCCGACGGCGCCGCCCTGCAGGCGCACCTCCGCTTCCACGGTGGGCCGGCCGCGGCTGTCGAAGACGCGACGGCCGTGAACTTGCTCGATGGTGGTCGCCCGGCTCATTTTCCAAATCCCGTGAACCAGGCCTCGCGAAACGCCGCCAGGCGCGCCACGGGCTCGGTCAGATGATGAATGGCGAAGGCGCGCACGTCCGCCTTCTCCTTGCCGCCCGTCAGATACTCGACGGGCGACTTGCCGTCGACCCGGGCCAGCATCAGGCCGGGCAGCAGCGAGGTCGTCCGCTCCTCGACCGCCGCCACGGGCTCCCAGTCGACATGGCCGAGATAGGCGTCAACCAGCCGGCGGAAGGCCTCGGCGAAGCGCTCTGCGTCGGCCGGGCGATGCCGGGCCTTCAAGGCTAGGTGATTGAGGACGAAGGCGAGATCGAAGGCCGGGTCGCCGAACCAGGCGCACTCGGCGTCGAGCAGCACCGGGCCCAGCCTGCCGACCAGGATGTTCTTCGGGCTGACATCGCCATGCACCAGGCAGCGCCGGGTTGCCGCCGTCCGGCGGGCGAGGGCGCGCAGCTGCGTGGCGACCATGGGCTGGGTCTCGGCCGTGGCGAGGAGGTAGGGCTCGAGCCGGATGGCGTGGAAGACCTGGTCGCTGCGGAACCGGGCGGCAATCGCCGCATCGTCGGCCGTCAGGCTGTGGATTCGTCCGAGCCGGTCGCCGACGGCGGCGGCCACGGCCGGATCGATCTCTCCCGCCATGAGCGCCGTCTTCCAGAGCTCGTAGGCCTTCGGGTCGAGATATCGCGTGACGATCGCCGATGCCGCCTCGTCGACATAGATCAGGCCCGGCACCGCTCCGGGCACCAGGCGGTCGACCACCTCGAGATAGGCCGCCTCGTAGCTGTTGCGCTCGATGGGGGCCCGCCAGTCAGCCTGCACCTTGAGCTTTTCCAGCGCCCGCTTCACGCAGTACTGCTTGCCAGCGACGTCCACACGCCAGATATCGGAGGAGACGCCGCCGGTGAGCGGCACCATCGGCGGAGGTGCCCCGAGCTCGAGCAGGCCCGCGCGGCGCAGCACGGCCATGATGTCGCTGTTCCAACCGACCCGCATTGCGGCATCCCCGATCGACGCTGGGCTGCCGGCCACGTCGCCGGGTCGTGACGACCGGCAGGGAGGATGACCGTGCAGCGTGTGCTCTTCCATTACCAAGCTGGCGAGCGGCTGACGAGACGGCTGCGCGCGCTTGCCGCCGACGGGCTGGACGTGCGCATCGTGGCACCCGAGGACCCGGACGGCCTCGCGCGCGAGCTGCCCGAGACGGAAGTGCTCTGGCACGCACTCTCCCCGGTCACGGCCGACCTGATCGATGCCGCACCGCGGCTCCGGCTGATCCAGAAATGGGGGGTCGGGCTCAACACCATCGACCTCGAGGCGGCGAAGGCGCGCGACATCCAGGTCGCCAACATGCCCGGCACCAACACCCGGGCGGTGGTCGAGCTGACGCTGCTCCTGATGCTGGCCAGCCTGCGCCGCCTCGCCGAGGTCGACCCGGCGCTTCGCCAGGGCCAGTGGGCGCCGCATTTGGCCACCATGGAGGCCCTGGGCGAGCTCGCCGGCCGGCGCGTCGGGCTCGTCGGCATGGGTGCCGTGCCGCAGATGCTGGCCCCGATCCTGACGGCCATGGCAGCCGAGCCGGTCTACTGGAGCCGGGCCGAGAAGCCGGATGCACCCGCCCGCTACCTGCCGCTCGCCGAGTTGCTCGCGACCAGCGACATCGTCTCGCTCCACCTGCCGCTGACCGAGGAAACTGCCGGCCTCGTCGACGTGCGCGCCATCAAGCCCGGTGCGATCCTCGTCAATACGGCACGCGGCGGCCTCGTCGACGAGCCGGCGCTGATCGAGGCGCTGCGCACCGGCCAGCTCGGTGCCGCCGGGCTCGACGTCTTCGAGGCCGAGCCGATCGATCCTTCGAATCCGCTCCTGGCCCTGCCCAACGTCACCGTGACGCCGCATCTGGCCTGGCTCACCGGCGAGACCCTCGAGCGCTCGCTCGAGGTCGCCCGCCGGAACGCGCTCAACTTGCGGACCGGCGAGCCTCTGCTATTCCGGGTGACCTGATTCATATCGCATGGAGGCCAGTCGAGATGTTTCGCCCGCTCCTCACTGCCCTGCTCCTTGCCGGATTGCCTCTCGCCGCTCTCGCCCAGGAGCGGAGTCCAGCGCCCGAAGGCGTCGAGCTCACCATTCTGCAGCCCGCTGACGGTGCGGTGGTGCAGAGCCCGGTCACGGTGATCTTCGGCCTCGCCGGCATGGGCGTCGCCCCGGCCGGCGTCGAGAAGGAGAACACCGGCCACCACCATCTCCTGATCGACGTCGCCGAGCTGCCGCCGCTCGACCAGCCGCTGCCCGCCGACGACAACCACCGGCATTTCGGCGGCGGCCAGACACAGGCGACGCTCGACCTCGCACCGGGCAGCCATACGCTGCAGCTCGTTCTCGGCGACTGGTCGCACGTCCCGCACGACCCGCCCGTGATGTCGGAGCCGATTACCATCACCGTCGAGTAGCGACCCGCCGCCGCGGCAGGCCGAGAAGTCCCGGGCGCGACGCGCGATTGGCTCTCCCGGTCGGGGCCGATCGCGCCTATCAATGAGGCCGACCCAAGCGGAATAGCGCCCCATGACCAGCACGACCCATGCCACCGTCTGCCCGCACGACTGCCCGAGCGTCTGCGCGCTCGAGGTCGAGAAGACGGCCGAGGGCCGGCTCGGCAAGGTCAAGGGCTCGAAGCGCAACAGCTACACCTCCGGCGTCATCTGCGCCAAGGTCAGCCGCTATGCCGAGCGCTATCACCACAAGGACCGCCTGGCCTACCCGATGCGGCGGACCGGCGAGCGCGGCTCCACCGACTTCGCCCGTATCGGCTGGGACGAGGCGCTCGACGAGATCGCCGAGGCGTTCACGCGGGCCGAGCAGCGCCATGGCTCCGAGACCGTCTGGCCCTACTGGTACGCCGGCACGATGGGCTTCGTGCAGCGCGACGGCGTCCAGCGGCTGACCCACGCGAAGAAGTGGTCGCGCTTCAAGTCGACCATCTGCACGACGCTCGCCGATACCGGCTGGCGGGCCGGCTACGGCAAGCGCTGGGGCGTCCCGGCCGAGGAGGCGGGCAGCCATGCCGACCTGATCGGTGTCTGGGGCTGCAACCCGGTCGCCACCCACGTCAACCTGATGAGCCATGTGGCCCAGGCGAAGAAGCGCGGCGCCCTCTTCTTCGTCGTCGACCCCTATCGCAGCGGCACCGCCGAGCAGGCCGACCTGCATCTGCCGGTACGGCCGGGCACCGACGGCGCGCTCGCCTGTGCCGTCATGCACATCCTCTTTCGCGACGGCCATGCGGACCGGGAGTATCTCGCCCGGATGACCGACTGCCCGGCCGAGCTCGAGGCGCATCTCGCGTCGCGCGGGCCCGACTGGGCCGCCGCCATCACCGGCCTCGACGTGGCGCTGATCGAACGGTTCGCCGCCCTCTACGGCAACGCCGAGCGGCCCTGGATCCGCTTCGGCTTCGGCTTCACCCGCACGCGCAACGGCTCGGCCGCCATGCATGCCGCCTCCTGCCTGCCGGTGGTCAAGGGCGCCTGGCAGCACGCGGGCGGCGGCGGGCTGTACAACATGGGCGACCTCTACCACTGGGACAAGGCGACCATCGAGGGCCACGACGTCATCGATCCGGCGACCCGGCTGCTCGACCAGTCGCGGATCGGCCCGGTCCTGACCCACGACCCGGTCGACCTGCAGGGCGGGCCGCCGGTCACCGCGCTGCTGATCCAGAACACCAACCCGATGTGCATAGCACCCGAGCTCGGCAAGGTGCACGAGGGCTTCGCCCGGCCGGACCTCTACGTCGCGGTGCAGGAGCAGTTCCTGACCGAGACGGCGCGGCAGGCCGACATCGTGCTGCCCGCCACCATGTTCCTCGAGCACGACGACATCTACCACGCCTCGGGCCACTCGCGGTTCCAGATCGGCCGCAAGATCTTCGAGCCCTATGCCGACGTGCGCCCCAACCATTTCGTCATCTGCGAGCTGGCGAAGCGCCTCGGCGCGGAGCATCGCGGCTTCGCCATGACCGAGTGGGAGCTGATCGAGGACCTGCTCGCCCGCTCCGGCTGGCCGGATGCCGCGACCGTGCACGAGAGCGGCGGCTGGGAGGCGCTGCCCGACGCCGACACCGCGCACTACCGGAACGGCTTCCCGACGGCCGACGGCCGCTTCCACTTCAGGGCCGACTGGGCGCTGCATGGCGCCGACCACGCGGTCATGCCGACCCTGCCGGACCATCTGGCGATCACCGACGAGATCACCGAGGAGCACCCGTTCCGCCTCGTCGCCGCCCCGGCCCGACAGTTCCTCAACACGAGCTTCACCGAGCTGGAATCGGGGCGCAAGCGCGAGGGCCGGCCGAGTGCCATGATCCATCCCGACTCGCTCGCCCGCCTCGGCATCGCCGAGGGCGATCTGGTCGAGCTCGGCAATGCACGCGGTGCCGTGCGCCTGCATGCGGTGGCGCGGGACGGCATGCACCCCGGCACGATCGTCGTCGAGAGCATCTGGCCGAACGCCGACTGGGTGGGCGGGATCGGCATCAACCTCCTGCTCGGCGCCGACGCGGCACCGCCCGCCGGCGGGGCGGCCATCCACGACACGGCGGTCTGGCTGAAACCCGCCGCCCAATAGGCGGCCAGCGCCTCAGAGCGACCGGCGCTGCTCCAGCGCCGTCTCCGGCGGCAGGTCGAAGCCGATCAGGATGGAGTAGCTGGCCGAGGTGCCGGCCGCCACGTCCTGGACCCGCTGCTTGAGCTGCTCGCGCAGCCTGACCGTGCCGTCCCCGGCACCCGCCGGAACGGCGGTCGCGAAGCTGGCCTTCTCGATCACGTTGCCGGAAGGGTCGGCGAGCACCACGAAATAGGTGATCGGCGTGCCTTCGGGGCCGTTCACCACGATGTCGAAGCTGATGTCGAGGTCGAGGGTCTCGCCCTGCAGCTGGCAAAGACCGTCGATGTTCTCGATGGTCGCGACGATCTCCTGCCCCTTGTCGTCGGTGCCATTGAAGCGGTCGAGCCCGTGGATGATGGCGCTGTCCGGGCAGACCGCGGCCTCTTCCGTCTTGCCGACGCAGCCGCCGAGCAAGAGGGCGGGGAGCAGCACGGCGGCGAGCGGCAGGGCACCACGCATGACGGGATTCCTCAAAGGGATTTGTGGGTGCCGTCGCAGAGCGGCTGCCTGCCGGTGCGCTTGCAGCCGCAGAACCACAGTGCGCCATCCTTCGCGGCGGTGTGCTTCACCGGGCTGAAGTCCGAGCCCTTGTGGCTGCCGTCGCAGAACGGCTGCTTCATGCTCTGGCCGCAGGCGCACCAGAAATAGGTCTTGCCGGCCGTGACATCGACCTTGAACGGCGCCTTTTGCGGCATCAGGGGCAGGGTCGCGGTTTCGCTCATCGGTGCTCCGGCAGAGGCTGGCAGGCAACTGTGGCGTAGCAAGCCCACTGGCCTGCGGCAAGGACCCCGGTGCCGGCGGGAGGCACGGTCGGGGGCGAAAGCGCCTTGCGCGCTGACGGCACCCTCCTACTATGTGTCGATCAGGTGAACAGATGTACAGACACGCAGACCAGACCACGCTCCCAAGCGGAGGCGCCAAGGGTGTCGGCCGCCCATGGCGGAGCCCGCGCGCCGGGCCGCCGACGCGGATCGCCGCCCTCGATCTCGGCACGAACAATTGCCGGCTGCTGGTCGCCGAGCCCCACGATTCCACATTCGAGGTCGTCGACAGCTTCTCGCGCATCACCCGCCTCGGCGAAGGGCTGGCGGGCAGTGGCGCCTTGGGCGACGCGGCCATCCGGCGCACCCTCGCAGCACTCGGGGTGTGCAAGCGGATCATCGACCGCAACCGGGTGGCCGAGCTGCGTTGCGTGGCGACCGAGGCCTGCCGCCGTGCGTCCAATGGTGCGGCCTTCCTTGCCCGGGTCGAGCGAGACGTCGGTCTCCGCCTCGAGGTGCTGAGCCAGGACGAGGAGGCGAAGCTGGCACTCCTGGGCTGCCTGCCCCTGATCGACGATGCGGCGGACGAGCTTCTGATGGTCGACATCGGCGGCGGCAGCACCGAGGTGCTCTGGATGGACCGGGCCGCCGGCGGCCCCGGCGATGCGGTGTCGCTGCCGCTCGGCGTCGTGACGCTCGCCGAATCCTTCGGCCGGGAGCCCGACGAGAGCGAGTACGCGGCGATGGTCGAGACCGCGCGCCAGGCCCTCACCAGGGCGTCGCTCGGCGGCTTCATGCCGCGTTCGCTCGAGCCCCCGGCGGTGCAGATGCTCGGCACCTCCGGCACGGTGACGACACTTGCCGCCGTCCATCTGGGGCTGCGCCGCTACGACCGCCGCCGGGTCGACGGCCTGACCCTGCCCTATGCCGCGATCGCCGCCGTGACCGAGCGCCTCCGCCGCCTCGACCACCAGGGCCGCGCCGCCCATCCCTGCATCGGCCAGGGCCGCGCCGACCTCGTGATCGCCGGCTGCGCCATCCTCGATGCGATCCACGAATGCTGGCCGATCAGCCGGCTGCGCGTCGCCGACCGCGGCGTGCGCGAAGGCATCCTGAACAGCATCCTCGGCCTCGACCTCGGTGCTGCCCTGCGCCCAGTGGCCTGATCAGGGTGAGCTGACCCGTGCAGCGAACGGAAAAGACGACCCTCAAGCGCTCGCGCACCCGTCGCGCCAGCTCGACGCGCTGGCTGCAGCGCCAGCTCAACGACCCCTACGTCCAACAGGCGCAGCGCGCCGGCTGGCGGGCGCGGTCGGTCTTCAAGCTCGAGGAGATCGACACCCGCTTCAGGCTGATCGCGAAGGGCGAGGCGGTGGTCGACCTCGGCGCCGCCCCCGGCAGCTGGAGCCAGTACGCGGCGGCGAAGGGTGCCCGGGTCCTGGCCCTCGACCTCCTGCCGGTGGACCCGATCCATGGCGTCGAGTTCATCCAGGGCGACTTCCTCGATGCCGCCATCCAGGCCCGGCTCCTCGAGCGGCTCGGCGGCAAGGTCGGGACCGTGCTCTCCGACATCGCCCCGGACGCCACCGGCCGGCGCCTCGTCGACCGGCTGCGGGCCGAGGCGGTGGGCGAGACGGTGATCGACTTCGCCACGCAGGTCCTCGCCCCCGAGGGCCAGGCCCTGATCAAGCTCGTCAAGGGTGCCGAGACCCGCGTCCTCGACCGGGCGCGCCCGCATTTCGCGAAGCTCCGGCTCATCCGCCCGAAGGCGACGCGCAGCGATTCCTCCGAGACCTACCTGCTGGCCAGCTGCTTTCGACCTGCCGAGCCCGAGCCGGACGAGCCCGCCACATAGCGCCGCCAGTCCAGTTCCTGGTCAGGCGGCGACCGGAGGCGCCGGCGCGCAGGTGCGGCCCTGCTCCGGCAATGCTTCGAGCAGATCCTCGAGCGTGCCGTGATCCTCGAACAAGGCACCACGCTCCGCCAGTGGCCGAATGTAAATCCGATCCTCGCTGTCGATCGCCACGAGCAGCGGGCCGGCCGTGTCGTCCGCGACGATCGCCAGCGCCTCGGCGAAATTCCCTTCGCAGACCTCCGGCACGGCCTGTTCGCCATTCGACGCCAGCGACAGGACGAGCAGCCCGCCGTCGGCGAGGCTGGCCGCCAGCACCAGCCCACCATCGGCATCGAGTGCCAGGACCGGCCGCCCGATCCGTGCCGGATGCAGGCGGACCGGCTCGGCCGGTGGACGACCGGGCCGTTCCAGGCTTGAACGCCAGGGTCGCCCGCGCCCGTCCTGAACCACGAGGTGCACGACGCCGTCCGCGTCCTCGAGCAGCGCCGGCGGGGCTTCCACTGTGCGGCCGACGGTCGTCCAGCACGGCTGCCCGCGGTGCGGCTCGGCGAGACGTGCCGCATGGCTGACACCCTCGCCGTCCCGGCCGACGAGCACCAGGCCGCCGGCCCGCGTGGCCTTGGCGACGAGGCTGGTGAACACCGGCCCCTCGATCTCGCGCCAGCGATCGATGCTGTCGGGCTCACCGAACACGAGCCGACCATGCGGATCGAGGGCGACCCCGACCGAGCCTTCCGGCAGGCCGACCAGCCCGGCGAACTTGCCGCCTGTGTCGATCGCCATCTTGGTCTTGAAAATCTTCTTCCAGGGCGGTGTGAGCCGCTCGCCGAGCGTGTCGATGACCTCGGTGACAAATTTGCCATGCACCGAGTAGTGCAGCCGACCCTTGACGCTATCGAAGTCGAAGCTGCCATCCTGGCGCCCCATCTTGCCGCCGGTCGCAGTCAGGTGCAGCGCTTCGGTCCAGTCGGCGTAGGGCCAGGATGCCGTCATGTCGCCTTTTGGCATGGTATCGGGCGGGCGACGACCGACAATGCCGGCGCCGTACCAGGGCGCACCCCAGATTGTGGTGTCGTCGTCGATGCCGAACACATAGACACCGATGAAATCAGGCGCCCGCTCGATCGTCTGGCCGCCAGGGCCGAACGGTCGCTGCAGATCGTCGCCCGAGCTGAGCCCGCTCTTTGCCGTCAGGCGTGGCTCGACGAGCCGCTGGCGCGGCTCCGCGGCATTGTAGAGGCCGAGGCTGAAGCCGAGTTCGCCTGCACCCGAGGTATCGCTGTCGTCGAGGATATGGATGCGGTCGACCGTGACCGTGGTGGTGCGGCGTGGCGTGAAGAATTCGCCCCGCGAACGCACGAAGCCCGTGGCGGTCGGGAACTCGGGCGTCCTTCTCGGTACCGAGATGCGGTGCCAGAAGCGGTGCGCCTGCTCGAGCTCGGTGATCAGTACGTCGTGGCTCACCTTCGGGTTGCCGAAGAGCTCGTAGCCAACCCTGAGCAGGTTCTCCTTCTCCATGTCGAGATCGAGCTCGCCGGTCACCATGCGGAAGACCTCGACCCTGGCATAGCAGGGCCAGAAGGTCCGAAATCGAAAGCGGACCCTGGTCGGCGCACGCTCCAGCTCGACGTTGAAGATCCCCTGGTAGAGCGGCGCATCCCACAAGACCTGGCCGACCTCGTCGCGAACCGCGGCCATCGCCCGTTGCCCGATAGGCATCGCCTGTCCCCTTCAGCGGTGCCTCATGGGCACCTTTGGCGACGACGATACACCCGCCGGCCAGGCGCTCGATATAGGATTCGTAGACTGGCTCCCACCGGGCCGTATCAGTCGAGTCGCCCCGCCTCCCGCAGGCATCGGGCCAGCGCCTCGACCAATGGGGCGTCGCCGGCGACCAGCGCCCAGACATGGGCCTGGGTCCAGAAGAAGGCGGCGGCGTCGATCTCGCCATGTGCCAGGGCACGGTCGCCGGCCAGCCGATAGAGCCCGGCGAGCACCATCGCATCGCCGATGGCAGCGGCCGCCTTCAGCCGGGCGTCGAGCGTCGCGTCGTCCGGCTCACGCCGCATCGAGCCCCGTCGCCCGGTAGCGCCCGGCGACCCAGGTGTGGAAGGCGCGCGTGGCACCATCCATGGCGGGCGACAGCACGCCGCCGTCGAAGCCGGTCGCATGGCGGCCCCGCTGCATGCCCTCGACCACGCCGATGTCCTCGGCGAAGACCTCGCGCCAGAGCCGGGCGAGGGACTGGCGCAAGGGCGCGCGATCGGCGTCGAGCGCGGTTTCGTCGGCAAACCAGAGCGCAACATGCTCGATGGTGCGGTCCACCGCGAGCGGCTCGAGGCGGAGCGCGAAGGTGTGGTCCTTGTGCACGCCGAGCAGCAGGTTGGGATAGAGGGCGACATACTCCGCCCCCTCGTCCCACTGGCTGCCGAGACCGGCGAAGCGCGGCAGGCGGCTGCCATCGGCGGCGAGCATCGGCCGGTAGGCCCGCGTCCCCTGGCCCGAGAAGCCGGGCTCGACGATGTCGTAGTGGTCCTCGAGCCTGGAGTAGCTGTTCAGCCCCGGATGCACCCAGGGCAGGTGGTAGCTCTCGCAGTAGTTCTCGACCGCGAGCTTCCAGTTGGTCTCGACCTCGAGCTCGAAACGGCAGTCGGCGCCGCCGGCGAAGAGCGGCCGGTCGACGAAATCGGCCCAGCGTCGGGCGAGGGGGGCGATGAACTCGGCGAAGGGCGGGGCGCTGCCGGAGAGATCGACGAAGACGCAGCCCAGCCACTCGGCCGAGCGGATCTCGGCGAGGCCGAGCGCTGCCCGGTCGACGGCCGGATCGCTGCTCCGCCCGGGCCCACCCACATGCGGTGTCGCCTTGAGCGTGCCGTCGAGGGCGTAGCACCAGGAATGATAGGGGCAGCGGATGGCGCCCTTGAGCCGCGTCGGCGCCTCGACAAGCGTCATGCCGCGATGCCGGCAGACGTTCCAGAAGACCCGGAGCCGCCCGACCCGGTCACGCGCCAGCAGCAGCGGCCGGCGGCCGAGCCGGACGGGTGCCACATGGCCCGGCTCCGGCACGTCGGCGGCGAAGCCGATGCAGCACCAGCCGCCGCCCCAGACCCGGTCGAGCTCCGCCGCGAAGAACGCAGGCTCGGTGTAGCACCGATTGCCGAGGGGCACCTGCCCCCGTTCCGTCAGCCGTTCGACCGCGACCGCCATGCTCGCACCCCGGGCTTCGTCACCCCGGGCACTCTCGGCCGAAAATGTGCCCCGGGCTTGCGCCCGAGCGGCACGCCAGTCTCCTCAGGCGGCGCGCTTCGCCAGGAAACCGGCGATCCGGTCCATGGCCTTCTCGATCTCCTCGATCGAGGCGGCATAGGAGAAGCGGACATAGCCCTCGCCGTGGACGCCGAAGCTGGTGCCGCTGATGATCGCGACCCCGGCCTCGTTGAGCAGGCCGTCCTGCATCGCCCGCGAGCCGAGGCCGGTGCCCTCGATGTTGGGGAAGGCGTAGAAGGCGCCGCCGGGCACGGCGCAGCGGAAGCCGGGCAGCGCGTTGAGCCGCTCGACGATCACCGCGCGCCGCCGGTCGAAGGCCTCGACCATGCTGGCGACCGCGTCCTGCGGCCCGTCGAGCGCTGCGATGCCGGCATACTGCGTGGCGGCATTAACGCAGGAATTGACGTTGATGGCGAGGCGCGTGGCGAGTTCGGCGAGGTCCTTCGGCCACACTCCCCAGCCCAGCCGCCAGCCGGTCATGGCATAGGTCTTCGACCAGCCGTCCAGAAGGATCAGCCGGTCGGCGATCTCGGGATATGTCGTGAGCGAGGCGTGCGGCACGCCGTCGTAGCACATGCGGGCGTAGATCTCGTCCGACATCACCGCGACCTCGGGGAAGTCGGCGAGGCCCTTGACGAACTTGTCGAGCTCCGCCTTCGGCACCACGCCGCCGGTCGGGTTGGCCGGGCTGTTGACGATGATCAGCCGCGTGCGGTCGGTGATCTGGCCGAGCACCTCCTCGGCCGAGAAGGCGAAGCCCTTGCTCTCGTGCAGCGCGATCGGAACGGCCTTGGCGCCGGTGAACTCGATCATCGAGCGGTAGATCGGAAAGCCCGGATCCGGGTACATGATCTCGGCACCCGGCTCGCCGAACATCAGCATGGCGAACGCCATGGTGACCTTGCCGCCCGGCACGACCACGACCGAGGCCGGATCGACCTCCACGCCGCGCCTGGCCGCCATGTCGCGCACCACCGCCTCGCGCAGCGGCAGGATGCCGTTGGCCGGCGTGTAGCCGTGATGACCGTCGCGGAGCGCCTTGACACCCGCCTCGACGATGTGCGGCGGTGTCGGGAAGTCCGGCTGGCCGATGCCGAGATTGATGATGTCGCGCCCCTGTGCCTTGAGCGCTGTCGCCCGCGCCAAGACCTCGAAAGCGCTTTCCGTGCCCAGCCGCCCCATGGCCGCCGCGAGCCGCATTGCCGTCCCTCCCCGAATGGTCCGAAACCCGCCGGCGGACCCCGCCCGCCAGGCGCCGGCGGAATGTGGCAGGGGCGGGCACGGCCGGCAATCCCCGGCTCGACCTCTCATCCGTTGCCGGCGGCCGCGGACGGTGCTGCCAAAAAAAATGCCTGTGAGGAACGCGTCCCCACAGGCGGCAAGTCTCAGCCCTCAGCGCGGCAATAAAAAGCACGGCGACCCGGGCGCGATCTGTGGCAATTCGCACATTTTGGCGCGGAATGCGGCATCCGCACCCGTCACGCGCTAGTCTGCCGGATGTTCATCAACTGCAAGGCGCCCAGCTTGCTGACCTCGAGCAGCTCGCTCACCTTGCACCCGTCATCAGAGGTAGGCAAAAGCAACTGTTGGTAGATAAGGGATTTGCCTTTGACCTTGAGCTCGACCAGCTGCAGGAGGGGAACCCCGGTGACCGAGGTTGCGTCCAGGTCGAGGCGCAGGCTTTCCTCGAGGGTCATGGTGGGCGCGTGCACCTGCGTCGCCTCGAGAAAGGGGGCGAGCCGACCCGCATAGGCGCTGCGGTCGAGCCAGAGCGCGTCGGGCACCAGGAGGCGGAAGGTCGGCGTGTCGACCGCGCAGCGCGCGGGCAGGTGGGCACCGTCCTTGCGCTCGGCCCAATAGCGATAGGCGACAACCAGGGCGGGGTCGGTGATGGTCAATGCCGGTATCGGCAAGGAGCGCTTGTGCACCCACTGCATAGGTGTTTCCCTCTACTTGAGGCGGTTGTCGACCCGCTGCAGGGGACTTCATGTCCCCCGGTGGACGCATCGGGCCGGTGACCCTCTTTCTCGCATCTCTAGGTGAAGCCCCGGTAAAGCCGGGGCGGCGAACTCAGCCGCCGAATATACCCCGGTGCCGCAGCAGGTGGTCGGCGAGCACCAGGGCGAGCATGGCCTCGCCGACCGGCACGGCGCGGATGCCGACGCAGGGGTCGTGCCGCCCCTTGGTGACGACCTCCGTCTCGTCGCCGTCCGCCGTCACCGAGCGGCGCGGCGAGAGGATCGACGAAGTCGGCTTGACGGCGAAGCGGACGACGATGTCCTGGCCGGTCGAGATGCCGCCGAGAATGCCGCCGGCCTGGTTCGAGAGGAAGACCGGGCCGTCCGGCCCCTGGCGCATCTCGTCGGCGTTCTCCTCGCCCGAAAGTGCCGCCGCCGCCATGCCGGCGCCGATCTCGACCCCCTTGACCGCGTTGATGCTCATCATCGCCCTGGCAAGATCGCTGTCCAGCTTGTCGTAGATCGGCTCGCCGAGGCCGGCCGGAACGCCCGAGGCGACCACCTCGACCACGGCGCCGATCGACGAGCCGGCCTTGCGCACCCGGCCGAGCAGCTCCTCCCAGCGCCCCGCCGCCGCTGCGTCCGGGCACCAGAAGGGGTTGGCCTCGATCGCCGCCGGGTCGAACCGCTGCCGATCGATCCGATCCGCACCCATCTGCACCATGTAGCCCCGGATCGTGATGCCCGGCCCCAGGACCTTGCGGGCGATGGCGCCGGCCGCGACCCGCATCGCCGTCTCGCGCGCCGAGCTCCGCCCGCCGCCCCGGTAGTCGCGGATGCCGTACTTGGCGTCATAGGTGAAGTCGGCATGGCCCGGCCGGTAGCTCCGGGCGATCGCACCGTAGTCCTTCGAGCGCTGGTCCTCGTTCCGGATCAAGAGGCTGACCGGTGTGCCGGTGGTCCGGCCCTCGAACACGCCGGACAGGATCTCGACCCGATCCGGCTCCTGGCGCTGCGTCGTCCACTTCGACTGGCCCGGCCGGCGCCGGTCGAGCCAGTGCTGGATGTCCGCCGCGGCCAGCTCGAGCCTGGAGGGCACGCCGTCGACCACGCAGCCGATCGCCGGCCCGTGGCTCTCGCCCCAGGTGGTGAACCGGAAGAGCGTGCCGAAGCTGCTGCCCGCCATGACGTCCTGCGCTCAGACGGTCGCGATGTCGGGGGCGTCCACGGCCTTCATGCCGACCACGTGGTAGCCGCTGTCGACATGCAGGACCTCGCCCGTCGTCCCGCTGCCGAGCTCGGAAAGGAGATAGACCCCGGCCCCGCCGACATCGCCGAGCGAGGTGTTGCGCTTCAAGGGCGCGTTCAGCTCGTTCCACTTCATGATGTAGCGGAAGTCGCCGATGCCGGAGGCCGCCA
>CAZGUW010000046.1:0-23413 GCA_964528705.1 uncultured Geminicoccaceae bacterium
CAACATGCCTCCTCAGCCAGCCACCCGGCCAGCCAGCGCCGCCGCCGATACCCCGCCAGCCGGCCACCGCGGGCGCGACCTCCCGCTCCCCATCCAGCCCGCGCCCGCCTCAGCCTTCCGCCGGGACCGGCGCCGGCCGGGGCGCCGGCAGGCGGAACCAGGCGGGGCGGCGGAAGAGCCAGGGCAGGCCCAGCCGCTCGAGGCCGAGCTGGACCGCCAGCGGCACCGCGACGCCGGCCACGGTTGCGACGACGATCAGCACGAGCGGCGCCTCGGTCACCCCGCTGCGCAGCAGCACCTCGCGCGCCCCGGCCGTGACGATGGTGTGCATGACGAAGATCGAGAGCGTGTAGGTGCCGAGCCAGCGCAGCCAGCCGGCCCGGCCGCGCTCGGCCAGCCAGGTGCACAGGCCCAGCACCCCGGCAATCCCTAGGCAGCGCACGAGGAAGTTGGGCAGAGGCTCGAAGAGCCAGCCCAGATGCACGAGGGTGAGGTTGGCCGCGAAATAGAGCCCGAGCATCAGGGCGACCACCCCGCCCCCGGGCCGCCAGCCGCCGTCGCGCAGCACCGGCGCCAGGGCATGGCCGAGCAGGAAGAAGACGAAAAAACGCGAGCCCTGCTGCAGCGCGAAATTGTCGCCGATCCAGGGGTCCGCCGCCATCACGCCGGCCGCCGCGATCAGGAGCGCCAGCGGCACGTCGCGCGCCAGGCGCAGGATCACGTAGTAGAGCATCAACGCCCAGAGGAACCAGGTGACGTTGATCGGATTGAGCCAGAACCAGAGGATGGCGGCCGGGTCGATCGGGTCGTTGGCATAGGTGGCGAACAGCACCCGCCCGGCATATTGCAGGACGTTCCAAACGAGGAAGATCCAGAGCAGGTTGGCGATGGTGCGATCGAAGAAGCCCGGCCAGTCGCGGCGCTGCGCCGAGGCCGCGAAAAGCCCGGTGATGAGGAAGAAGAGCGGCACCGCCACCTGGCCGAACGGCTTCATCAGCGAATCGTAGAGCCATTCCGGCATCGGCACCGCCGCCTGCACGCCGTCGACCGCGTGGCCGTAGACGACCAGCACGATCGCCAGCCCCTTGGCGATGTCCGCCGCAGCGTTCCGCTCTTGTGCCATGCAGCACGATCCCATGCCGTTTTCGATGGGCGGCCAGCATGGACCGGAGCGATGAAGATAGGGTTAGCGTGCCGCGCTCAGTCGAAGCTCGGCGGGATCGCCGCCTGGCGTTCGGCGATGAACGCGTCGAGCGCCTCGTCGATCGCGGGGTCCAGGGGCGGCTGCGCGTAGCCCGGAAGCGCCGCCTCCGCCGCCTCGAGGCCGCGGGCATTGGCGTCCTTCGACCCGTCGAGCTGCCACTGCTCGAAGCTGTTGTTGTCGCCGAGCCGGCTCATGAAGAAGGCGTCCTGGAAGTGCGCCTGGGTATGGTCGCTGCCGAGGAAATGCCCGCCCGGCCCGACCTCGCGGATGGCCCCCAGCGCCTCCTCGAAATCGTCGAAGCGCGGCCCTTGGGCCAGCCGGTGCAGCATCTCCATCTGCTCGGCGTCGAGCATGAACTTGGCGAGGTTGCAGACGAGGCCGGCCTCCGACCAGCCGGCGCAGTGCATGACGAAGTTCGCCCCGGCGAGCAGGATCGGCAGCATGTTGAAGGCCGATTCATAGGCCGCCTGGGCGTCGCAGACCTTCGATCCCGTGAGCATGCCGGACGAGCGCCAAGGCACGCCATAGCGCCGGGCGAGCTGGCCGATCATGAAGTTCATGAGGGCGAGCTCCGAGGTCCCGGCCATCGGCGCCCCTGACTTCATCGAGACCGTGGCGAGGAAATTGCCGTAGATCACGGGTGCTCCGGGCCGGACCGCCTGGGCGAAGGCGATGCCGGCCAGCGCCTCGGCATTGAGCTGGGCCACCGTCGCCACGGCCGAGGCGGGCGTGTTGGCGCCGGCGAGCGTGAAGGGGGCCAGCACCATCGCCTGGCCGGCGCGCGCATAGACCTTGACGGCCCCCAGCATGGTCTCGTCCCAGACGAGCGGCGTGTTGGCATTGGCCAGCGACACCATGACCGCGTTCTCTTCGACGAACGTCTCGCCGAACACCAGCTTCGCCATGGCGACGGCGTCGGCGGCGCGCTCGGGTGCGGTGACCGGGCCCATGAAGCTCTTGTCCGAATGGCGGATCGCGGAGGCGGTGATGTGCAGGTGGCGGTGGCTCACCGGCGAATCGGTCGGCTCGCAGATCACCGAGCCGACATTGTGCATGGCCGGTGCCATGTGGGCGAGCTTGTGCAGGGTGTGCAGGTCGGCGAGCGTGCCGTAGCGCCGCTCGCCGTCCGCCATGCGCACGAAGGGCGAGCCGTAGTTCGGCGCGAAGGCCGCCTCCTTGCCGCCGATCTCGACCGACCGCTCGGGGTTGCGGGCATTGAGCGTGAACCGCGCGGGCGCCCGGCCGACGAGGTCCATGAGGAGGGCCCGCGGAATGTGCACCCGCTCACCCTCGACGTCCGCCCCCTGGTCCCGCCAGATGGCGAGCGCCTCCGCGTCGCGAAACTCGATGCCGACCTCCTCGAGGATGCGGCACGACGCGTCGTGGATCAGCTCTAGGCCTTCCTCGTTCAGCACCTCGTAGACCGGGATGCGGTACTGCACGCCGGGCAGCGTGCGGAGCCCCGTGCCGAGCCGCTCGGCGCGCCGCGCGCCGCGTCCCCCTCGACGTGCCTCTCTGGACATGGCCGATCCCCCTGCCGGCGCCAAGCGGCCGGTCTCCCGCGTCAGATAGCCGGCACCAACCGGCACCGCCGCCGCCGAGGCGACAGCGATTTGCCGGTTCAAGACACGGGCTCAGTCGAAGGGCGGATGGAGCGGTGGCCGGAGTCCTTGCTGGAACCAGGCGATCAGGCTCAGCATGTCGAGGACCGGCATGCCGAGCGCCCGGCGCACCGCCCGGCTGTAGGGGCACATGTTGGTGCATTCCAGCACGAGGGCGCCGATCTCCGGCGAGCGCCGCACGAGGCCTATCGCCGCCTCGACGATCTCGGCCTCGCAGCGACGCGGATCGAGCTCCGGGCCGTCGTCGAGGATCGCCCGGACGAAGTGCCCGTCCGGCGGGGTGCCGGCGACGGGCGTGTCGGCCGCGACCCCGGCTGCCGCCAGATGTTCCGCACTCAGATGCCCCGCCGCGATCGTGAGGATGCCGGCCCGCCTGCCCGGCGGCAGCAGCCGTTCCACGAACGGCACCTGCAGCAGGCTCGAGGTCGCCACCGGCACCTCGAGCGCCGCCGCCAGCTCGCGCTGGTAAAGTGCCAGGAAGCCGCAATTGGTGACGATGCCCTCGGCACCCTGCCGCACCAGCCGCCGCCCCGCGTCGATGAAGCTGTCGAGCAGCCCCTCGGCCCGCCGCCGCACCACGCGGTCCGGCGAGGCGCCCGGCACCACCGCGTAGAGCACCGGAAAGGGGAAGGAGAGGGCATTGCCGACATCGCCCGGGATGCGGGGAAAGAGTGCCTCGAGCATCAGGATGCCGACCGGCGCACCATACAGCGCCTTGCCGCCCTCGGGCGTCCCGTCCGGCCGAGCCTGCATGCCGATCCCTCCCGTGGCGCACGACTTCCTCTAGACTGCGCCGACGCTCTTCGGGCATCAATCCCGCCCTGAGGCCCGGGAGCGGGCCGAAAACAGGGAGGCATTCATGATCAGGACCTTGCTCGGGGCGGCTGCCGCCTTCTCGCTCGCGGCGGGCGCCGCCACGGCCCAGGACTTCCCCGAGCGCGAGATGCTCGGCGTCATCATGTGGGGAGCCGGCGGTGCCACCGACGTGGTCGCCCGCGGCGTCACGCCCGCCGTCGAGGAAGTCCTCGGCCAGCCCATCGTCATGCTCAACAAGGCCGGTGCCGCCGGGGCCATCTCGGTCGCCTATGTCAACGCCGCGCCGGCCGACGGCTACACCCTGCTCTACGGTGCCGAGAACCCGCAGCTGCACGGCGTCATGGGCCTCTCCGAGCTCGATTACCGCAGCTTCTACCCGGTCAACATCCTCGGCCGCGGCGTCGCCGTGGTGGTCGTCCAGGCCGACGCGCCCTGGCAGTCCTTCAAGGAGCTGGTCGAGGACGCCCAGTCCCGGCCGGGCGAGATCAAGATGGCCTCGACCGGCCCGGGCGGCCTGCCCTATGTCGTGGCGGCGCTGCTCAACTCCGTCGCCCCGCACGAGGTCACCGCCGTGCCGTTCGACGGCGAGGGCCCGGGGCTCACCGCGCTGCAGGGCGGCCACGTCGACTTCATGCCGGCCGGCATCTCGGCGGCGGCCGAACTCATCAAGGGCGGCCAGCTCAGAGCACTCACCGTGGTCAACGAGGAAAGCGTCGCGACCTTCCCCGACGTGCCGCCGATCACCGACGAATTCCCGGACATGGCGCGCTATCTGCCCTGGGGCCCGTTCTACGGTGTGTGGGTCAGGGAGGAGACACCCGACGACGTCAAGGCGACGCTCGTCGAGGCCTTCAAGACCGGCGCGGAGAGCGAGGCCTTCCAGACGCTCATGGCCAACCGCGGCAACGTCATGATGAACATCTCGGGCGACGAGGCCGACGCCTTCCTCGACAACTGGCAGTCGGTCACGACCTGGGTGCTGCATGACGGCGGCGCCACCAAGCGCTCGCCGGAGGAGTTCGGCATCGAGCGGCCCTGAGCGGCCACCGGCGGCCCCGGCCCGATCCGGCCGGGGTCGCAGCCGCGCCCGATAGTCGTACAGCTCCGATGCCCGACCAGCATGACCGCCAGCCCGGTGAGCTCGCCTTCAGCCTGCTCCTCCTCGTCGCCAGCCTCTTCCTTGGCTGGCAGGCCTGGACGATCGCCGGCTTCGCCTCGCTCTCCTCGGCCGGGGTCATGCCGATGCTGGCGACCGCGACCATGGCGCTCTCGGGCCTCGTCATCCTGGGCCGGACCGCCCGGCGCCGGGCGCCGGCGGGGCAGGGGGCCGCCCGCCGCTTCCTCGCCGAGATCACGCCGCCGCGGCTGGCGCTCTTCGCGGCCATGATCGTCCTCTACATGCTGGCCCTCGAGCCCGCCGGCTTCCTCGTCAGCTCCTTCCTTTTCCTCTTCGCCGGCATGGCCTTCCTGCACCGCCGCTCGCTCCTGCTGAGCCTCGTCGTCAGCGCCGCCAGCCTCGCGCTCATCTGGTTCGTCTTCCGCCACGTCTTCGCGGTCGTGCTGCCGGCCGGCCGGCTCTTCTGATGGCATGCCACTGATGGAGCAAACCGCCCTCTGGTTCCTCATGGCCTGGCTCGATCCGTGGCTGCTCCTGATGGTCGCCGGCGGCACCTTCGCCGGCATCTATATCGGCGCGATCCCGGGCCTCTCGGTGACCATGGCGGTCTCGATCCTCATCTCCTTCACCTTCAAGTGGCCGGTCGACGACGCGCTGGCCCTGATTGCCGGGATCTTCGTGGGCGGCGTCTACGGCGGGGCGAGGAGTGCCATCCTGCTCAACATCCCGGGGGCTCCGAGCGCCGTCGCCACTGCCTTCGACGGCTATCCGCTGGCGCAGCGCGGCGAGGCCGGGCGGGCCATCGGCGTCGCCACCGTCATGTCGGTGGCGGGCGGGCTCATGGGGGTCCTGGCCCTCGCCCTTGCCGCCCCCGTGATCGCGAATTTCGCCCTCCTCGTGGCGCCCCGCGACTACCTGCTGCTGGCGATGATCGGCATCCTCCTCGTCGGCAGCCTCGCCGGGCAATCACTCGCCAAGGGCATCTTCGCCGGGGCGCTCGGCGTCACCATCGGCATGGTCGGGCTCGACCCGATGACCGCCGAGGGGCGCTTCACCTTCGGCTCGCTCAGCCTGATGGGCGGCATCCCCTACGTGGCGGCGATGATCGGCTTCTTCGGCGTCGCCGAAGCACTCTACCAGCTCCGCCATCTCGACTTGGCACCAGTGAAGCAGCGCGTCGGCAGCCTGCTGCCCGACTGGCGCATGGTCAAAAAGCTCCTGCCGCTGTCGCTGCGCACCGGCGGCATCGGCGTCGTCATCGGCGCCCTGCCGGGCACGGGTGGCGACATCGCGGCGCTGATGGCCTACGACCACGCCAAGCGGACGGTGAAGGAGCCGACGCGCCCCTTCGGCGAGGGTGCCTATGAGGGCCTCGTGGCACCGGAATCCGCCAACAACGCCGCGGTCGGCGGCGCCTACATCCCGATGCTGACGCTCGGCATCCCGGGCGACGCGGTCACCGCCGTGATCATCGGCGCCCTCTACATCCACGGCCTGAAGCCGGGGCCGCTCCTGATGGTCGAGACCCCGCACCTCTTCTGGTTCACGGTGGGCTCGCTGACGCTGGCCAATCTCTGCCTGCTGGTCTTCGGCCTTACCGGCATCCGCATCTTCACGAAGCTGGTCGAATGCCCCAAGGGCATCCTGATCCCGCTCATCCTGGTTCTGTCGGCGGTCGGCACCTACGCCATCCAGAACAACCCGGTCGACATTTACTGGATGCTCGCCTTCGGCATTCTGGGCTACTTCATGAAGGTCTACGGCTACCCCGTGGCGCCGGTGATCCTCGGCGTCATTCTCGGCCCGCTGATGGACGTCTCCTATCGGCGCGCCATGATCTCCGCCCGCGACGACCCGCTCACCTTCCTCGGCGAGTTCGTCACCGCCCCCATCTCGCTCGGCCTCACCCTCTTCCTCTTCGCCATCATCCTCGGCCAGACGCCGCTCTGGGCGAGGCTGCGGGGAAGGTGAGGCGCGACCGTCGCGTCAAGCCACCCACTCGCTGACCGGTGCCGCCGCTTCCTCGAGCGGCTGGGCGACCACCTCGATCAGGTTCGGCCGGCCCGACAGCATCCCTGACCGCAGCGCCGGCTCGAGCTCGCCCGGCGCCTCGACGCGCACCGCATCGAGGCCCATGGCGCGGGCGATGGCGGCGGCCGGACACGGGCTGAAATCGACCGAGAAGTAGCGCGCCCCGAAGCCGCTCTTCTGCCCCGCCTTGATCCAGCCGAAGCTGCTGTTGGCGACCACGACGAAGGTCACGGGCACCTGCAGCCTGAGCGCCGTCTCGAGCTCGCCCTGGGCCATGGCGAAGCTGCCGTCGCCCATGACCGAGAGCACGGCGGCCCCGGGCCGGGCGAAGGCCGCACCGATGGCGGCCGGCAGGGCGTAGCCGAGCGCCCCGTGCGCCCGGTTGCTGATGAACCGCCGGCCGGCTCCCGACTGCTGCCAGTAGGCCGAGAAATAGGGGCAGGGTGTCCCCGGGTCGGCGACGATGACGCCGTCCTCGGGCAGGGCCGCCTGCACGGCGGCGACCAGCGCCTCGGGCCGGATCGGCCGGGTGTCGCTCGCCGCAAGCTCGGCGAAGCGGGCGAATTTTTCTGACTTGGCGCGGGCGATATCCGGGCGCGGGTCCCGGGCCCGGACCGTCCGGTCGCCAATGGCGAGGAGCAGCGCCTCCAGCACCGTCCGCGCGTCGCCGTGGACGGCAAGCGCCGTCTGGTAGTTGGCGCCCAGCACGGCCGGGTCGACGTCGACATGGGCGATCCTGGCCTTGCCCGGCTGGGGGTGCCGCCAGCGTTCGGTCGTCACCGAGCCCGCCCGGGCGCCGATGAAGAGGATGAGGTCCGCCTCGTCGACGAGCTGGCGCGTCTCCGCCGTGCCGCCGTTGGAGCCGACCACGCCGAGTGCGAGCGGATGGTCGTCGCCGATGCTGCCCTTGCCGGTGATGGTCGTGGCGACCACGAGGTTCATTCGCTCGGCCAGGGCGGCGAGCGCCGCCTCCGCACCACTGGTCAGGACACCGCCACCACAGATCGCCATGGGCCGCTCGGCGGCGGCGAGCGCTTCGGCCAGGGCCTCGACCGCGGCGGGATCGGCCGAGGGCCGGCTCGCCGGCACGGCCGTGAATGCCGCATCGCCAAAGAGCTCCGCCGCCGGCACCGGTGCCTTCTGCGTGTCGAACGGCAGGGCCAGATGCACCGCACCCGGCCGCCCCGCCGTCATCTCGCGGAAAGCCCGCCGGAGCATGGCTGGCAGCCGCGGCGCCTGGTCGAGCGAGGCGTTCCACTTGGTCAGCGGGCGAAAAAGAGAAACCTGGTCCAGCTCGGTCAGCGCGAAGCGGCCGCGGCTGGTGGTGGCGATGTCGCTGGTGATGGCGAGCAGCGGCACCGCCGTCTCCTGCGCCTCGACCACGCCCGGCAGGATGTAGGTGGCGCCACCCCCCGACGGCCCCTCGCAGATGCCGGGCCGCCCGGTGAGCCTGGCATAGGTGTCTGCCATGTAGGCGGCGTGCCGCTCGTCGCGCGTCAGGATGTGATCGATGCCGGGTGCGAGGCGCTGGAAGGCGTCATAGAAGGGCAGGCTCGTGTCGCCGCAGAGCCCGAAGACATGGCGCACCCCCTGCAGCTCCAGCAACCGGACCAGCGCCTCCGCCCCGTTCGGCTCGTTCATCGACCGTCCTTTCCCGTCATCGTTGCCGGCGGCGAAACGCTGCCGTTCCGCTGCCCCTCCTGCCCATCCCGATCCACGCACCCTATGTCGAGACCACGCCTAGCATGGGAGGGTCCGATGACCAGGGTTCTGGTGCTCTACTACAGCTCGTACGGCCATATCGAGACCATGGCCGGCGCCGTCGCCGAAGGTGCGGCGAGCGTCGACGGTGTCGAGGTCACGGTCAAGCGCGTGCCCGAGCTGATGCCGGAGGACGTGGCGAAAAAGGCCGGCGTCAAGCTCGACCAGGCGGCCCCGATCGCCACCCCGGCCGAGCTCGCCGAGTACGACGCGATCATCGTCGGCACACCCACCCGCTTCGGCAACATGGCCTCCCAGATGCGCAATTTCTGGGACCAGACCGGCGGGCTCTGGGCCAGGGGTGGGCTGGTCGGCAAGGTCGGCAGCGTCTTCACGAGCTCGAACACGCAGCATGGCGGGCAGGAGAGCACCATCCTCTCGACCCACATCACCCTCCTGCACCAGGGCATGGTCATCGTCGGCCTGCCCTATGCCTGCGACCTGCAGATGGGGGTGGACGAGATCAAGGGCGGCTCGCCCTATGGTGCCTCGACCATCGCCGGCAATGACGGCAGCCGGCGGCCCTCCGCACAGGAGCTCGAGATGGCCCGCTACCAGGGCCGCCACGTCGCGGGCATCGCGAAGAAGCTGACGGCCTAGGAGGCAGGTACGATGGGGCTGCTCGTCGACGGCAAGTGGCAGGACCGCTGGTACGACACGAAGGAATCGGGCGGCCGCTTCATCCGCTCCGATTCCAGCTTCCGCAACTGGGTGACGGCCGATGGCAGCGCCGGCCCCACCGGTGAGGGCGGCTTCAGGGCCGAGCCCGGCCGCTACCACCTCTATGTCTCGCTCGCCTGCCCCTGGGCGCACCGGACGCTGATCTTCCGGGAGCTCAAGGGTCTCCAGCCGCTGATCGACGTTTCGGTCGTCCACTGGCACATGGCGGACCGGGGCTGGACCTTCGAGGCGGACGCGGCCGCGACCGGCGACCGGCTCTTCGGCACCGAGTACCTGCACCAGATCTACACGAAGGCCGATCCCGCCTATACCGGCCGGGTGACGGTGCCCGTGCTCTTCGACAAGGAGCGCCGGACCATCGTCTCCAACGAATCCGCCGAGATCATCCGTATGATGAACGCGGCCTTCGACGGTGTCGGCGCCACGCCCGGCGACTACTGGCCGGCCCGCCTCCGGCCGGAGATCGAGAAGGTCAACGAGCGCGTCTACGACACGGTCAACAACGGCGTCTACAAGGCGGGCTTCGCCACCACACAGGAAGCCTACGAGGAGGCCGTCACCGCCCTCTTCGAGAGCCTCGACTGGCTCGACGATCGCCTCGCCCGCCAGCGCTACCTCGCGGGCGACCGCGTGACCGAGGCCGACTGGCGGCTCTTCACCACGCTCGTGCGCTTCGATCCGGTCTATGTCGGCCACTTCAAGTGCAACCTGCGCAGGCTGGTCGACTACCCGAGCCTGTGGGCCTACGCTCGCGAGCTCTACCAGTGGCCGGGCGTGGCAGGGACGGTGAACATGACGCACATCAAGCAGCACTATTACGGCAGCCACGGCAGCATCAACCCGACCGGCATCGTGCCGATTGGCCCCGTCATCGACTTCGAGGCGCCACACGGCCGCGAGCGCCTCGCCGCCGCCTGAGCGGGGCCAAGCGGTGCGCATGCCGCGACACAGGGCACTCGGCGCCCTCCTCGTCGTGCTCGGCGGCTGCGCTGCTGTCGACGACGGGGCCTGGAGCGCCCCGCGCCGCCCGCCGCTCGATATCACGCGTGACGCGGTGGACCCGACCCCGGGCCAGGTCGCCGGCAGCTGGGCCTGCCACGAGCTTGATCCCTTCCCCGATCAGGCGCCCGTCCTGACCGACCTCCGGCTCGACCCCGAAGGCAGCTTCGAATGGCAGCAGCGCATCGTCCTGGGCGAGGCGCCGCCGGCCCCCTTCGAGCGTGTCCTCGTCCTCCAGGGCAACTGGCGGCTCGTCACCGGACAGCTCGTCCGCAGCGCCGTCACCGGCACCAGCCGGCCAGCCGACGGCAACGCCCCGGACAGCCCGGCACCAGCGATGGACGGCATCCTCGCGGCCCTGGCGCAAGAGGCCGAGACCGTCCCGACCGAGCTCCTGCGCGTGCGCGCCGGGGAGCTCGTCATGCGCGATGCCGAAGCGGGTGCAGCGACGCTCGGTTGCCACCGCCCCGGCCCCTGATCGGGGTCTTGCCAAGTCCCGGCGCGCTCGGCACCTTCGCGCCTCGCCTTGGCATCCGGAGAGCAGCACCCGGGTCGACCCGTCCCGCATTCGCCCTCGTCCCGCTCCTTGCCGCCGGCCTGCTCGCCGCTTGCGACCCGGGTGAGCTGAACCCGCTCGCCAGCGAGTCCCGCCCGCCCGTGGCCGTGGCGAAGGAAGTCACCATGGTCTCGGCGGCGGAGCTGGTGGGCAGCTGGACCTGCCGGGAGCTCAACCCCTATCCGGACCAGCCGCCGATCGAGACGGACCTCGAGATCCGCAGCGACGGCACGCTGACCAGCGAGGCGATCCTGCCCATGGAGCAGGAGATGCCGGGCGCCGGCGACCTCATCATGACCATCGACGCCGACTGGCAGGTCGAGGGCGACCGCATGGTGACGACCAACACCAGGGGCTCCACCCGTGCCGCCGACGGCAGCACCGGCGGCGTCTCCGATCTCATCAACCAGGCCATGGCAGCCTTCACCGAGCTCGCCGCCGACGGCACCAGCGAGGTCTTCAAGGTCGACGCGCAGGAGCTCGTGATGCGCGGCGACGAGCCCGACGCACCGACCGTCTCCTGCCAGCGCGTCAACTAGGAACCTCGCCGACCGCCCGGCCCATGCGCGTCCTCGTCACCGGCTCCTCGGGCTGGCTCGGCCAGACCCTGGTGCCGCTGCTCGAGGCCCGTGGCCACGCTGTCACCGGCCTCGACCCGACACCCGCCCCGACCACGCATGTCAGAGGCTCGATCACCGACCGGACACTCGTCTTCCGCACCATGCAGGAGGCCGGCATCGAGGCCGTCATCCACGCCGCGACCCTGCACAAGCCGCACGTGGCGACGCACAGCCAGTCCGACTTCGTCGCCAGCAACGTTCAGGGCACGCTCAACCTGATCGAGGCCGCGACCGCCACGGGCTCGGCGGTCGACCGCTTCGTCTTCACCTCGACCACGTCCCTGATGATCTCGGCCGAGATCCGCGCCGGCCGCGCCGGCGGGGCGACCCGCGCCGCCTGGATCACCGAGACCATGACGGGGCTCCGGCCCCGCAACATCTACGGTGTGACCAAGCTCGCCGCCGAGCATCTCTGCCGCCTGAACCACGAGCTGCACGGCCTGCCGGTGGTCATCCTGCGCACGTCCCGCTTCTTCCCCGAGGCCGACGACATGGCGCACGAAATCCCGCATTCCGACGCCAACACCAAGGCGAACGAGCTGCTCTTCCGCCGCCTCACCGTCGAGGACGCGGCGGCGGCCCACCTCGCGGCCCTCGACCGGGCACCCGGGCTCGGCTTCGAGACCTGCATCGTCTCGGCCCCGACACCCTTCTCGCCCGATGACTGCGACGAGCTCATCACCGACGCGCCCGCCGTGGTCGCGCGCTACTTCCCGGACTATCCGGCAATATACGAACGCCTGCGCTGGACCATGTTCCAATCCATCGACCGCGTCTACGACGCCAGCCGCACCACCGAGCGCCTCGGCTTCACCTGCCGGACCGGCTTCGCCGAGAGGCTCCGAGAGCTGGCCGCCGCCGGCTAATCGCCGCTAGCCGGCTTCGGCGCGTAATTGCCCGAAAGGAAGAAGTCCCAGGCCGCCCAGGCGGTGATGCCGAGCATCAAAAGGAACCACATCGAACCGGCGTCGTAGTAGCCCTCCCACGCCGTCCAGGCGACGCAGAAGAGCATGACCAGCACGCGGCGATAGAGCGGCTGGAACCAGGGATGCGGCTTCATCGTCCCGCTGCCGCCCGCTCGCCCCCGAAGCCCCTCAAGCCGCCTGCTGCACCGCCGGCAGCGTGTCCTCCAGCGCCTGGCCGAGCCGGTCGAAGAGCAGGTCCACCTCGCTCTCGCTGATGATCAGGGGCGGGCAGATGCCGACCACGTCGCCCGGCAGCGGGCGGAGGATCAGCCCGTGCGCCAGGCAGTTGCCGGCGACGATCGCCGCGGCCTTGGCGGCAACCGGATACTGCGCCTTCGTCGCCTTGTCGGCGACGATCTCGATCGCCCCGATGAGGCCGATGCCGCGCGCCTCGCCGACGAGCGGATGCTCGCCGAGCTGCCGCAGCCGCGCCTGGAACCGCTCCGCCACCGAGCGGACGTGGCCGACCGTGTCCTCCTCCTCGTAGATCTTCAGCGTCTCTAGGGCGACCGCCGCCGAGGCCGGATGGCCGCCATAGGTGTAGCCCATGCCGAGCATGCCGCGCTTCTCGGTCTCGTCGGCCAGCACATGATAGAAGGCCTCGCTCATCAGGAGCCCCGCGATCGGCAGGTAGGCCGAGCTCAGCTGCTTGGCGATCGTCATGAGGTCGGGGGCGATCTCGAACGTGTCGGAACCGAACATGTTTCCGGTGCGGCCGAAGCCGCAGATCACCTCGTCGGCGACCATCAGCACGTCGTACTTCTTCAGGATCGGCTGGATCTTCCCGAAATAGCTGGCCGGCGGGACGATCACGCCGCCCGCCCCCTGCACCGGCTCGGCGAAGAAGGCCGCCACCGTGTCCGGCCCCAAGGCCTGGATCAGCGTCTCGACCTCCTGGGCCAGCCGGTCGGTGAACGCCTCCTCGGACTCGCCTGGCAGCCCCTCCCGGTAGTGCGACGGCGGGGTCACGTGGAAGAACCGGTCGCTCATCGGCAGATCGAACCCGGCCCGCGCATAGGGCAGCCCGGTCAGGTGCCCGGCGGCCAGCGTGATGCCGTGATAGGCGCGGCGCCGGGCGATGATCCGCTTCTTCTCCGGCTTGCCCCGGGCGTTGTTGTAGTACCAGATCAGCTTGATCGCGGTGTCGATCGCCTCCGAGCCGGAATTGACGAAGAGCGACTTCTGCAAGGGCTTCGGGGCGATGCCCATCAGCCTTTCGGCCAGCTCGATCACCGGCTCGGTCGAGCGATGCGCGAACTGGTGCATGTAGGGCAGGGCCTCCATCTGCCGCCGCGCCGCCTCGACCAGCCGCTTGTTGTTGAAGCCGAGGCTCGTGCACCAGAGCCCCGCCAGGCCCTCGATATACTCCTTGCCGTCATCGTCCTTGACGAAGATGCCCTGCCCCTCGGTGATGACGAGCGGGCCCTGCTGCTCGTGCACCCGCAGGTTGGTGTAGGGATGGATGTTGTAGGCGATGTCGCGGGCGGCCAGCGAGTTCGGGGCGATCGGCATGACGGTGCATCCTGCTTGGGTGGCGGCCGGCCGCTCGGGCGAATGTCACCGGCGCGGCACCACGGACAACGTTTGATGGTATCCTATCCCCCATTCCAAGGCGCGACAATCCGGGCGGCTTGCCCGTCCCCGCAGGGCGCCTATGTCCGATCGGGTGGACGAGACGCCAGCGAGAGGGTCGGCGGATGAGCGAGGTCGAGACGATCCAGGTGCCGCCGGGCGAGAGGCCGCCGGGCGAGGTGCCGGGCCGGCACGTGGCGCCCGCGGCGACCGGCCCCCTGCCGGCGGGCCACCCCACCGTCCCCGAGCGCCGGATCGGCGTCCTGCTGATCAATCTCGGCACGCCCGACGGCACCGACTACTGGTCGATGCGCCGCTATCTCGGCGAGTTCCTTTCCGACAAGCGGGTGATCGACTACCCCGCCTGGCTGTGGCAGCCCTTGCTGCAGCTCGTGATCCTGACCAGGCGCCCCTTCAGCTCCGGCAAGGCCTACCAGTCCATCTGGAACACCGAGAAGGACGAGAGCCCGCTCCGCACCGTTACGAGAAGCCAGGCCGAAAAGCTCGCGAGCCGCATCGCCGGTAGCCATCCGAGAATCACCGTCGACTGGGCCATGCGCTACGGCAACCCCTCTATCCGCTCGGTGCTCGACCGCATGACGGCCGCCGGCTGCGACCGTATCGTGCTCATGGCGCTCTACCCGCAATACGCCGCCCCCACGACCGCCACCGCCTACGACAAGGCGTTCGAGGCGCTGATGACCATGCGCCGCCAGCCGGCCATCCGCACGCTTGGCCCCTATCACGACGACCCCCGCTACATCGAGCTCCTCGCCCGAAGCATCGAGCGGCACCTGGCGACGCTCGACTGGCAGCCCGAGCGGCTCCTCATGTCCTATCACGGCGTGCCGAAGCGCTTCCTCATGAGCGGCGATCCCTATCACTGCATGTGCCACAAGACGACGCGCCTCGTGCGCGAGCGCCTCGGCTGGGACGAGGGTCGGATCATGACCTGCTTCCAGTCCAGGTTCGGCCCCGAGGAATGGCTGCAGCCCTATTTCGACCAGACCCTCGAGCACCTGCCCAAGGAGGGCGTGAAGCGGGTCGCCGTCATCTCGCCCGCCTTCGTCGCCGACTGCGTCGAGACCCTGGAGGAGATAGACCAGGAGGGCCGCCACGACTTCCTCGCCGCCGGCGGCGAAAACTTCACCTACATCCGCTGCCTGAACGACGACGACGACCATGTCGCGTTCCTGCAGCAACTGGCCGAAGAGGAGATCCAGGGCTGGGTCTGAAGCCCGCCACCTTCTTTCTTCTCCTTTCCTGCCTCGGTCTCACCGGACCACCGGCCAGCGCTGACGAGGCGGGCGACCTCGCTGCCGCCTTCGCGGGCGAGGCCTTCTGCCTCTTCGTCCCGCCCGAGCCCATCCCCGGCATCTTCGAGCCGGACCCGCCCGAAGCCGGCAATCTCGCCCGCGACCACGACAAGGCCATCGCCCTCGAGCCCGCACTCCGTCGCGCCGCCACCGACACCGTCGTCACCCTCGCCCCCTCCGAACCCTTCGACTCCGCCACCATCGTGGCCGGCGGCCCGATGCTCGAGCGCATCATGCACCGCCTCCTCTGGCTCTACGCCGATTACTGGCGCGCTGCCCGCCGCGTCCTCGTCGAAGGGACCGAGCCCGCACTCCCAACCCTCGGCCTCACCCCCCTCCGCGCCGCCTGCGACCCCGCCGTCGCCCTCTTCGTCTTCACCGACGAAGCGAGCGCCATCGCCAGCGCCGGCTACTTGTCGCTGCTCACGGGTAGGGTGCTGGCCAAGGCGAATTTCAATCAATGACTTATTTATCTTGATCAATAATCAACCAAAAGCTAAGAGCGGTTGCAGAAAACGGGCGAGCCACGAAGCTCGTCCGGCGGCATCTCGGCATTTGGCCCTGTAAGAATTTTCGCCTATCCTGGAGAACGAAACAATGGTTCCTGTCGGCAGATTCAAGCTGGTCAGCGTTACGTTTGCTCTGGCCTTGGCCACCTCTGGTTGCAGTGTCGGCATGGCGATGTCCGGGAAGAAAGCCCCGGATCTCGGCCAGGTGAAAGTGGGAGCCACGCGTGGCGAGGTCGAGTTGCAGATGGGTCCACCAACACAGTCGCACATAGACGAACTGGGTCGTCGCACTGATGTCTATGACTATGAAGTCGGCAATGAACCAAGTCCGGGTCGCGCTGTCGGTCACGCAGTGATGGACGTGTTGACACTCGGTATCTGGGAGGTCGTGGGCACACCGGTCGAGGGATTTACCGGTGAGGAGTTCCGGCTGTCCGTTACCTATAATGAGCAGGACAGGGTAGAGAGGGTCAGCTCTCAGAAGACCGGGGGTGGCGTCTAAGGCATTATCGGCAACGCGTCGGGAGTGCCGTTGTGCGTGTCACCCTCTACTGATGCCTGATGCGCTGGCTGGACCGACGAATTGCCTTGAGCGTTTCCCACGCTGTCCCGCCATGGACGACCGAAGCGCTGCCGTTGAGGCTCTAAAGGGGTCAGGAACCTTTAGTTGGTATTCTCCCAGTGTCTGCCCCGTGTTCACGCATCTCCCCAGCTGTCATGACCAACGCCCATCCAAATATCCGGTGGGGCCTGCGGGGAGGCGCTGCCTCCCCGCTCAACCCGTATGATCCGGCCCCGTCGACCGCGGTATGATTCCGCCCCGGCGGCTGCTACCACGCGGCAACTCTTGCACCAGCGATCCGCGCCGCCGCCATGCCCCTCGAACGCTACCAGGCCCTGCTCGACGCGGGCACCATCGTCCAGGATCCCGTCCAGCGCGCCGTGGCCGAGCGGCTCGAGGCGCTGGCGCGGGAGCTCGAGCAGCAGCCCGCCCCCGCGACCGAGCCGGCGCGGGGGCTCCTCGGCCGGCTGATGGGCCGCACGCCGGCGCCAGCGGGGCCGGCGCCGAAGGGGCTCTACATCCATGGCGGCGTCGGTCGCGGCAAGTCGATGCTCATGGACCTCTTCTTCGCCGAGGTGCAGATCGAGGCGAAGCGGCGTGTCCACTTCCACGCCTTCATGCTCGACGTGCAGGCCCGCCTCCATGCGCTCCGCCAGGCGAGCGGCAAGGGCGACCCCCTGGTGCAGCTGGCCCGCGCGCTCGCCACGGAGACCCGGCTCCTCTGCTTCGACGAGTTCCACGTCGTCAACATCGCCGATGCGATGATCCTCGGCCGCCTCTTCGAATCCCTCTTCGCCGAGGGCGTGGTGGTCGTCGCCACCTCCAACTGGCCGCCCGACCGGCTCTACGAGGACGGCCTCAACCGCGCCCGCTTCCTGCCCTTCATCGACCTCCTGAAGGAGCGCCTCGAGATCGTCGCCCTGGACGGCCCGGTCGACTACCGGCTCGAGCGCCTGCGCGACCTGCCGGTCTACCATTACCCGCTCGGCCCCGAGGCGACCGCCGCCCTCGACGGCATCTTCAAAGCCCTCGCCGAAGGGGTGGAGCCGGCCCCGGCCGAGCTCGAGGTCGGGCTGCGCCGGCTCCAGGTGCCCATGGCCGCCGGCGGCGTTGCCCGCTTCGGCTTCGCCGACCTCTGCGCCCAGCCCCTGGGCGCCGCCGACTACCTCGCCATCGCCCGCCGCTATCACAGCGTCGTGCTCGACGGCGTGCCGCTGCTCACCCCCGACCGCCGCAACGAGGCCAGGCGCTTCATGACCCTGATCGACGCCCTCTACGAGTGCCGGGTCATGCTCTTCCTCTCCGCCGCCGCCCCGGCCGCCCAGCTCTATCCCCAGGGCGACGGCGCCTTCGAGTTCCAGCGCACCGCCAGCCGGCTCATGGAGATGCAGTCAAGGGACTGGCTCGGGGCCTGCCGCAACCGCCCGACCGACGGGCCCACGCCCAGGCTCGAGACCTTCGCGCTGACCTCGGACCTGATCTGAGCCGGCGGGGAGCCTGTCCAGTGTCCGGCCTCCTCTACCTCATCCCCATCGCCCTCCTGCTGGGCTTCCTCGGCCTTCTGGGCTTCCTCTGGGCGGTCCGCACCGGCCAGTTCGACGACCTCGACGGCGCTGCCGAGCGCATTCTTTTCGATGATGAGGACGAGGAGCCCACCCGTGAGAACGGGACGAAGAAAGGGGAGGGGCGGGAATAGGCGGTCGGGCCGGCGTTCTGCCCGATCGCCACGGAGTGTCGCGTCATACGCGACAGCTGCGCTCGGGATGCGGCATCTTCAGGTGAGCAGCGACACGGCCGGCGTCGGCGCGGCGAAAGTGAACCCGAAGCGGGTCCGCGGTTTTGCCCGCGGCCCCTCCAGGCCCTGTCTCCTTCGAAGATCGGATTGACCGCCGTCTGACGGTCAATGGGCCTGGAAACATAGACCGACCGGGTCGAGGCCAGGGTGATCGCCCGTCACGGCGAGGTGATGCGCCCGGCAGCCGCCCCGCCGGCCCGGGTTGGCGCAAGCGCAGGGCAGCCGGAAAAGCCACGCTCCGGTTACGCCGCCACCGGGGTCAGGAGCGGCTCGGGATCGATCGCGGCTACCGGGGCGGTGAGCAGCGGCTCGGGTTCGGCCGTGACGACAGCGCCGTCGTCGAGCTGGACGCTCGGGACCTCGGTGGCGCCGTCGTCGAAGTCGCCGGTGCGGAGGTCGAGGACGCCGTCGTCGAAGCGCAGGAGCTCGACCGCGGCGAGCGTGTCCCTGCCGCCGCCACCGGTCAGGTCCTCGACCGTGCGGGCGGTGCTGTCGGCGCCGGTGATCCGATGGTCGGCGAAGGCACCGGCGAAGACCGCCGTATCCAGGCCCGAACCGCCCTGCAACACATCGTCGCCGAAGCCGCCCACCAGGATATCGTCGCCCAGCCCGGCAAGCACGACATCGTCGCCCGGGCCGCCGTCGATCGTGTCCGCGCCGTCGCCGCCGTCGATCGTGTCGTCGCCCGCGTTGCCCGAGATGTGGTCGTCGCCGGCGCCGCCAACGATGAAGTCGTCGCCGATGCCGCCCTCGATCAGGTCGTTGCCGGCGCCGCCGACCAGGAGGTCATCGCCCTCGCCGCCATACAGGTAGTCCTGCTCATCCTGCCCCTTCAGCGTGTCGTCGCCCGCATTCCCGTGCAGGAAGTCGCCGCCGCCGCGACCTTCGATCAGGTCGTCACCCGCACCGCCGGCGAATCCGTCGGACTCGCTGGTGCCGATTGCAGTGCCGTTGGCCGGCTGGGCGAGGATGAAGTCGTCCGCCGTCAGCGTGCCGGTGAAGCCTTCGAGCTTGTATGCGACCAGAGGCGTGCCGTTGGGAGCATTCACCGAGAAATCATCATTCGCCGTGAACTCGACCGCTGCCAAAGACGTAGTTCCCTCGGGGCGTAGATCGATCTTGTCGCCGTCGGCCTGAGAGAAGTCGGTGACGGTCGTGACGGGGGGCGCGCTGCCAACAGGGCGGTTGAACCAACTCGAACCGAAAACATCGGCGCCACCGAGACCGGTCATGGTGATGCCGGCAGGGGCGTAGAGCTTGTCGTCGTGCTCCGAGCCCGTCACCGTCGACACGTTCGGTGTGTTGGCTGGGCCGAGATTGGCGAAGACATCGCCCTGCGCGTCGCCGTCCTTCGCGAGCGGCGTTCTGACATCTGTATTGATGTAGACGCCTTCGGCCGAAGTCGAGTAGGAGAGGCCGGTATTGCCGGCGCCGAAGTCGAGCAGGTCCGGGCCAGCACCGCCCTCGATGACGGAGCCCGAGGCCGCCCTGATCCAGTCGTTGAGCGGGCCACCGATGGCGTTCTCGATGTCCACGAGCTTGTAGACGTTCGGCACGTCCTTGCCGAAAGGCGGCGCCGACGTGGGGCCGGCTGGCGCAACGTTTGGGTTCGGGTCCTCGCTGGCTGGCCGCTCGGCGGCATAGCCCTGGGTCAGATCGACCACGAGTTGCATGCCGTCCGGCCCCTGGTCCAGTGCGTTCTTGAGCAGGTTGCCGTATACGACGCCGAAGGTGTCGGTGCCGGCGCCACCGTCGAACGTCCCGCCTGATGCACCGCCATAGAGGATGTCGTTACCGGCGCCGCCCGACAGGCTCTCGGCGGGCGGCGTGCCGCTGCTCGAGTTGTCGATGAAGCTGTAGAGCTTGTCGTTGCCGTCGCCGCCGTAGAGCGTGTCGGCCAATTGGCCACCATAGAGCACGTCACCGCCAGCGAGACCGTACAGCGTCGACGCCTTGTCTTGCAGGTGGCTCGTCCCGATCTTCGCAGGATCGACGATGGCGGCGTTGATCGTCAGCGCGTCGGAGTACTGCGTGCCGGCGAGCGTCGTTACACCGTTGACCGCATCGTTTGCGACGAGCTGGCCGCCGATCGCCCCGAAGACGTTGACGGTCGCACCGCTCGGAATCGCACCTCCCCCCGGCTTGGCAGGGGTGAAGCCGCCTGAGGGCAGGGCCCCCAAGACCTCGGGGCTGGCCAGATTCGAGAACGACCCATCATTCGTGAGCGTGGCAGGATTGGCCGTCAACGTGCTCAGGACATCCCCGATCGGAGCATCCCGATCGTTCGGTTCAAAGCCGAGCGATCGGATGTAGTCGTCCGAGAGTCGGGCCTCGGCGAACAGGGTGTTGTTCTCCAGAAACTCTATTCCCCACGCATCCGTTTCACCGTCTGCGAACTCTTCGAAAAAGCTGACCTGACTTGTAAGCGTGTCGCCCTGCGTATTCTTGGAGATCAGCGGCAGGATGAGCACGTCCATGCTCGGGTCGAAGTCGGTCACCATCATGATGTCCTGCTTCGACCTTGGATTCGGTGTCGACTCCAGCCCGAGCAGGAAATCGATGAAATCGGTTAAGACAGCGCCTCCGATCGGCCCCGCGATATCGCCGGCGATGTCCCCGATCCCTTTTGCGAAAGCGGATTCCAGCAGGTCGCCAGCGATATCACCGCCAACTTCGGACGCCTGCTCGCCGAAAAACTTGGCCCAGAAGCCGCCACCGGAGCCGGTATCGTCGTTGCCATAGCTCAAGACGAAGACGTCGCTGCCGCCCCCTCCGGTCAGAATGTCGAGAAAACCCTCGCCGCGCGGCCCGCCGTACAAGTAGTCAGAGCCGTCGCCGGCGATGAGGGTGTCGGCGCCTTCATCGCCGGAAAGCCGGTCGTTACCGCCGCCGCCCACGAGGGTGTCGTTGCCCTTGCCCCCGAACAAGACGTCGTTGCCGTCATTCGCCGCATCGTAGGGGTTGAGCGCGAAGTGGGTGGGTGACGGATACAACGGGTCATAGCTGAAGTCGATGACGAAGGTGTCGGCCTCGTCGCCGTACAGAGTATCTTGATAGTCGCCACCGCCGACTAAGTCGTCACCCGCTCCACCGTAGGCAAACGCCCCCTGGCCACTACGGTTGTCGATGTTGTCGTCACCGGGGCCGGCCATGAAGTATGGTGCCGGTACGGACCCCTCTAGCCAGCCAGTATAGATAAGTATCTGGTCGTTGCCGGAGCCAGTTTGGAAAGCACCGTTTATTTCTGTTTTCAACAGCTGATCTTGATTATCATCGGCACCATTCCAAATGTACCAATAATCAGAGAAGTTGTTCCATTCCCCATCACTAGACTGAATGTCGATATTGTAGGCATCGACGCCATTGGAAGCGCGGAAAACCGGTTGTTGTCCCCGCGGCAATTCGGGGCCGATGGGCGGCCAGCCCCGCTCCGTAAGGTATACGACCTTTGCAGCTTGGCTGCGCTCATCAGAGCTTGTCATCTCGTACCCTTTCGCTCTTGCGGAGCTGCCCTGCTCCGAGATTGATGACGTAGACATCATTGAGAAAGGACTGGGCATTGCCGTGTCTGATGGTGACCCGATCCGTATCGCCCGTATCATTCATGGCGTTTCGGTCTTATCCGAGGCGGATCGCGGGAACGGTTATTGTCCTCCCCGGTCGTTACCCCCACTGCAAGCTGTGAACTGCATGTCGGGACAAGAACCTGCTGACTGCCTCATTATAATGCGGTCGGGCCTCGGGTGCGAGTCGTCGGACGCGCTGACCTGCTTCCCTGACATTTACCTTGAATTACAATTGGGTCATGCGCAAAAGTCGATGGGCGAACTTCGCACTACTGCAAGCTCGACGCGTGGGCGCCTGTCATCGACAGATTATGGCCGGCCAGCACGGTCGCGACCTCGCCGGTCTCGACATCCACGAAGTTGCCGCTCATCGCCGCGCCGTTGGCGATGCCGAGGGCATAGCCGGCGAGGCCGCGCGGCGAGATGAACTGCGCCAGGGTGAAGGCCGTGGCGACGGTCGTCAGCTCGTTGACCGTGACGCTCTCGGGCTCGGCACCGGACGGCAGCACGGCGGCGTAGAGCAGCACGCCCCGCCGGGCGGTGACGAGGAAGCCGTCCCGATCACCGCGGCGGTCGCGGTAGACGAGGCGGAAGGCGCCGGCCTCGTTGCTGACCGTTCGCGCCAGCACCGCCTGCCCGCCGCGCTCGCCCTGGACACGCAGCCGGTAGAGCGTGACGAGGAACCGGCCCTGGTCGGCCGCCGCCGAGGCGATCTCGCCGTCGACCACCTCGATCTGGCCCTGCCCAAGAAGCTGTGCCTGTGGCGCCGATATGCCTGTCAGGACGCCGAGGAGCACTCCCAACGCTGCCACGAAGCCACGCAGAGACATTTTTCCCTCCCGTTGGTGCCAGCAGCCGGCCGATCTCGTTCACCGGATCGCGGTCAGGGATACGCGAAGGCGCGAAGCAGGCAAGTCTTTCAATCCCCGGTCATAACGAATCGTGATGACGGATCGCCAGGCAGCGATGATCGTGCGCTGTCTTGCCCCCGATTCCCCTCCAGATGCCTTGGGTTGTCGCATATAGCGCGACACTCTTGCTCGGGATGTCGCGTATAACGCGACAGGCAGGTGGGAATTGTCGCGTATAATGCGACATAAGCATTCGTGATGTCGCATTATACGCGACATCGGGCCCCGATTGTCGCGCTATACGCGACAGTTCCCGACCAACGAACTCACGGATTCGACCAACGAACCCGCCGATTCGACGAGCGAACCCGGGCTTTGACGAAGGAACCCGGGGAAACAGCCGCGCGGATGCTGCGTCCGGGCGCTCGCCGGACCCCGGGAAAGCCTGTTTTGCCGAAGGAACCCGAGGGCGCTTGACGAGGCCGTCGGAGATAGGTTATAAATCCTATGAAGCGTGGATAATTCCGGTGAGGATCTCGGCGAAGCGGGCGCGCTCGGGGGCGGTGCCGACGGAGACGCGGATGCAGCGGTCGAGCGGGGCGATGCCGGGGCGGCGGATGAAGACCCCGGCGGCGGCGAGGGCCTCGAGCAGTTCCTGGCTGCGCGCCGACCCGCCCTGCTCCGGATCGACGTCGATGGCGACGAAATTGGTGGCGGACGGCAGGGCCCTGAAACCCAGACCGGCGGCGAGCTCGGCATACTCGTCCCGGCCGCGCGCCACCTCGGCGACCACGCCGGCGACGAAGTCCGGATCGTCGAGCGAGGCCATGGCCGCCGTCATGGTCTGGCCCGGCTCGGTCGGATCGGTCG
>CAZGUW010000046.1:23423-23751 GCA_964528705.1 uncultured Geminicoccaceae bacterium
GAGCGAGGCCATGGCCGCCGCCTGGGCGACCCGGCTGACGCCGAAATGGTTGCGTATCTTGCCCATGGCCTGGATCACCTCGGCATGAGCGATGGCGTAGCCGATGCGGAGCCCGGCCATGCCGTGCGCCTTGGAGAAGGTGCGCAGGCGCACCACCCCGGGGTCGCCTGTGTCGATCGGCGGGGCGGTGTCCGCCGGGGCGAACTCGACATAGGCCTCATCCAGCAGCACCAGGACGTCGGAAGGCAGGGCGGCGAGGAAGCGCCGGATCGTCGAGGCCGGGTGCCAGCTGCCCATCGGGTTGTCGGGATTGGCGAGATAGACGAGC
>CAZGUW010000047.1:0-23704 GCA_964528705.1 uncultured Geminicoccaceae bacterium
CCGCGTGCGATGTGCCCGTGGCGAACCCAGGCGGCGGCCTGGTCCTCGAGCGCGTCGTTGCGGGCCGGCGCGCCGGCACTGCTGCCCGCCTGCTGCGCCGTGTGGGCGACCTCGTGGGCCAGCCGCACGAGGCCTTCCGGCCGCTCTGGCGCGTACATGCCGCGCCGGAAGAAGACGTCCTTGCCGAGGGCGAAGGCGTTGGCTTCGAGCCGGGTGGCGGCCCGGTCCGCGAAGGCGTCGGTGTGGATGCGCACGGGCGCGGCGTCGATGTCGAGCCAAGCGCCGAGCGGCCGGGCGAGGCGCGCCTCGAGGGCGTCGCCGCCGCCCTGGTTTGACCGGACCCAGGCGACCGCGCGGGCGTGCGATGCGCCGGGCTCCAGCTCATGCCGCGCCAGCAGATGATGCTGTGCCGCCTGGTTTCCGAGCCGGCCCTTGCCGCCTGAGGGGGGAGCGGGCGAGACCCTTTTGCGGGCCTGGCCGGAAAGTGGCTTTGCCGTCTTCGGAGCGAACATGCGGATCCCCGACGCCGACCCGGCGAGCGGAGCCGCTCGCCGGCGCTATGCAGGATACTCCCTCCCGGCCGTCCGGCAAACGCCGCCGGCCCGCTCCCCCCCTAGAAGACCAGCGTGTAGCTGATGCCGGCCCGGAAGCTGCGGCCTTCCTCGTAGGCGCCGGGCACGGTTTCCTCATAGGCCTCGTCGAAGATGTTGGTGACGCCGAAGTCGAGACGCAGGCCGTCGAGCAGGCCCATGCCCTGCGGCATGTAGCTGACGAAGGCGTCGTGCACCGAGTAGGACGAGAGCTCCTGGCCGGAAGCGGCGCGGTCGAGGCGGCTGGCGAAGACGCTGCGCCAGGTGAAGGTCGAATCGATCATCGGCGCCTTCAGCGTCAGGAGGGCCGTGAACGTGTCGGGCTGGAGGTTGCCGAGGGGGTCGCCGGTATCGTCGTCCTCGCCGTCGACATGCGAGTAGCCGAACTGCAGGGCGACGTATTCCTGGTCGTAGGCCGCCTCGACCTCGAAGCCGTGGAGCTTGGCGTCGGCGACGTTCTCGGCCTGGGTGGTGCCGTCGCAGTCGATGCCGAAGGGCGGCGGGGCGAAGCAGGCGTCGACGATCTCGGGCTGGTCGACCACGAGGTCGATATAGTTCTCGACATCGTAATAGTAGTAGGAGCCCTTGAGCTCGAAATAGTCGCCGAATGACAGGACATCCTCGAACTGCAGGCCGGCGCCGACCTCGAAGTTGTCGGCGGTCTGCGGCTTCAGGTCCGGGTTGGCGACGAAGCTGTTGATGATCGGGCCGATGGTGAAGTGGGTGCCGTCGGCATAGAGCTCGTCGAAGGTCGGCGCGCTGAAAGCATGCGCATAGGAGCCGAAGAGCGAGAGCCAGTCGGTCGGCATGTAGGTAACGCCGATCTTGGGCGAGAACTCGTCGGCGTCCATCGAATCCTGGTTGTCGGCGTTGTTGTGTAAGTAGTCGAAGCGGATGCCGGGCACGACGAGGAAGTCGCCGATCCCGGTGGCGAAGGTGAACTCGCCCTGGAGGAAGCCGGCGCCGGTAACCGCCTGGGCGTCCGGCACGCCGTCGCGCTCGCCGTCGGCGCTGGCCGTGCTCGAGCCGTCCTGGTCGTCGTAGAAGCTCTCGGCGCCGTAGGTGAGGCGCACCGAACCGAAATCGCCGAGCGGCAGGTCCTGCCGGTTGTCCACCCTGAGCGAGTACGAATCGACGTGGCGGCGCAGCTTGGTGCCGATCGGGCTCGTGCCGTCGCCGTCGATCACCTTCTCGTCGACCTTGTTGCGCGCATAGCCGGCGGTGAGCTCGAGGTCGAGCCAGTCGACGGTCAGCGGGGCGAGGCCGTAGCCGAGGCGGACGGTGTCGTTGGTCAGGTCCTTGTCGACCTTGCCGCCGTCGCCGACGCCCTGCGGGTTGTTGGGCTCGGTGGCGTCGCCGCGATAGCCCTGCCAGGACAGGGTCGCGTCATGGCCGGGGGCGAATTCGTACTCGCCCTTGACGAGGCCCGAGGTGAGCTTCTCGTTGTTCTGCAGCGTGCTGCCGTCGCCGAGGTCGATATTGCCGGCATCGCGGTAGCTGACGGCGGCGAGGCCCGCGACATTGCCGAAGCGGCTGGCGCCGATCGCCTGGTAGCGATCCTCGCCATTGCCGGTGGAGTAGCCGGTGCCGGCCTGCACCGCGCTGCCGTCGTCGGCCCCGACGAAATCGGCCGCCTCGATGGTGCGGAAGTCCAGCGTACCGCCGAGGCCGCCCGAGCCGTAGAGGGCGGAGGTCGGCCCCTTCACGACCTCGGCCTCGCGCAGCAGGAAGGGGTCGATGAAGAAGCGGCCGTCATGGCCGGAGTTGAAGGTCTGCCGGACGCCGTCGAAGCGGACGATCACGTCGGACCCGTCGAAGCCGCGGATCACCGGCACCTGGCCGGTGCGCCTGGGCCCGCCGACGAAGTCGAGGCCCGGGACGGTACGCAGAGCCTCGCCGACGCTGTTGGGCATCACCGCCTCGATCTCCTCGCGGTCGACGACCGAGACCTGGCCCGGATACAGGAAGGTCTCGAGCGGGTTGCCCGTCGCCGTCACGGTCACGGGCGGCAGGGACACGTCCTGGGCGAAGGCCGGCAGAGGGGCGAGCGGGGCGGCAAGCGCCAGCGCTGCGGTCGTGGTCGTCAGTCGGCGGCGGGTTCTCTGCCGGATGGCCATGGGCGATACCTCTCGTTCCTGGGCATGAGGCATCTCCGCGCTGGCTGAGCGGCAAGGGCATGGCTTGTTCGGAGTGCGGGGTTCATCGTCGATGCTGGGCTGGGGCTGGTGTTCGGTGCTGGTGCGAGGTCAGCGGACCGTCTGCAGGACCTCGAAGCCCTCGAACTGCGGATGGCCGAGATAGAGGCCGGTATGCTCGCCGGCGTTCCTGTGCGCCTCGCGGAAAGCCTGGCTCTTCGTCCAGTCCTCGAAGGCGGTGCGTGAGGCCCAGACCGTGTGCGAGGCGTAGAGCGTGTGGTCGTCGGCGGCGGGGCCGCGGACGAGGTGGAACTCGACGAAGCCCGGCACCTCGTGGAGGTGGATGTCGCGGTTGAGCCAGACCTGCTCGAAGCGTTGCTCCTCGCCGTGCACGACGCGGAACCGGTTCATGGCGATGAACATGCGGGGCTTTCCTCTCTTGCTGGGGGGCGGATTCAGGTGGTTGCGCCTTCCGGCACGCGGCCGGCGGGGCCGAGGGCGGCGGGCAGGACGACGGGTCGGTCGGCGGTCGGGTGTGCCATGACGATGGTCTCGATGCCATAGACGCGGCGGATGATGTCGGGTGCCAGCACGTCTTCGGGCGTGCCTTCGGCGGCGATCCGCCCGGCCGCCAGGAGCACGATGCGGTCGGCGACCATGGCGGCCTCGTTGAAGTCGTGCAGCACGGCGAGGACGACAAGGCCGGCATCGGCGCAGGCCCGGGCACGGGCGAGGATCTGGCGCTGATAGGCCGGGTCGAGATTGGCCGTGGGCTCGTCGAGCATGAGGCAGCCGCCCGGGGCGTCATCGGCGCGCCGCAGCTGGGCCAGGACGCGGGCCATGTGCGCCCGCTGCAGCTCGCCGCCGGAGAGCGTGCCGCAGGCGCGGCCGACGAGCGGGCCGAGGCCCATTTCCTCGATCGCGGCGGCGACGATCGCCTGCTGGCACCCGGCCGGGCGTGTGCCCCGGTGCGGCAGGCGGCCGAAGGCGACGAGCTCCTCGACGAGGAGCTGGGCCGGCACCGAGGGGCGCTGGCTCAGCACCGCGCGGCGCCGCGCCAGCTCGCGGCGGGACAGGGCATGGATCGACGTGCCGTCGAGCCGGATCTCGCCGGCGGTCGGGCGGAGTGCTCCGGCGCAGCATTGCAGGAGGCTGGTCTTGCCGGCGCCGTTGGGGCCGAGCAGGGCCACGAGCTCGCCCGGGCGCACGGCGAGGGCGACGTCGTCGAGGACACGGCGGCCGCCGCGCAGCAGGCGGAGGTGGCGGGCCTCGAGGCTCAAAGCACGATCCGCCGGCGGTGCCAGAGGAGGAGGGCGAGGAAGAAGGGGCCGCCGATGATCGAGGTGATGATGCCGAGCGGCAGCTCCGCCGGCAGGACGACGAGGCGGGCGGCGGTGTCGGCGAGGACGAGGAGGGCGCCGCCGAGCAGGGCCGATGCCGGCATGACGTAGCGGTGGTCGAGGCCGACGAGCAGGCGGGCGAGGTGCGGCACGACGAGGCCGACGAAGGCGATGGTGCCGGCGATGGCGACCGTCGAGCCGACGCCGAGCGCCACGAGCAGGATGAGGACCCGCTTGATCGTCTCGGTGTCGTAGCCGAGGTGGATCGCCTCGCTCTCGCCGAGGGCGAGGCCGTTGAGGGCACCGCCCAGGCGCCAGAGCCCGGCGATGGCGGCGAGCATCATGAGGGCGGGCAGGGTGAAGCCCTGCCAGGAGACGCCGGCGAGGCTGCCGAGGGTCCAGAACTGCAGGTCGCGCAGCTGCTGGTCGTTGGAGACGAAGATGCCGTAGCCGATGACGGCCGTGACCATGGCGTTGACGGCGATGCCGGCGAGGAGGAGGAGGGCGACGTTGGTGCCGTCGCCGGCGTTCGCCAGCCGGTAGACGACGAAGGTGGTGAGCAGGCCCGCGCCGAAGGCGGCGATCGGCAGGCTCAGCGGGCGGATCGCCTCCGGCACGAGATGCAGGAAGAGCGGGCCGAAGATGATCACCGCGACGGCGCCGAGTGCGGCGCCGGCCGAGACGCCGACGAGGCCCGGGTCGGCCAGGGGGTTGCGCAGGAGCCCCTGCAGGGCGGCGCCGCTGGCGGCGAGCGTGGCGCCGACGAGGAGGCCCGTCAGGACGCGCGGCAGGCGCAGGGACTGCACGACATGGGCCGCCACGGGCTCGATCGTGCCGTCCGCGCTCGTGATGCCGAGGAGGGCGCGGAAGACGGCGGGCAGGGCGAGGCCGAGCGCCCCGGAGGCGAGCCCCTGGACGGCGACGGCGGCGGTGGCGGCGGCGAGGCCGGCGAGGAACGCCAGCCGGCGGGCGCGCTGCCGCCGGCCGCCGGCCAGGATCGCCTCGAGCGTTGCCGAGGCCGTGGTGGCGGAGGCGGCGCTCAATTGAGGATGCGCGGGGCGCCGCCCTCGCTGCCCTTCGTCTCGAGCGCGTCGGCGAGCAGGCCGGCACCCTCGGCGAGGCGCGGCCCGAAGCCGAGGAGCAGCAGGGAATCGATCGCGACCACGCGCCCGGCCCGGGCGGCCGGGGTCGGTGCCAGCTGGGGCATGGCGACGATGCCCTCGGTGCCGCCAAGCAGCTCATAGGCGTGGCTCGGCACGACGATCACCTCGGGCGCGGCGGCGATGGCGGCCTCGGCGGAGAGCGGCTTGTAGCCCTCGAAGCCCTGGACGGCGTTCACGCCGCCGGCGAGCTCGATGATGCGCTCGCCCGACGAATCCTCGCCCGCCGCCATCAGGCGGCCCTGGCCGATGCTGATCATCAAGAGCACGCGCGGGTGGTCCGTGGCCGCTTCGGTGCGGGCGGCGAGCTCTTCGAACTCGGCGGCGAGCCGGGCACGGAGTGCTGTCGCCTCCGCCTCGAGGCCGAGCGCCCCGCCGATCGTGCGGATCTTCAGGTCGAGCCCGGCGGGCGAGGGCTCGTCGGTGACCCGGAGCACGGGCACCTGCGTGGCTTCGAGCTGGTCGAAGACGGGCGGCGGGCCGGCCTCCTCGCTCAGGAGGACGAGCGTCGGCGCCATGGCGATGATCGGCTCGGCGGAGAGCTGGCGGAGATAGCCGAGGTCGGGGAGGTGGGTCGCGGACTCGGGATAGAGGCTCGTGCTGTCGACGGCGACGATGTCGTCGCCGGCGCCGAGCGCGAAGACGATCTCGGTGACGTCGCTGCCGATGGTGACGAGCCGCGCCGCCTCGTCCGCCACGGCGGCGGCACCGGCAGCCCCCCACAGAAGCGCGCCGAACAGCGCGCCATACGCGCCCATGGCGGCCCGCCGGGCGAGCGCCTCCAACCTGTCATTTCTGCAAGCCATTCCAGACCACCCACTATTCGCCTGCGGCTTAGAAAGACGCGCTCGGGCACCCGGTCAACCAGTCGTGACCGGTCTTCCAGAATTTCTAACAATAGAGTGCGATCGGAAGGCTGAGGCGGAGTTCTTCGCCGTGGCGGCGAAAGTTTTTCTTTGGTCTTGTTCCAATCTGCGTGGCTAACTGATCCGCAGAAGCAAGGCGGCGGAACCGAGTTCCCTCGCACCCCCTCCAACCGTCGAGAAGACGGCGCGTGCCTGTTCGAGTATGGTGCCTCGCATCTTCTCAAATGGGCGGAATGCGGCGACTGTCAGGGCGAGATGGCCCGGGCCCGGCGGCTGCCGGGGCAAGGCCGGCGCACGGGACGCCGGCGAGTCCCTGGTCCCGGGAGATCGCGGGGCAGCGCGGTGCCCGTCTGCAGCACGACAATAGACCGAACACTCGATCGGGCGGGAAGCGCGCATGTGAGGATGGCCAGAGAATGGGCCTCGAATCCTTCACGCGTTCCGGCGGCGTCGATGTCAGCGAGCGGCGGCTCGAGGCGCGTCTGCTGCCCGACAGTGCCCGCGCCATTTATATTCCCGGAAACTTGTCCGGACCAAATTTTTTTGCCCGCGAATGTTGCCTCTCGAGCAATAAAAGTTTCAGCAATTCGCCTCTTGGCGAAAAGTCGCCCGTCAAGGCCACTCGGAGGTTGACACCCCGACGGTTCAGGGTCTGATGATCCGGCCCTAGACCTCCATCCAAAGAGCGAGAGAGAAAAAATCGCAATGGAGTGGAATGTTCGTTCGCAGCTCGAGGCAATTGCATTGGCCGCCGCAGCCCTGCCTGCCGGCACCAAGGTGCGAGCGGGATCAGTGCCGGATGGCACGATGCGCTCGAACAGGGCCAGCACAAGCCCGCCTGGACGATGTGGTTGCGCAGCACCGAGGTCAGTTCGAGGAGCAAACCGGCCATCAGCCGGTCGGCGTTCAGACTCGTGATCAGGCCGCGTGACGCCACCGAACGCGTTGAGGTGGGTCGAGGTACGAGAGCGCCGGGCCCCCTCGTAGTGCATCTCCGATGAGAGCAGGTTCAACTGCGTCCTAAACAAGACGGGCTATTACGATCGTTGCCCGACTCGCCCTGCAAAACAGTCGACCAACTAACGAGAGACGGAGTAGATGACGAAAAGAACCGCTGCCGCCCTGGTTTTACCACCTTTGCTTCTGGCGTTTGCCAGCTTCATCGGGTTTTCATCCACAGCTCAAGCTGGTCCGAGCAGCACGGCATGCTCGAGCAGATACAATCTGGCCTGGGAAATGCCGCTGAGAAGCAGCGACGTCGGAAAAAATCTTGAGAGCGTCCTGAAGCGCTCCGAATTCAAGACGACCCGTATCAACGCGATCCGACGGACGTCGATAGCGCGTGGGCCAGGCGGCCGGGTGGCCTTGCAGATGGACATTCCAAAAGGCGAGAACAAGAACTCGACATTCTTCCTGTCGCCTCTGGGCAACCCCGGGGTCGATGCCGCGTGCCTGTCCTTGATGGTCTATCTCGAGGACGGGTTCCAGTGGCCGCTGAGCGGTGCCGGCACCAAGATGGGCTGGGGTCTCTGGGGCGGCGACGATGCATCCGCGGTCAGCGGCGGCGCCTATCCCGACCAGCAGACGGGATTCTCGGTGCGCAATGTCAACAACGACTACGGGTTTCGCCTGTATTCGTACCATCTCAACCGTTCCTCCGGCAAGCACGGCCAGCAGGGGAAATCGGTCGCGCGGTTCAACACCAGCGCCTGGGGCACCGGCCGCTGGCACAAGATCGAGATGGAGGTCGTCCTGAACACGCCGGGCAAGACCGACGGCTATGCCCAGGTCTGGCTCGACGGCAAGAACAGACAGACGATGACCAACCTGCGGTTCCGCAACAGCAGCAAGTGGGCCATCCGTGGTCTGATGTTCAACGACATGTGGGGTGGCAACACCGAAGATCCCAAGCAGTTTTCGCCCAAAGCGCAGAAGATGTGGTATGCCGATTACAAGCTCTATACCTCATCCAAAACGGCGGTAGCGTCGCCCCCCTCGACACCGAGCGGCGGCACAGGCAGCAGCACCGACAGCCCCGAGCCGAGCAACCCGTCGAGCGGCGGCAGCTCGTTCGGCGCGGTGTCGCCGAGCGGCACGGTCGGCACCGGCACCACGGTGCTGAAGTGGCGGCCCAATCCGGACGCCAACCGCTACTATGTCCGGGTGTTGACCAAGCGGGCCAAATGGAGCGACCGCAAGGACATCTACGGCGGCACGGTCTACCCGAGCAAATGCACTGCCTCGATGTGCAGCCTGAGCATTGGCAGCCTCTCGCCGGACCAGTACGAGTGGATGGTCCGCTCGCAGCGCGATTCGACGATCATCGACCCTTACAGCACCTTGGCCTTCACCGTTTCGAGATCTTCGGCCAGCAATTCGTCGACCAGCAGTCCGTCGAGCAGCGGCTCGTCCGGCGAAGAGACGTCGGGCGGCACGGTTGAACAGGCGAGCTTCAACTCGGGTGTCAGCTACTGGTTGAACCTCCTTGAGGGGCTGCGCAACCGAAGCAACTGAGCGGGTAAAGGGCGTCGCTGCCTCGTTCGCCGCCTGCCGACAGTGGCGGCGGCGGCATGGGGCAGCGACAGGCCCGAACCGCCGGAGGCTTCGGCGAACCGGACCCCGGCGACCATGCCTTGATGGTGGTGGTCTCGAACGGTGATCAGGATCGCGAGGCCGACCCTACCGCCGAGGTTGCGTTCAAGGCGGCCGAGTCCGGCAGCTCCGACCAGGCTTCGTCGGGTTACAAGCGGTCCTGCTGGCGCGGTAGGTGACGGCGAATGTTTCGCCCTCCGCCGGCGGCCGTGATCCGCGTGTTTCGACACAGGCCGGTCGCCCTCACTTCCTTCATTTTCGGTAGGTTGCCGGAGCCGGTGCTCGAGGCCGGGGCAGGATGGTGCATCGGGCGGCTGGTTGATGCTAGGGAGACGCGGCTGGCGGATCGGGGCTGCGGCACGCCTGAACTCGCCATATCAGGACGGAGGATGGAGCGATGGCGGCGATCAGCTATTGGGACGGCGAGTGGCGCGATGCGGCGACGCCGCTGATCGGGCCGCAGGATCATGCGTTCTTCATGGCGAGCGTCGTCTTCGACGGGGCCCGGGCGTTCGGCGGGCGCACGCCGGATCTCGATCGGCATTGTGCCAGGGTGATCGAGTCGGCGCGGGGGCTCTTGCTGGAGCCGCAACTCACGGCGGAGCGGATCACCGAACTCTGCCTCGAGGGTGTTTCGCAGTTCGCGCCGGATGCCGAGCTCTATATCCGGCCGATGTTCTATGCGACGCGCGGCTTCGTCCTGCCGGAGTCGGGCTCGACGCGATTCTGCCTCGGCATCAACGAGCTGGCGATGCCGAAGCCTGGCGAGTTCGCCGTCTGCTTCTCGCCCTATTGCCGGCCGGCGCGGAACGCGGCACCGACGGACACGAAGTCGGCCTGCCTCTATCCGAACATGCAGCGGGCGCTGGCCGAGGCGAACGCGCGGGGCTTCCAGAACGCCATCACCTCGGATCCGAACGGCAATGTCGCGGAGCTGGCCACAGCCAATCTCTGGATCGCGAAGGACGGCGTGGCGATAACGCCGGTCTGCAACGGCACCTTCCTCAACGGCATTACCCGGCAGCGGGTGATGGCGCTCCTGCGCGCGGACGGCATCGCGGTCGAGGAGGCGACGCTCACCGCCGCCGACATCCTGGGGGCGGACGAGGTCTTCACCACGGGCAATTACGGCAAGGTCCTGCCGATCACCCGGGTCGAGGACAAGCGCTTCGCGGCCGGCCCGGTCTATCGGCGGGCGCGCGAGCTCTACTGGGATTTCGCCGGCAGCGAACGCCAGGGCTGAGGCACCACACCGGGCGCATCGTCGCGGCGGGGCAAGCCGGTGTCGCGACGGCACGATCGCCCGGCACCTTCTACCCCTACATCGTCGGCCATCGGGCAGGTGTGGCCCTCGGGTGCTGGGAGCGGTGGGCGATGGCGTATCTCGGTCATGGCAAGGCGGTGGTCGATGTCGGGGCGGGCGATGCGCGGCTTGCCATCGTCAACCTGGCCCAGGGCTTCTCGCTCGAAACGACACCCAGGCAGGCGGAAAAGGTGGCGGACTTCGGCGCCATCCTGCCGCGTGGCAGCCGGGTCTTCATCGCCTTCATCCAGGGCGAGCAGCCGGCGTCGATCCTGGCGCTCGCCGAGCGGCTCCTGGCCGAGGGCATGGTGCCGGTGCCGCACATCGCCGCGCGCAACCTGGCGTCGGCTGGTGCGTTCGAGCGATTTTCCCGGGAGCTGCATGACGCCGGCGTGCGTCAGGCGCTGTTGCTGGCGGGCGGGGCGAGCCAGCCGGCCGGCCGGCTCACGAGCTCGCTCGAGCTGCTCGACAGCGGCGTGATCGAGGGGCTGGGCTTCGAGCAGGTCTTCGTCGCCGGGCATCCGGAAGGCCATGGCGATGTCGGGCCGGGCGAGCTGGCGGCAGCCCTCGCGGCGAAGAACGAGTGGGCGCGGCGGACGGGCGTGCCGGCTGCCATCGTCACCCAGTTCGGCTTCGACGGGGCGGCGATCCTGGCCTGGGCGGAGGCGATCGGTGCGGCGGGCAACCGGCTGCCGATCCGGGTCGGCGTGGCCGGCCCCGCGTCGCTCACGAGCCTGCTCAAGTACGCGAAGATGTGCGGCGTCAACGCGTCCGTGAACATGCTCGCCAAGGCCGGCGGGCGGCTCATCCAACTGGTCGGCCAGTCGACCCCGGATGGCCTGATCACCGACCTCGCGACGCAGCGCCAGGGCTGGGCGGAGCTGGTGCGCGACCTCCACTTCTACCCGTTCGGCGGGTTCGAGCGGACGGCCCATTGGGCGACGCAGCTGAGCCGTGGTGCGATCACCCTGCATGGCCGGAGCGAGGGCTTCACCGTCACCGGCTGAACGGCACCCGTCGCCCGCAAGGGGGCGAACGGCTTGCCGTGCGAGCAGAGACCGCTAAGTTCCGCCGACCGCGGCACCCTGTCGCGGCACCCGTTGCGGCAAACGAGCGGCTGTCTTCTCGTCCATGGCCATCGCGAGCAGATTCGACCACGCCAGGGTGCGGCTGCGGCGCCTGTCGGGCAACGACCAGCTCAAGCTGACCGTGCTGGCGGCTGCGGTCGGGGCGGCTGCGGCCTATGGCGCCATCCTGTTCAGGGCGCTGGCCGATCTCACGGCGCTCCTGCTGTTCGGCGCCGGCGAGGAATCGATGGTGGAGGCGGCGCGCACGCTGCCGGCCTGGCAGGTGATCCTCATCCCCTGCCTCGGCGGCCTCGCGATCGGGCTCGCCTGCCGCTACCTTCTGCCGGGACCGCTGCCGCAGGGCGTGGGCGAGGTGATCGAGGCGGCGGCCCTGCGCAACGGGCGGATGAAGCTGCCCGTCGGTCTCGCCGCCGCCGGGCTCAGCGCGTTCTCAATTGGTGTCGGCGGCTCGGTCGGCCGGGAGGGGCCGATCGTGCACCTGGGCGGCACGCTCGCCGCACAGCTCGCCCGCTGGCTGCGCTTCGGGCCGAACTATTCGCGGACCATTCTCGGCTGCGGCGTGGCGGCGGCGATCGCGGCGGCCTTCAACGCGCCCATCGCCGGCGTCTTCTTCGCGCTCGAGGTGGTGATCGGCCATTACGGCCTCGGCGCCTTCGCGCCGGTGGTCATCGCGTCGCTGGTCGGCACCATCGTCACCCGCGTGCATATCGGCGATCTCCCGGCCTTTGCCGTCGACCAGCATGTCGTCGCGTCGTTCTGGGAGGTGCCGGCTTTCCTCCTGCTCGGCGTGGTCGCCGCCGGTGCCGCCATCCTGCTCATGGGCGGGATCGCGCTCGTCCAGCGGGCGCACGAGCTGGCGCGGCTGCCGACTTGGCTGCAGCCGGCGCTCGGCGGTGCCGCGGTCGGGCTGATCGCCCTGGCTTTCCCCGAAGTGCTCGGCGTCGGCTACCAGGCGACGGCGACGGCCCTGGGTGCCATGGCCAATGACGGGGCGATGCTGGCGCTCCTCGTCGTCGCCAAGGCCGCGGCGACCGCCCTCTGCCTCGGCAGCCGCTTCGGCGGCGGGATCTTCTCGCCGAGCCTGACGGTGGGGGCGCTCGTCGGCGGCGTCTTTGGCGGCATCGCCACGTCGGTCTTTCCGGATCTTGCCTCGTCGCTCGCGGTCTACGTGCTGCTCGGCATGGGGGCGGTGGCGGCGAGCACGCTTGGCGCACCCATCTCGACGGTCATCATCATCTTCGAGATGACGACCAATTACGGCGTCACCTTCGCGCTCATGGGCACGGTGGCGGTGGCGTCGCTCGTCACCAACGCGCTTTGGGGGAAGAGCTATTTCCACTGGCAGCTGGCCGAGCGGGGCCTGACAATCGACGATTCGCGCGAGCAGGGCATCCTCCGGCAGCGCCGCGTGGCGGATGTGCTCAGGCAGGACGTCATCACGGTGCCGACCACGACTGACCTCGACGAGCTCAAGCGGCGCTTTCGCCTGAGCCACGCGCCGATCTTCGTGGTTGACGAGGCGGGGCGGCTGAAGGGCACGATCAGCATCGACGACCTCGCGGACGCGGCCTTCGCCGGTGATCCGCCGGAGGGCATCACCGCGGCGAAGCTGGCCCGGTCGAGCCCCGTGGTGCTGCGGGCCGCGGACGACCTCGCCACCGCCTATGGCCGCTGCCGTGTGCACGAGGAGGAGCATGTGCCGGTGGTCGAGGATGGCGACAGCCAGCGAATCCTGGGCGAGGTGCGCTTCTCGGACCTCCTGCGCGCCTACAACCAGGCGCTGCTCGAGGCGCGGGCGATCGAGCACGGCCTGCGCTGACGGGCCCTCGCGTCTGGCCTTGGCGCGGCGGCTGGGCTAGCTTGCGGGGCCTCTGCCATTCGCCTCACCGGTCCATGTCCAACGCATCTCCCGTCATCCCCGAAGCGGCCGAGCCGCCCTATCTCGCGGGCCTGAATCCCGAGCAGCGGGCGGCCGTCACGGCACCGGACGGCCCGCTTCTCGTTCTGGCGGGGGCGGGGACCGGCAAGACCCGGGTGCTCACGACGCGGCTGGCGCATCTCCTCGTCACCGGCCGGGCCCGGCCGCATGAGGTGCTGGCGGTGACCTTCACCAACAAGGCCGCCCGCGAGCTTTCGGAGCGGGTCGAGCGGCTGATCGGCCGGAGCGTTGCCGGGCTCTGGCTCGGCACGTTCCACGCGATCGGCGTGCGCTTTCTTCGGGCGCATGCCGAGCTCGCGGGGCTGCAGTCGAGCTTCACCATCCTCGACACGGACGACCAGCTCCGGCTGATCAAGCAGGTGGTGCAGGCGGCCGGGCTCGACGAGAAGCGCTGGGCGCCGCGCATCCTGCTCGCCATCATCCAGCGCTGGAAGGACCGGGGCTATGCGCCCGAGGACGTGCCGGCGAGCGAGGTCGGCGACTTCGCGTCCGGCCAGTCGCTGGCGCTCTACCGGGCCTACCAGCAGCGGCTCTCGACGCTGAACGCCTGCGATTTCGGCGATCTCCTGCTGCATCCGCTGATGGTGCTGCGCCGCCATGCCGATTTGCTCGAGCGCTACCAGACGCGGTTTCGGGCGATCCTCGTCGACGAGTACCAGGACACCAACGTCGCCCAGTATCTCTGGCTCAGGCTGCTGGCGCAGCGCCACAAGAACATCACCTGCGTCGGCGACGACGACCAGTCGATCTATTCCTGGCGGGGTGCGGAGGTCGGCAACATCCTGCGCTTCGAGCAGGACTTCCCGGGGGCCGGCGTCGTCCGGCTCGAGCGCAACTACCGCTCGACCGGCAGCATCCTCGGCACGGCCTCCGGCCTCATCGCGAGGAACCAGGCGCGGCTCGGCAAGACGCTCTGGACCGAGGGCGAGGCGGGTACGCCGGTGCGTATCGCGGGCCTGTGGGACGAGGCCGAGGAGGCCCGCTACATCGGCGACGAGATCGAGGCGCTGCAGCGGGGCGGCGAGAGCCTGGCCCAGATTGCGGTGCTGGTGCGGGCCGGCTTCCAGACGCGGGCTATCGAGGAGCGTTTCCGGTCGATCCATCTGCCATATAGGATTGTTGGCGGACTTCGATTTTACGAAAGAGCACACAATCGGGATGCCACCGCATACCTGCGTATTGTTAATCAGCCGTTTGATGATCTTGCCTTTGAGCGGATCGTCAATTTGCCGCGACGTAGCATTGGCGAGACAACACTTCGCCGACTGCACGACCTCGGCCGCGCTACGGATGTGTCCCTGACTATTGCCGCGCGACAGGCCGTTGAGACAGACGAACTTGCGCCGCGAGCCCGGAATGCCTTGCGTCAGTTTTTGGCCGACATCGACCGTTGGCGGAACAAGGCGGAGGAACTGTCGCCAAGGGAACTGGCGGAGATGGTCCTCGATGAAAGTGGCTACACGCAGATGTGGCAGGACGATCAATCTCCACAGGCTCCCGGCAGACTCGACGACCTCAAGGAATATGTACGTGGGATGGATGAACATCCCACGTTGGCGGCATTTCTCGAACATGTCAGCTTAGTCACAGAGGTCTTGGGCGAGACGGGTGAGGAGCAGGTCTCGGTGATGACCTTGCACGGGGCTAAGGGGCTTGAGTTCAATTGCGTTTTCCTTACCGGCTGGGAAGAGGGACTGTTTCCCAATAGTCGGGCCCTTCAAGAGAGCAGCAGCAATGCGCTCGAGGAGGAGCGGCGGCTCGCCTATGTCGGGCTGACCCGGGCGCGGCACCGCTGCACCGTCAGCTTCGCCGCCAACCGGCGGATCTACAACCAGTGGTCGTCGAGCGTGCCCTCGCGGTTCATCGAGGAGCTGCCGGTCGAGCACGTCGAGCATCTGCATCGCAACCCGGCCATGCGGCCCGATGCCGAGAGCTTCATGGACGACCTCCTGGTGCCGCAGGTGGCGCGGTTTCGCAGCCGTCGCGCCGAGCTCGGCAAGGTCATCGAGGGCCGTGCGGAGATCCTGACGACGCCGCCCCGGGCGAGCGCCAATTTCAGCATCGGCGACCGCATCTTCCACCAGAAGTTCGGCTATGGGCGCGTCGCCGCCGTCGACGGCAACAAGCTGGAGATCGCCTTCGAGAAGTCGGGCGTGAAGAAAGTGATCTCGAGCTTCGTCGAGGCGGCCTGATGCGGCAGCCGGCATGAGCGATCCCGAAGGTCTCTGGCAGGCGAGTTTCGAGCTCGACAGCGAGCCGCCGCCGCTGCTGCTCGAGGCGCTCGAGGAGATGGCGCTCTCGGCCTCGATCTTCACCGCCGCCGTCGACGAGGCGGACGAGCCGACGCGCTGGCGGGTCGACCTCCTGTTCGCCGAGGAGCCGGATGCGGCCGTGCTCGGCTCGGAGATCGGCGCGCTTCTGGCAGCGCACGACGTGCCGGGTGAGCCGGATGTCGCCCTCGCCTGGCTCGCCCACCAAGACTGGCTCGAGGCGGTGCGCATGACCCGGCCGCCCATGACGATCGGCCGCTTCTTCGTGCACGGGGCCGACGATGCGCCACCGGCGAAGGCCCGGGCCGTGCCGCTCCTGATCGAGGCGGGGCTCGCCTTCGGCTCGGGCGAGCATGCGACCACCACGGCCTGTCTCCTGGCGTTCGATCGCGAGATCCGCCGGCGCCCCTTCGTCCGCGTGCTCGACATGGGCTGCGGCTCGGCCATTCTCGGCATCGCCGCGGCTCGGGTGAATCGCCACGCCCGGGTCCTCGCGGTCGACAACGACCCGCTCGCCGTCGCCGTGGCGCGCGACAATGCCAGGAAGAACAGCGTGGCCGGCCGGGTCGACTGTCTCGTGAGCGAGGGCTATGCCGACGCGCGGATTCGCCGGTCCGGGCCGTTCGACCTCATCTTCGCCAACATCCTGGCCGATCCGCTCGTCGCCATGGCGGGCGATCTGCGGCGGCACCTCGCCCCCGGCGGGGTCGCCATCCTGTCGGGGCTGCTGGACCGCCAGGCCCCGGCGGTGCTCGCCGCGCATCGCCTGCATGGCCTGCGGCGCACGGCCCAGGTCGACCGGCCGCCCTGGGCGGCGCTCGTGCTGCGGCGCAGTGGCGCAGTGCGGCATGGCGCGGTGAAGCGTACCTGACGGGTGCCGCACGGCGGAGGTTGCGTCCCCCGCCGGCCTCGGCTATAGGACCCGTCGCATTCGTCGCCGACCGCACCGGCTACCCGCAAGGGTGGGGCAGCGCTGTCGTTCGGAGTTTTCTGGCATGACCAAGTTGAAGACCAAGCGGGCCGCTGCCAAGCGGTTCTCGTTCACCGGCAGTGGCAAGATCAAGCGTGGTCATGCCAGCCATCGTCACAACTTCACCAGCCAGCCGAAGCAGGCGAAGATGCGGCATCGCAAGACCGGCTACGTCACGGCGGCGGATGCGCCGCTCGTCCGGATGATGCTGCCGCACGGGAGCTGACGCACGACGTCGGCACTGGGATTTTCTGACCAAGGATCGAGACGATGGCTCGGGTAAAGCGCGGTGTTACCTCCCACGCCCGGCACAAGAACGTGCTGGAGGCGGCGAAGGGCTATCGCGGCCGCCGCAAGAACTGCATCAAGACGGCGCGCCAGGCGGTCGAGAAGGCCGGCCAGTACGCCTATCGCGACCGGCGGGTCCGCAAGCGGGAGTTCCGGGCACTCTGGATCCAGCGCATCAATGCCGCGGCGCGCGAGCAGGGCATGACCTATGGCCAGCTGATGCATGGCCTGAAGGTCGCCGGCGTCGAGCTCGACCGCAAGGTGCTCGCCGACATCGCGGTGCATGATGCGGCGACGTTTGCAGGCTTCGTGAAGCAGGCCGGGGCCTCCCTTCACGCCTGAGATCGACGGGACCGCCAGCCGGTCCCTGACGATTCGATGAAGAGGGGTCGGCAACGGCCCCTTTTTCGTTTCACTAGGGTTATTCCAACGGGTCCACGGCCATGACCTCGGAGACGACATCGGTGCTGGCGACGATCGACAAGGTCGAGGGCGAGATGAAGGCCGAGATCGGCCGCGCTCCCGACCTCGCCAGGCTCGACGAGCTGCGCGTGGCGCTGCTTGGCAAGAAGGGTCGCGTGACCGACCTCGTCAAGGGCGTGAGCAGCCTGCCGCCGGCCGAACGGCCGGTTGCCGGGCAGGCGTTCAACGAGCTGAAGCGGAGCCTCGAGGCGGCGCTCCTCGACCGGCGTACCTCGCTCGCCGAGGCGGCGCTCGAGGCGCGGCTGCTGGCCGAGCGGATCGACGTCACCCTGCCGGCCCGGCCGCATGACGGGGGGCGAATCCACCCGGTGAGCCAGGTGACCGATGAGCTCACCGCGATCTTCGCCGACATGGGCTTCATGGTCGCCGAGGGGCCGGACATCGAGAACGATTTCCACAATTTCACGGCGCTCAACTTCCCGCCGTCGCATCCGGCGCGCGAGATGCACGACACGTTCTTCCTGGAAGCGCGCCAGGACGGTGAGCCGCTGCTGCTGCGCACCCACACCAGCACCATCCAGGTGCGCCACATGATGGCCAACAAGCCGCCGTTCCGGATCATCGCCCCGGGCCGCACCTATCGCTGCGACAGCGATGCGACCCACACGCCGATGTTCCATCAGGTCGAGGGCCTGGTCATCGACCGCCGGACCCACATGGGCCACCTCAAGGGCTGCCTGATCGACTTCGTTCGCGCCTATTTCGAGCGCGACGACATCACCGCCCGCTTCCGCCCCAGCTTCTTCCCGTTCACCGAGCCTTCGGCCGAGATGGATATCGGCTGCCGCCGGACGAAGGAGGAGATCGTCGTGGGCGAGGGCACGGACTGGCTCGAGATCCTGGGCTGCGGCATGGTCCATCCCAACGTGCTGCGCGCCGTCGGGCTCGATCCGGCGGAGTGGCAGGGCTTCGCCTTCGGCATGGGGATCGACCGCATCGCCATGCTGAAATACGGCATGCCCGACCTCCGGCCGTTCTTCGATGCCGACCTCGCCTGGCTGCATCACTACGGCTTCGTGCCGCTCGACCTGCCGACCACCTTCTCCGGGCTGTCTCGATGAAGTTCACCCTGCCCTGGCTCAAGGAGCATCTCGAGACGGACGCCTCGGCCGCGCACATCGCCGAGACGCTGACCTCGCTCGGGCTCGAGGTCGAGGCCGTGCACGACCGGACGAGCGAGCTTGCGGGCTTCTCCGTCGCCTATGTGCGCGAGGCCGTGCAGCATCCGAACGCCGACCGGCTAAGGCTCTGCACCGTCGAGTCGAAGCACGGCGTCATGCAGGTCGTCTGCGGCGCGCCGAACGCGCGGACCGGGCTCTATGGCATCTTCGCGCCCGAAGGCGCGGTGATCCCGGCCACCGGCAAGGTGCTCGGGCGCAGCGCCATTCGCGGTGTGGAGAGTCAGGGCATGCTCTGCTCGGCCCGCGAGCTCGGCATCGGCGAGGACCATGACGGCATCATCGACCTCGACGGCACCCCGGCGGTCGGCACGCCGGCGACCGAGGCGCTCGGCATCGAGGGGCCGGTCTTCGAGGTGTCGCTGACGCCTGACCGGGCCGACTGCTTCGGCATCAACGGCATCGCCCGCGAGCTCGCCGCCGCCGGGCTCGGCGAGCTCAGGAGCCGTGATTTCACGCCTGTGCCGGGCAAGGGGAGGGGGCCGGCCATCCGCCTCGACTTCCCGAAAGCCGACGCGCATGCCTGCCCGCTCTTCATCGGCCGGCTGATTCGGGGCGTGCGCAACGGGCCGAGCCCGGCCTGGATGCAGCAACGCCTGCAGGCCATCGGGCTTCGGCCGATCTCCGCGCTGGTCGACATCACCAACTACGTCACGTTCGACCTGAACCGGCCGCTGCACGTGTTCGACGCCGCGAAGCTCGAGGGCGACGTCACCCTGCGCTTCGCCAGGGAGGGGGAGACATTGCAGGCGCTCGATGGCCGCGAGTATGCGCTCGACCCGGCCATCACGGTGATCGCCGACGCGGCCGGCCCGCAGTCCCTCGGCGGCATCATGGGCGGTGAGGTCTCGGGGGTGACCGAGGCCACCACCGACGTGCTGCTGGAGGTGGCGCTGTTCGACCCGATCCGCACGGCTCTCACCGGCCGCAAGCTGGATATCGTCAGCGATGCCCGCACCCGCTTCGAGCGCGGCCTCGACCCGGAAATGGCGGTGGCCGGTATGGAGCATGCCACGCGGCTCATCCTCGAGCTCTGCGGCGGCGAGGCGGCGGAGCCGGTGATCGCCGGCAGCGTGCCGGCAGGCCCCGCACCCATCGCCTTTGCGGTGCGCGAGCTCGCCCGGCTCGGCGGCATCCAGCTCGAGCGGGGCGAGATCGAGGGGCATTTGCGCGCCCTCGGCTTCACGTTCGATGGCGGGCCCGAGCTCTACACCGTCCAGCCACCGAGCTGGCGGCAGGACGTCACCAGCTCCGCCTGTATCGTCGAGGAGCTCTGTCGGCTGCACGGCTACGACAAGATCCCGCCCGTGCCCGTCACCCGCAACGAGGCGGTGAGCGCCGGCGTGCTCACGCCCGACCAGCGGCGGCGCGGCCACCTGCGGCGCACGGTGGCCACACTTGGCTATACCGAGGCCGTGACCTGGTCGTTCACGGGCGAGAGCGAGGCGCGGCATTTCCTCGAGGGCGAGCCGGTGCGACTCGCCAACCCGATCTCGAGCGAGCTTTCGGTGATGCGCCCCTCGCTCCTGCCGAACCTTCTGCTCGCGGCGGCCCGCAACCAGGACCGCAAGCGCGAGGACGGCGCCCTCTTCGAGCTGGGTGCCCGGTTCACGGGCGGCCAGCCCGGCGAGCAGGTGACGGCACTCGTCGGCCTGCGCTGGGGCGCGACCGGCCCGCGCGACTGGACTGGCACGCGGCGGCCGGTCGACGTCTTCGATGCCAAGGCCGATGCACTGGCGGCCCTTGCCGCCGCCGGGGTCAAGACCGAGGCGCTGCAGGTCGCGGCCGAGGGGCCCGCCTGGTATCATCCCGGCCGCTCGGGCACGCTCGGGCTCGGGCCGAACCGGCTCGCCCGTTTCGGCGAGCTGCATCCGCGGGTGCTCGAGGCCTTCGACCTCGATGGGCGCGCCGTTGCCTTCGAGCTCGACCTCGACACGCTGCCCAAGGTCAAGGTCCGCCCCGGCCGTACCCGACCGCCGCTCGATGCCTGGCCCTATCCGCCGGTCGACCGCGACTTCGCCTTCCTCGTCGATGACGGGGTGAGCGCCGACCAGCTGCTGCGGGCCGTCCGCCAGGCCGACAAGAAGCTGATCCGCGACGTGTCGCTGTTCGACGTCTATGCCGGGAAGGGCATGCCGGAGGGCAAGAAGTCGCTGGCCATTGCGGTTCGCCTGCAGTCGCCGGAGAAGACCCTGACCGAGGCCGATATCGAGCCGGTGGCGAAGAAGATCGTGGCATCGGCCGAAAAACAGCTCGGCGCCGAGCTGCGGGCGTGATTGCCGCCAGGGTCCAGAATAGCTACTTTGGCCAACATGGGCTTTTTGGAGATGGCGGTGCGCACCATGTCGGCCAAGGAGGCCAAGAACCACTTCGGCGAGCTCCTCATGGAGGCGCAGAAGGCGCCCGTGACCATCGAGAAGAACGGCAAGCCGGTGGCCGTGCTCTACTCGATGGAGTGGCACGAGGCGGCCGAAGAGGCGAAGCTGGACTGGCTGAAGCGAGCGGTGGCGGAAGCTGTCGCCGAGGCGGATCGCGGCGAGCTCGTGGAGTTCAACGAGGAACTGGTCGAGGAGCTCTTCGCCGACGAACCCTCGAGGTTCGATGACCCGCGCGGATGAAGCGACCCCAGCGAGCGCTGCTCGCCCCTGCCGCAGCCCGCGACCTGCGCCGCATCCGTGGGTGGATCGCTGCCGATTCGAGCGTCGATCGAGCGAGGGACGTGCTGCGCGGCCTCTTCGACGTGGTGGAGCGGATCACCGAGCTGCCGGCGCTGGGTACGCTCCGCCCCGCCTTCGGCAAGGGCGTGCGGTGCTTCGTTCGCCGGCCCTATCTCGTCTTCTATCGTGAGCTCGATGAGCGCGTGCAGATCCTGCGCATCATAGACGGACGTCGCGATCTTCAGACTGCCTGGCTCGAGGACAAGCCTGTTCCATGACCGACCTCTCGCATATCCGCAATTTCGCGATTATCGCGCATATCGACCACGGCAAGTCGACGCTGGCCGACCGGCTCATCCACAAGTGCGGCGGCCTCGCCGATCGCGAGATGCAGGCGCAGGTGCTCGATTCGATGGATATCGAGCGCGAGCGCGGCATCACCATCAAGGCGCAGACCGTGCGGCTGCGCTACACGGCGCAGAACGGGCGCGACTACGTCTTCAACCTCATCGACACGCCGGGCCATGTCGATTTCGCCTACGAGGTCAGCCGCTCCCTGCGCGCCTGCGAGGGCTCGCTCCTTTTGGTCGATGCGACCCAGGGGGTGGAGGCGCAGACGCTCGCCAATGCCTACCAGGCGATCGAGGCCGATCACGAGATCGTGCCGGTGCTCAACAAGATCGACCTGCCGGCCGCCGAGCCGGAACGGGTCAAGGAACAGATCGAGGACGTGATCGGCATCGAGGCCGACAACGCGCTGATGATCTCGGCCAAGACCGGGCTCGGCGTCGAGTCGGTGCTGGAGGCCATCGTCGAGCGCCTGCCGCCGCCGCAGGGCGAGGTCTCGGGGGCGCTCCGCGCCCTCATCATCGACAGCTGGTACGATGCCTATCTCGGCGTCGTCACCCTCATCCGGGTGCGCGAGGGCGTGATCCGCAAGGGCAGCCGGATCCTCATGATGGGCACGCGCGCGGCGCATCAGGTGGATCGGGTCGGCGTGTTCACGCCGAAGCCGCTCCTCGTCGACGAGCTCGGCCCGGGCGAGGTCGGCTTCATCACCGCCGCCATCAAGGATATCGCCGACGCCCGGGTGGGCGACACGATCACCGAGGAGAAGCGGCCTGCGGCCGAGGCCCTGCCCGGGTTCCGCCCGTCGCAGCCGGTGGTGTTCTGCGGCATGTTCCCGGTCGATGCCGCGGATTACGAAGACCTCAGGGACAGCCTCGGCAAGCTCAGGCTCAACGATGCGAGCTTCGAGTACGAGCCGGAGAGCAGCGGGGCGCTCGGCCTCGGCTTTCGCTGCGGCTTCCTCGGCCTTCTGCATCTCGAAATCATCCAGGAGCGGCTGGACCGCGAGTTCGACCTCGACCTCGTCATCACCGCCCCCTCGGTCGTCTACCGGCTGCATATGACCACGGGCGAGGTGCTCGAGCTGCACAACCCCTCGGACTACCCGGACCCGACGAAGATCAAGCTGGTCGAGGAGCCCTGGATCAAGGCGACGATCCTCGTGCCCGACACCTATCTCGGCAAGGTGCTCGAGCTCTGCACCGAGAAGCGCGGTGTGCAGCTCGATCTCACCTATGTCGGCACGCGCGCCATGCTGGTCTACCGCCTGCCGCTCAACGAGGTGGTCTACGACTTCTACGACCGGCTGAAATCGGTGAGCCGCGGCTATGCCAGCTTCGACTACCAGCTGGACGGCATGAGCGAGAGCGATCTCGTGAAGCTGTCCGTGCTGGTCAACGCCGATCCGGTCGACAGCCTCGCCCTCATCGTCCACCGCTCGATGGCCGAGAAGCGGGGCAGGGCCCTCTGCGAGAAGCTGAAGGAGCTGATCCCGCGGCAGATGTTCAAGATCGCCATCCAGGCGGCGATCGGCGGCAAGGTCATCGCGCGCGAGACGATCTCAGCTTTCCGCAAGGATGTTACGGCGAAGTGCTATGGCGGCGACATCACCCGCAAGCGCAAGCTTCTGGAAAAGCAGAAGGCCGGCAAGAAGCGGATGCGCCAGATCGGCAACGTGGAGATCCCCCAGGAGGCCTTCCTCGCCGCGCTGAAGATGGACGGCTGAGCCCGTGGCTTTTGTGCTAGACCGCAGCCATGCAGAGTGACGACAGGGATCCGGATGGTGGCGGCGGCGCCCTTCCGGCGATGCGCACGCAGCCGCACAACCTGGAGGCGGAGCAGGCGCTCCTGGGTGCCGTGCTCGTCAACAACGAGGCCTTTCACCGGGTCGGCGAGTTCCTGAAGGCCGAGCACTTCTTCGAGCCGGTCCACCAGCGGATCTTCGCCGCCTGCGCCGAGCGCATCGGGCGGGGGCAGCTGGCGGACGCGCGCTCGCTCTTCCATCTCTTCGACGAGGACCCGGCGCTCAAGGAGCTGGACGGGGCGCAGTATCTCGGGCGCATCGCCCGGGCGGCGGAAACGATCATCAACGCGGTGAGCTTCGGCCAGATCATCCACGACCTGGCGGTGCGGCGCGGGCTGATCGGGGTCGGCGAGGAGATGGTCCTTCGGGCCTACGACCCGCAGACGGTCGAGTCCGCCTCCGAGCAGATCGAGATGGCCGAGCACGAGCTCTTCGGCCTGGCGCAGGAAGGCGAGGTCAGGAGCGGCTTTCGGGCCTTCCCCTCGGTGCTGAGCAGCACGATCCGCCTGGTCGAATCGGCCTACTCGAAGGTCGGCGAGGTGACCGGCGTGCCGTCGCAGCTGGAAAGCCTCGATCGCATCCTGGGCGGGCTCCAGCCATCGGATCTCCTCATCCTCGCCGGCCGGCCGAGCATGGGCAAGTCGGCGCTGGCGGTGACCATCGCCGCCAATGCAGCGACGCAGAAGGCCATGG
>CAZGUW010000048.1:0-20512 GCA_964528705.1 uncultured Geminicoccaceae bacterium
GACCAGGCCGCCATCGCCCGCGAGGTCCAGCACCATCCGGCCGGCTCCGCCCGCGAGGCCGGCGAGGCGGCGGCACGGGCCCTGGTGATCCGCCAACTGCTGCTCGAGGAGGCGGAGCGGCTCGCCATCGAGGGCGTGCCGGAGGTCGACGACGAGGGCCGGCGCGAGACGCCCGAGGAGGCGCTGATCTCCACTCTGCTGCGGCAGGAGGTCCAGGTGCCCGAGGCCGACCGGGAGGCTGCCAGGCGCTTCTACATGCAGAACCAGGCGCGCTTCACCAGCCCCGACCTCTACGAGGCGGCGCATATCCTGTTCTCGGCCGATGCCGCGGACGCGGCGGCCTTCGGGGAGGCCCGCGACCGGGCGCTGGGCGCCCTCGCCCGCCTGTCCGAGCAGCCGGAGCTGTTCGCGGCCATGGCCCGCGACGTCTCGGCCTGCCCGTCCGCCGCCGCGGGCGGCAATCTCGGCCAGGTCACCGGCGACGCGGTGACGCCGGCCTTCGCCGAGGCGCTGCGGCGGGCGGAGCCCGGCCGGGTCCATCCGGAGCCGGTCGAGACCCCGTACGGCGTTCATGTGCTCCGGCTCGAGCGGCGGATCGCCGGCCGGGTGCTGCCGTTCGAGATGGTCGAGGAGAAGATCCGGGCCTGGCTGGATGCCCGGGTCTGGCGGCATGCCGTGCGCCAGTACGTGTCGATCCTGGTCGGCCGGGCCGAGATCGGCGGCATCGAGCTCGATGGCGCCCCGTCGCCGCTCGTGCAGTAGGCAGCGGAGACCGGGCATGCTGGGGGAACTGGTCGGCAGCCTGCGAGAACCGGGGGTCGCCGAAGCCACGCTCGTCGAGGCGGGCCAGCTCGCGCTCATCGCCCGCCTTAACGAGGCCGCGGGCCGGCTGGATACCGATCCCGGCGACCTCGCGTCCTACATCGTCCGCACCTGGCTCGCCCGCGCCGATGACGACGCATGGCTCCGGCTCGTCGGCGTGATGAACCGGAGCGAGGTGCCGGGTCTGGCGGCCGTCGTCCTGATGCTCGAGCAGGCGCTGGCAGAGCTCGACGAAGCGACGCCGCCCTGAGAGCGGCCATGCGCGACGAGCGGCAGTGCCCGAGTCTCGACCCCCTGCCCCCCGGCCTCCTGCGCCAGCCGCTCGACTATCTCACGGCCGACCACCATCGCCACCGCGTGCTCTGCCGCCTCGCCGAGGCCCTGGCGGTAACCCCCGGCGCTGATCCCGACCTCGCCCGGCGGGTCGGCACGTTCATCAGCCGCGACATGGCGACCCATGTGATCGACGAGGAGCAGGACCTGTTCCCGCTGCTGCGCCGCCGGGCGACTCCCGACGACGCGATCGACGCCGTGCTCGGCCGGCTCGCCGCCGAGCACGGCAGCGGCAGCGTGCTGGCGGCCCGGCTCGGCCGGGCGCTCGACGAGGCGGCGCTCACCGGCCGCCCGACAGATCGTGCAACGCGCCTCGATCTCACCGAGTTCGCGCGGAGCGAGCGGGAGCATCTGGCGCTCGAGAACGCCGTGGTCATGCCGCTCGCCCGGCTGCGTTTGACGACGGGCGATCTGCGTGCTCTGTCGTTGCGGATGGCCGCACGCCGCGGCCTGCTCATCGATGACCAGAGGCCGCCCACCGCATGATCGACGACCTCTTCCGCCGCAACCGCGCCTGGTCGATCGCCCGCCGGGAGCGCGATCCCGACTTCTTCCCGCGCCTCGCCCGCCAGCAGCGCCCGGACTTCCTCTGGATCGGTTGCGCCGACAGCCGGGTGCCGGCGAACGAGATCGTCGGGCTCGACCCGGGCGAACTCTTTGTCCACCGCAACGTCGCCAACCTGGCGCCGCCCTCCGACATCAACTTCCTTTCCGTCCTCTCCTTCGCGGTCGTCGTGCTCAAGGTGCGGCACGTCATCGTCTGCGGCCACTATGGCTGCGGCGGCGTGCGCGCCGCCCTCCTCGACGAGCGCAACGGCATCGTCGATCACTGGCTGGAGCCGGTGCGCGGCACCTATCGGCGCAACACCGCGCGGATCGACGCCATCCAGAGCGAGGCCGACCGCATCAATCTGCTCTGCGAGCTCAACGTGCAGGACCGGGTCCAGGACGTGGCCGCCACGACCATCATCCGCGACGCCTGGGCCGCGGGCCAGGAGCTCGCCATCCACGGCTGGATCTACGGCCTCGTCGACGGCCTGGTCCGCGATCTCGACGTGACGGTGACCGGCCTCGGCGATCTGTAGCGGAGAGCCCCGGTCAGCTTGCCGCAGCCGCGGGCGAAGCCTCCGGCGGTGCCGCGGCACACTCGGCGATCGTCACTCTCTCGAGCTCGGCATGAAAGGCCTCCCGGGCGCGGGCGAGATGCTTTTTGAGCCGGCAGCCCGGCGTCAGCACGCAGGCGCCGCCATCGGCGCGAAAGCACTCCACCAGGGCGTGCCGCGCCTCGAGCCGCCGGACGACGTCGCCGACGGTGATCGCACCTGCCGGGCGGGCGAGCCGCAGGCCGCCCCCTGCCCCGCGGGCGGTGCTGACGAAGCCGGCCGAGCCCAGCGCCCGCACCACCTTGGTCAAATGGTGGCGCGAGATGGCGAGCTCCGTCGCCAGCGCCTCGGTGGTGACCACCCGGCCCGGTGAGCCGGCGAGCCGCATCAGCACCCGAAGGCCGAAATCGGTGAACGCGGTGAGACGCATCGCCGCTCCATCCTGAATTGGTATTGTAAATACTGTTTAACGCGGGTGGACTGCGTTTCGCAACCCCGCCCGCCATCCCGGAAGCCAGCATGAGCGCCACGACCGCCGAGCGAATCCGCACCTGGCAGGGCCCTGCCGTGCTGGGCCTCGGCTTCCGCCCGTTCTTCCTCGGCGCCGGGCTCTGGTCCGCCATCGCCATGCTGCTCTGGCTCTTGATGCTGACCGGCGGCTTCGCCCCGCCGCTCGCCCTGGCACCGGTCGACTGGCACGTCCATTCCCTGCTCTACGGCTTCGTCCCGGCCACGGTCACCGGGTTCCTGCTCACGGCCGTGCCCAACTGGACCGGCCGGCTGCCGGTCACCGGCATGCCGCTCCTCGCCCTGGCGCTCCTCTGGCTGGCCGGGCGGGTCGCCGTGCTCTGCGGCGCAGCGCTCGGCCCGCTCTTGAGCGCCCTCGTCGATCTCGCCTTCCTGGCGGCGGTCTTCGCCGTCATCCTCCGCGAACTCCTGGCCGGCCGCAACCGAAGGAACCTGCCGGTGCTCGGCCTCGTCGGCCTGCTCTTGGCCGGCAATGCGCTCTTCCATTACGAGGCCGCCCGCCACGGCATGGCCGTCTACGGCACGCGCATCGGCATCGCGGCCATCCTCATGCTGATCATGCTGATCGGCGGCCGCATCGTGCCGAGCTTCACGCGCAACTGGCTGGCCAAACGCGGCCCGGGGCGGCTGCCGGCGTCGTTCGGCCGGTTCGACGGCATTGCCCTCGCTACTGCCGCCCTGGCCCTCGCCGCCTGGGTCATCGCCCCTGACGCGGCGGCGACCGCCTGGCTCGCCGGCCTCGCCGGCGCCCTGCACCTCGTCCGCCTCGGCCGCTGGGCCGGCGAGCGGAGCACGGCCGAGCCCCTGCTCCTCGTCCTGCACGTCGCCTATGCGTTCGTGCCGCTCGGCTTCCTGCTCGTGCTGCTGGCGCATCTCCTGCCGTCGACCGTGCTGCCGGTGGCGGCGATCCATGCCTGGCTCGCCGGCGGCGTCGGGCTGATGACGCTCGCCGTCATGACGCGGGCGAGCCTCGGCCATTCGGGGCGGGCGCTCACGGCGGATCTGCCGACGGTCGCCATCTTCGCGACCGTGGTGGTGGCGGCCCTGGCGCGCATCCTCGCCGGCACGACGCTCGCCCTGCCCGGCCTCCTGCATCTGGCCGCCACCGCCTGGATCCTCGCCTTCGCCGGCTTTGCCGTCGCCTACTGGCCCGTGCTGACCGGTGCGGCCGCCCGGGTCAGGCCGTCGTCGCCGGCTCCAGGAAGACGCCGTTGATCTTCCAGCTGCCGTCGGCCTGCTGCTGCATCTGGTAGTAGGCGGTCACGGTCTCGCCCGCGGGGCCGACGAGGTGCACCATCTGGGTGGGCTGGCCGCGATAGGTGATGACCGCGCCGAAGGTGACGCTGCTCGGGCGGTAGACCTGCGGATAGCCGCGCACGACCATCTTCATGAAGTTGTCGGGCGTGCCGAAGAGGTCCTTGATCATCGGCGAGGCGAAGGAGAAGGCCGTGCCGCCATCATCGTTCTGGAAGGCGTCGAGCTGCGCCTCGATCACCGCGCGAAACGCGTCGGCTTGTCCCTCCGCCCGGGCGGGCTGGTAGCCGGCGAGCAGGAGGAGAACGAGGAGCGAAGCGAGCAGGCGCATGGTGATGTCTCCACAGGCACGACAATCCCCCATGGTTTCAACTGGCGCCGGCACCGGCGAAGTCCAGCACGTTCCGCCTTCGACGGCGCGGATATGAGCGGCCGTGCCCCGCCACGCTTCAGTCGGTCAGCGCCTCAGACCGGGCAGCGCCAGATCTCCTCGGCATACTCGCGGATGGTGCGGTCGGAGGAGAACCAGGCCATGCGGATCGCGTTCGCCGCAGCCATGGCGCTCCAGCGCCCGGTATCGCCGAAGACACCGTCGATCGCCCGCTGCGCCTGCCAGTAGGCGGCGAAGTCGGCCGTCACCATGAAGTGGTCGAAGTTTCGGAGATCGTCGACGATCGGCCGGAAGCGGCCGGGATCGCCCGGCGAGAAGCGGCCGCGCTCGACGAGATCGAGCGTGCGCGCAAGCTCGGGCGAAGCGGCGATGGCGGCGCGGGAGAAGTCCCGGCGGGTGCGCATCTGGCTCACCTCATCGGCGGTCAGCCCGAAGATGAAGAAGTTCTCGGCCCCCACATGCTCGCGCATCTCGACATTCGCACCGTCCAGCGTGCCGACAGTCAGGGCCCCGTTCAGCGCGAACTTCATGTTGCCGGTGCCGGAGGCCTCCATGCCGGCGGTCGAGATCTGCTCGGAGAGGTCGGCCGCCGGGATCATCCGCTCGGCCAGGCTGACATTGTAGTTGGGCATGAACAGCACCTGCAGCCGGCCGGCGACGAGCGGGTCGCTGTTCACCACTTCGGCCACGTCGTTGATCAGCTTGATGATCAGCTTGGCGCGGTTGTAGGAGGGCGCCGCCTTGCCGGCGAAGAGCTTGATCCGTTTCGGCCAGTCGCGCTCAGGGTCCTCGCGGATGGCATCGTAGAGGGCGATCGCCTCGAGGATGTTCAAGAGCTGGCGCTTGTACTCGTGGATGCGCTTGATCTGCACATCGAAGAGGGCGGCGGGGTCGACCGCGAGCCCTTGCTGGTCGCCGATCAGGGCGGCCAGGGCCTCCTTGTTGCGCCGCTTCACTCCCATGAACCGGTCGAGGAAGCCGGGATCGGAAAGGAGCGGCTCGACCGCCTCGAGGCGGCCGATATCGTCGCGCCAGTCAGGGCCCATGGCGTCGTCGTACAGCGCCGCGAGGCCCGGGTTGCAGCCCATCAGCCAGCGCCGCGGCGTGATGCCGTTGGTCTTGTTGGTGATCTTGTCCGGGAAGTGGCGGTGCAGCGACTTGAACACCGTCTGCTTCATCAGCTCGGTGTGCAGCGCCGAGACGCCATTGACCTTGCGGGCGCCGATGAACGCCAGGTGCCCCATGCGCACGGCCCGGCCGTAGCCCTCCTCGATCAGCGAGACGTCGGAAAGGAACGGGTCGTCATTGCCCGGCAGATGGCGGAGCGTGCCGAGCACATGGGCGTTGATCTCGTAGATGAGCTGCATGTGCCGCGGCAGCATCTGCTCCATCAGCTGCACGGGCCAGCGCTCCAGCGCCTCGGGCAGCAGCGTGTGGTTGGTGTAGTGGATGGTGTCCTGGACGATGGTGAAGGCGCGGTGCCAGTCCATGTCGTGCTCGTCGACCAGGAGCCTGAGCAGCTCCGGCACGGCGATCGCCGGATGCGTGTCGTTGAGCTGGATGGCGACGTGGTCGGCGAGGTTGTCGAGCGTGTCGTGATAGGAGAGATGACGGCGGACGATGTCCATCAGGCTTGCCGCCGTGAAGAAGTATTCCTGCTTGAGCCTGAGCTCCTGCCCGGCCTGCGTGGCGTCGTTGGGGTAGAGCACGCGGCTGATGCTCTCGGCGGCGATCTGCTCGCCGACGGCCTCCTTGTAGTCGCCCCGGTTGAAGGCCTCGAGGTCGATCAGGTTGCCGGACTGGCCGGACCAGAGGCGCAGCGTGTTGACGTGCCTGCCGCCCCAGCCGGCGATCATCGTGTCGTAGGCGACGGCGAGAACGCGCTGCCCGCCTTCCCAGACGAAATGGCGCTGGCCATCGGCGTCGGTCACGTCCCGCACCTGGCCACCGAACCGGACAGGATAGACCGCGTCCGGCCGCTCGAACTCCCAGGGATTGCCGAAGGCGAGCCAGTCCTCCGGCCGCTCGACCTGCCAGCCCTTGTCGAAGCCCTGCTTGAACAGGCCGTGCTCGTAGCGGATGCCGTAGCCGAAGCCGGCGATGCCGAGGCTCGCCATGCTCTCCATGAAGCAGGCGGCGAGCCGGCCGAGGCCGCCATTGCCGAGAGCGGCGTCCGGCTCGACGCGAAAGACCGTATCCGGGTCGACGCCGAGCGCCTCGAGCGCCTCGCGGGTCGGCTCCATCAGCTGCAGATTGTTCAGCGTGTCCGCCAGCAGCCGGCCGATCAGGAACTCGAGCGAGAGATAGTAGACCCGGCGCCGGTCGCGCGCATAGGTGTCGCGCGTGCTGTCCATCCAGGCGTCGACCATTCTGTCGCGGGTCGCCAGTGCGGTTGCGAAGAACCAGTCGTGCGCGGTCGCGTGCTCGGGATCCTTGCCGACGGCGTAGATCAGCTTGCCGAGGATCGCCTTCCTGATGCCGGGCGTGTCAGTGGAGCGGGGCGGCAGGGCAAAGGCGGTTTCATTCATCGATGCGGGGTTCCGGTCTGGTCGATGACGGTGCCGATTAACGCCGTTTGCCGCGGCGCAGCAAGCAGGAATGGCCGAATGCCCGCGCCGGCGCTTCGCTGCGGCCGCGGCGGATGGCCGCCCCACGTCTAGCCGAAGGAGGTGACGGAGGGGTTAACGGCGCCGATCGAGGTGCGGCAGCTCCAGGCCCATCGCCACCGCCAGGGCAACGAAGAGCAGCGTGGCGGTGCTGTGCTTGACGAAGCCGTAGACCTCGGTGAGGCCGGTCGCCACCAGGACGAAGAAGAAGAGCCAGGCGAAGACCGCGCGCCGGTCGGTGGCACGGCGCAGATGGCGCCAGGCGACCCGCCCGTAGAGGCCGAGCGTGACCAGCGCTGCCGCCACGCCGGTGAGCCCGAGCTCGACGCCGATCTCGAGCAGGGTGTTGTGGAAGTGCCCGACCTGGCCGAGGAGGTCGAGCACCTGCAGCGTCCGCCAGTCGACCGCCGCCGTCCAGAACGCGGCGAAGCCGGTGCCGAGCAGCGGCCGCTGCTCGAGCTGCAGGAGACCGGTCTCCCAGAGATAGGCGCGCCCGGTAAGCGTCGGGTCCTTGTCGAGCGCGCCGAAGACCAGCTCGACCGGCGTGGTGTGGAACGCCAGGAAAAGGCCCGTGACCAGCGCCGCGCCGATCAGCATGAGCCCGATCCAGAGCGCCAGGACCAGGAGATTGTTGCGCAGGACGAGCACGCCGGTGCCGGCGAGGACGATGGCGGCGGTGACGATCGCGGTGGCGGATTCGGCGAACGGCAGGGCGGCGAGCCCGGCGGCGAGGCCAAGGAGCCCGAGCGGATCGGTCGGCCGGCCGACGAGCAGGGCGGTGGCGGCGGCGATCAGCACGACCGCAGCGTTGCCGAGCGTGTTCTTGTGGTAGAAGACGCCCCTTGCGGCCCCGTTGAGCATCGTCGCGAAATCGAGGCCGGCCAGGTGCAGCAGCACCGAGGCGGCGACCGCGACACCGAGCACGAGCGCGGTCAGCCGGGCGAGCCCGGCCGGCGACAGGCGGGCACCCAGATAGACGCCGATCAGCACCGTGATGACCAGCCGGAAGGATTCGCCGGCGGTTGTCGCCCGGTCCATCGACCAGGCGACCGAGAGCGTCGCCAGCAGCGGGAAGAGGAGCACCCAGGGTGCTGCCAGCAGCCCCCGCCGGAGCAGGTCCGGCCGCTGCAGCATGAAGACGGCGAAGCAGAGATAGAGGACCGGCCAGCTGAGGATGGTGAAGGTGCTGAAATGCGTCGGAAAATCGGTGCCGATCGCATAGAGGCGGTTGTCGATGAAGCCGAGCGCCCCCGTCCCGTTCGCCAGGAGGAAGGCGAAGACGACATACTCCACGCGCGGCAGCTGCAGAGCGAGCCAGGTGCCGAGCGGACTGCCCGCCGACCGGGGGGTGGGCACCCCGGCACTCCTCATGCCGGCGCCGCCACGGGCAGGCCGCGCCAGAGCGCCCAGGCGGCACGCAGATGCGACCGCTGCAGCACCAGGGTGACGCCGGCATAGGCGAGCCCGGCCGCGAGCCCGGCTAAAAGAATGGCCGGCCAGGTACCGAGCACCGGCTCGAGGGCCAGCCTGAGGGCTACGAAGACCAGGAGCACGAAGAGGCTGGCGAGGAGCGGCGGCAGGAGGATCCTCAGCTCGTGCGCGAAGCCGGTGCCGAGCTCCTGCCGCACCTGATGCGCGGTCAGCGGCCAGCGCCAGAGGACGATGCGGAGGCTGAGCCCGAGGGCGACCGCGACCAGGCCGAAGGGGGCCGCGGCGACGATCACGATGACCCCGGCGATGCCGTCGAGCAGGCCGACCCGCAGCAGGCGCTCGGGGCGGCCGAGGCCGTAGAGCGCCGAGCGGGCCTGCAGGATCACCGGCCAGATGGCGACGACGACGCAGAGGATCTGGAAGACCGGGACCATCTCCAGCCACGCCGCACCGAGGCCGAGGCCGATGAGCTCCGGCGCGATCGCCGCGGCCCCCACCGCGGCCGGCAGGCTCACCGCGAGCCCGAGCGACAGCGCCACGTCGCGGAACCGGCCGAGTGCCACCGGGTCGTCGCGGAGCCGGGCGAAGGCCGGCATGGCGATCTGGTTGATCGGCACGGCGAACAGCCGCTGCATCATCTGCACGAGCCGGAGTGCCACGTTCATCAGCCCCGCCGCGGCCGGCCCCAGAAGGAAGCCCACCAGCAGCTGCGGCGCCCGCTCGTCGACCATCTGCAGGGCGCTGTTGCCGAGGCTGCTGGCGACGAAGCGACGGATCGCGCGGAGCTGCGGCCGGCCGGCGCGCAGTCCGGGCCGCCAGCTCGTGGCGCCCAGGAGAAGTGCGGTGTTGAGCACCGCACCGGCGAGATGCTGGCCGACCAGGGCCCAGACGCCGTAGCCCTGCACGGCCATGGCGATGCCGGTGACCGCCCCGCCCATGAGCATGATGAGCGAACGCCGGGCGGTGACGTCGAAGCGCAGCTCGCGGGTGAGCAGGGCCAGGGGCACGGTGGTGAGGGACTGCAGCACGAGGACGATGCAGAGCCAGCGGATCACCGCGGCGAGCTCCGCCGCGTCGAACAGCCGGCCGATCGCCGGTGCCGCCAGCACCAGGACGATCGCCAGCAGGCCGGCCGCCAGGAAGGTCACCCAGAAGACGGCATCGCAGTCGGCGTCGGTGAGGTCCCGCTTCTGGATCAGCACCTCGCCGGTGGTGAAGGCGGTCAGGTGCGCGGCGACCGCGGTGAAGCCGAGCGCTATGGCGACGAGGCCGAACTCGTCCGGGCCGAGCAGCCGGGCCAGCACCAGGAAGACGACGAGGCTGAGCGCCTCGGTCGCCCAGCCGTCGAAGGTCGCCCAGAGGCTCCCCTTGACCGCACGCCGGCCGAAGCCCTCAGCCATGGCCGGCCCGGGCCGCATAGGGCTCGCTCGAGAAGCCGAGGCCGCCCGCGATCATCCCGAAGCCCCGCATGACCGTGTAGCAACGCTGCACCGCCGGCCCAGGCCGGCCCGCGACGAGCCCCGGCAGGGTGAGCAGCAGCAGGAGCCCGCCCGCGCCGACCCGCAAGGCACCGCGGGCGATGGCCCGCAGCCGGACCGCCGGCGAGGCGCGGTCGAGGAGGCGAATCCGCACATCCGACATGCCGTAGCGGTACCACCGGGCGAGCAGCCAGGCGAGCCCGAGGCGCTCCGCCGGGATGTATTCGAGGACGACCGCGTCCGCTGCCCAGGCCAGCCTGCCGCCGGCCTCCAGCAGCGAGGCCGAGAGCGCGGTGTCCTCGGCACCGTGCGTCGCCAGCGCCTCGGGAAAGCGCAGGCCGTGCCGGGCGAGGAACATGCGGTCGAGCAGGAGATTGCCGGTCATCAGCTCGCTGATCGAGCCGTCCGCCGGGGGCCGGACGTAGCAAAGGCCAAAAGCATCAACGAACCAAGCCGGCATCGGCCGCGCGAAGACCGGCCGGACCGGGCCGCTGACCGCCTGGGCCGCGGCACCGTCCATGACGGCGGCGAGGGCCACGAGCCAGCCCGGGTCGGGCTCCTCGTCATCGTCGATGAAGGCGAGACGCGTGCCCCTTGCATGGTCGAGCGCCGCATTGCGACTGAACACCACACCGGGCCGGGGCTCGTGCCGGTAGTCGAGGGCAAGGGGGTAGCCGGCGGCGAGCGCCGTCACCACCGGCTCGGCCGTGCGCGCCGGATCGTTGTCGACCACGAGCACGGAGCATGACGGCGAGGGCAGCCGGCAGCGGCCGAGTGCCTCGAGCAGCCGCGCGAGACCGGCCGGCCGGCCACGGGTGACAATGGCGATGGTGTAGTCCACTGTGGGCTCTGATGATCTCAATGGTTGAATTTCGAAACTATTCAATCAATTGACAAGGGTCTGCCGGACGTGGGCATGGAAAACCTGCCCGAACTCCTGCAGATAGCGGCCCAGCTTTAGCTTGAAGGCCGATGAGCGGACAGGGTAACGTACGTTAGGCGATCCGCTCACCGGCGCAAGCCGGGGCGGGCGTCGAGCACGGATCGACGGACGAACGGGAGAGGATGCGGCAATTGGCTTGGGGGTCCGATAGCGGGCGGCTGCCGGCGCTCGCCAGCGGGTCCGAGCCCGCCGGATCGGCGGATGGGAGGCTGTCGTCGGGCCTCTCCGCCATCGTCAACGCAATTCGCAGGTACTGGCTCTCCACGCTCTGCCTGATCGTGGTCGGCACGGGGCTTGGCGTGGCCGCGCATCGCCTGCTGCCGACCGAGTACGAGGCCACCGCCTCGGTGCTGATCGGCGGGCCGCAGGCCCGCCAGCCGGAGCTCGACAGCCTCGTCGTCAGCGCCGTGCTGAACCAGGACACGCTCACCAACGAGGTCGAGATCCTGCAATCGCGAGCCCTGGCGCGGCGGGTCATCGAGCGGCTGCAGCTGCACCGGCTCGACGTCTTCAACCCGCCGGAGCCCGAAGCGGAGGCCGGCGCCTCGCAGGCGGGCTTCGTGGCATGGCTGCGCGATCAGGTCGGCGCGCTTCGGGCCTGGGCCGGTCAGCTGCCGCTCGGCAACGACACCGTGGACGACGCCGATTACGGCCGCAGCGAGATGGAGGACGTAATCGATCGCTTCCTGAAGGACGTGACGATCGCGCCGCGCGGCCGCTCGCAGGTCATCGACGTCACCTTCAGGACCGAAGCACCCGGCCTCGCGGCCCTGATCGCCAACACCATGGTCGAGGAATACCTGCTCGATCGCACCGACAACCAGACGGCCGCGGCGCGGCTCGCCGGCAGCTGGCTGCGCGAGCGCCTGGACCAGCTCCGGGACGAGCTCGAGCGGCGCGAGACCGCGGTCGAGGACTACCGGCGCGAGGCGGGGCTGCTGCAGGGTGTCAGAGCATCCCTCACCTCGGAACGGCTCTCCGCGCTGAACGACCAGCTGCTCGAGGCACGGGCGGCGCTGGCCCAGGCGAGCGGCCGCTACGACGAGGCGGTGGCGGCCCGGGAATCCGGCCGCGGGGCGGCCATGGCCGAGGTGCTGGAGTCCGAGACGATCCGCGATCTCCGCGCGCAGGAAAGCCAGATCGCCAGCGAGGTCGCCCAGTTCGAGAGCGTGTACGGCCCCCAGCACCCGCGCATGATCGACCTCCGCCAGCAGCTCGCCCAGGTCCGCCGCAGCATCGGCGGCGAGGTCGACCGCATCCTCGCCAGCCTCGCCAGCGACACCGAGAGCTATCGCCAGCGAGTCGAGCTGCTCGAGGTCGAGGTGGCCGAGGTGCGGGCGAAGGTGGTGCAGGAGGATGCCGCCATGGCACGGCTCCGCGTGCTCGAGCGCGAGGCCGAGGCGACGCGCGAGCTCTACCAGGACACGCTGCGCCGCGCCGAGGCAGCCGACCCGACGGCGGCGACGACGCCCTCCGACGGCCGGATGCTGTCGCCCGCCGCGCCGCCGACGGTCTCGACCAAGCCGCGCCTCGCCCTGATGGGCGGCCTCGGCTTCGTTCTCGGCTGCGGCCTGGCGCTGGTCACGGCGGTCAGCCGCGAGCTGCTCGACCGGCGTTTCCGCACGGTCGGCCAGGCCGAGGCGCAGCTCGGGTTGCGGGTGATCGGCGTGGTGCCGAGCCTCGAGGGCCTGCCCGGCCAGACGCCGGAGTTCGAGCCCGAGGACACCGTGGTGATCTACCCGGGCGGCGCCTTCGCCGAGGCCATCCGCACGGTGACCAACCAGCTGCGCCACCTGCCGAGGCCCGCCGCTGCGCCGGGCCGGCCGGCGCCGGCGACCGGCGGCACCGCCATCCTGCCGGGCGACGCGGCCAGGGAGCGGCCGGGCGCGCTCATCCTCGCCGTCACCTCCTCGGTGCAGGGTGAGGGCAAGACCATGCTCGCCGTCTCGCTCGCCCGCTCGGCGGCGCTCAGCGATCAGCGGGTGCTCCTCGTCGATGCCGACATGCGCCTCGGCCGGGTGCACAAGGCGCTCGACATCCCGGCAACCCCGGGCCTCGCCGACTATCTCGCCGAGCCGAACGGCAAGGAGATCGCGAGTCTCTGGCAGAGCGACCCGTCGACCCGGCTCAAGGTCCTGCCCTGTGGCCGGCAAGGCTACAAGGCCGGGGTGCTGCTGCAGTCGGGGCACCTCGGCCGCGCCATGCAGAGCCTGCGCCAGCAGTTCGACCTGATCGTCATCGACACGCCGCCGGTCTTGCCGGTGGCCGATTTCGGCACGCTGGTCGAGGTCGCCGACGCCGCCCTCTTCATCGTCGACTGGTCGCGCATGCGGCCCGACGTCATCGAGGCCGGCGCCGCCCGGATCAGGGCGACCCGGACCGGGCTCGAGCTCGGCGTCGTCATCAACAATGTCGACGTCCGCAAGAAGGCCGCCGACGCCTTCCCCGAGCTCGAGATCTACAGCAGCCGCTACCGCAACGACTCCCGCTACCACTACCACAGCGCCTAGCAACCGGCCGGCCGCCGGCTGCGGCTCAAAAACCGTGGTCGTGCCGGCGGCGCAGGCCGAGCCGCTTGGGCACGCCGGTGCGCAGCATCTCGACGAGGAAGGGCAGCACGGCCGGCTCGGCGACGAGCCGGCGGAGACCGGCAGCATAGCGCCCGGCCTTGAGGTCGTGCACGGCCGCATGATGCTCGTGGAAGCCCCGAAGCTGCCGCAGGCGGCGACGCAGCAGCGGCAGGAGGCGCGGGTCGTTCGCCTCGTGCAGCGCCGCCTCGGCCCGGTCGCGCATGGCCCGGATCTGCTCGGGCGTGATCCGCCGCGTGGCCGAGCCCGGAGTCAGGTGGTAGCGGTAATGCGCCGTCGCCTGGACCCGCCAGCGGGCACCCTGCTGCAGGCAGGCCCAGTAGAACTCGTAGTCCTCGCCGAGCCGCAGCGCCGGGTCATAGCGCAGGCCGTGCCGATCGATGAAGGCGCGGGCGACGAGCGGCTTCATGAAGCCGTACCCGGCCCGGCCGCTATGGAAGAGGTTGCTCGCGACGAACCGCGCGGTGTCGATCCAGGGCTCGGCCGCGAGCATGGCCGGCGGCCAGGCCAGACCACGCTCGCGGTCGTCCACCGGATCGGCGAGCACGAGGTTGTCCGAGACGAGATCGGCACCCGTCTCCGCACCCAGGGCGGTCAGCACCGCCAGGCGATCGGGGAGAAAGGTGTCGTCCGCATCGAGCAGTGCGATCCAGGTGCCGCGGGCGAGTTCCAGCCCCCGGTTGCGGGCGGCGGCCGGGCCGGCATTCGCCGGCAGGCGAGCCGCCCGGATCCGCCGGTCGCCCGCCACCAGCGCCTCGAGCAGCGCCGGGCTCGCGTCGGTCGAGGCATCGTCGACGAGCACGATCTCCCAGTCGGCGAGCGTCTGGGCTCGCACCGAGGCGATCGCCGCGGGCAGGCAGTGCGCCGAATTGAAGACGGGCACGATCACGCTCACGGCCGGCACGCTCACGGTCATGATTCAGATCGCGCGGGTCAGAGCAGCGGCCGCTGCCGCAGCCGGGCTTCCGGGGTGGTGCGCCAACGCCGGTTCAGCTCGCGGCCGAGGGCGATCGTCGGCTGCTCCAGCCAGGCGAAGGTCAGGGCCGAGACGGCGACGCTGGCGAGAGCGACGAGGCCGATGAAGGCCGAGCCCGGCACGTGACCGGCAAGCCAGGGGCCGAGCCAGGCACCCAGCACGATGATGCAGAGCACGTGCAGGAGATAGACCGAGTAGCTGATCCGCCCGACCCAGGTGAGCCAGCGCGAGCTCCAGGGCCAGCGGATGCCGAACGCCCAGAAGATCAGCACGGCGAGCACGTAGGACCAGAAATAGCTCTGCCAGGTGCCATAGACCGAAGGCAGGCGGTGGTAGCCGAGATAGCAGATCGGGCCGAGCGCCAGGAGAAAGGCCAGGAAGAGGACCTGCACCTGCCGGGCGACGAGCCGGTCGCCGCTCACCTCGGCCTCGCGCGCCGCGAAGCCCCAGAACATGAGGCTGAGCCACAAGGCGAGCCCGACCGGCAGGTCGATCAGGAGGAAATGCTTGATCGCCGCCGCGCCAAGGGCACCGGCGAGGCCGAGCACGGCGAGCCAGCCGGCGAGCCGCTGCGTGTGGATCAGGCCGAGCACGGCGAGACCGGCACAGGCGACATAGAAGACGAGCTCCACCTGCAGCGTCCAGTAGACGTCGAGCAGGGGCTCGCGGCCGAAAAGCTGCGGCGCCAGCACGAGGTTGCCGAGCCAGCCGGCGAGGTCGGTCGGCCGCTGCTCGAACCAGAGGATGATCAGGACCCCGGCGACGAGCGAGAACCAGTAGGCCGGCATCAGCCGGAAGAAGCGGTTGACCACGAACTCGCGCAGGGGATGGGTGAGCGGCCGGCGCAGCGAGAAGGGCACGACATAGCCGCTGATGGCGAAGAAGACGAGCACGCCGACCTTGCCGGGATCGAACCAGGTGATCGAATCGTGAAGCAGCGTCGCCTCGAGCCCCGACATCGGAAAGGCGTTGCGCTCGAGCCATTGCACCGCATGGATGTGGACGACGAGCAGGCAGGCGACGCCGCGCAGCGTGTCGATGTGGGCGAGACGCTCCGCGCGGCCCCCTGGCTTCCCCGCCTCCGGGGACACGCGCGCGCCCTCAGGCAAGGTTGCGGTTCCGCAGCTCGACGACCTCGGCACTCGTTGGCGGCGGCGCGAGGAGGTTCTCGGTCATCTCGCGCAGCTCCTCGTCGAGCACGAAGCGCTGGCGAGGCAGCTCCTCCATCCAGTGGACGATCGCCGCATAATGATCGCCGGAGAGCTGGCCGAGCAGGTCGAGGCAGGCAACGTCGTAGGGCGGCGAGAGCACGCAGCCCATTTGCAGGTCGGCGACGAAGCGGCCGATCGCCGTGTCGGCCCGCGCGATCACTGGCCGCCCGAAGAAGCCCGCCTCGTAGAGGCGATTGGGCAGAAGCCAGTCGGAGTTGACCCCGGCGTCGTAGAGGTCGATGGCCCAGACGAGATCGACGTTCTCGTAGACCGCGCGGAGCTCCGTGGCCTTCTGGTAGGGGCCGCCATAGGTGACGTTCGGATAGGGCTCGACCATCTGCCGCAGCTCGGTCTCGGTGATCTCCGTCGGATAGCCGCGGATCGATACCTCCACGAGCTCCGGCCGCATCGCCGCGAGCCGCAGCAGCAGGCCCAGGCTCTCCATGTCGCGCAGCATGCCGAACCAGCCGATCCGCCAGGGCGGGCCGACATGCGACCGGCGCAGCATGGTGGGTGCGGCGAAGCGCCGGGCGAGGAAGCTCGGCATCTTGTTCTCGAGCAGATAGACCGGACCGTCATAACCGTGCACCGGCGCGAAGTAGCGGCTGGCGAAATCGGGCGAGCTGACGATCAAGAGGTCGGCAGCCGCCAGCACCCGGCGCTCCGCGAGGCGGCAAACCTTGCCGAGCGCCGAGCCGCTGGTGAGGAAACGGTGGATGTCGACGCACTCATAGGCAAACGGCACCCGGCGGTTGAACAGACGGCGCGCCGCCATGGCGAGGACGGACGGCTCGAAATTGCGGGCGACGATGAGATCGGCGTCCCGGAACTGCTGGTAGTGGCAGAGCACGCCGAAGGCGCCCTGCACCACGCTCCAGGCGCGTTGCCAGTAGGCGGCATCGACCGTCCGGCCGAGATCGATCTCGTGCCAGGGCCGCTCCCCGTCCTGCGAATTCTTGTCGCGATGCCAGCTCACATTGGTGAGCACGAAGCCGAGGGCGGTGAAATCCTGGCAACGCTGCCAGACATTCGCGTCGTTGCGGTCGTGGCTGAAATAGACGAGCCGCGGCCGCTCCAGCCGCTGCCGTGCCGAGGTCGCCGGCGTCCAGGTCTGGAAGCGCTCGCCGCGCAGCGAGCGGGTGATGCCGAGGCCGACGCCGAGCAGCGAGAGCAGCGTACTGTGCGTCGCCTCCGCCGGACCCAGCCGGAGCCAGAGCCCGAGGACAAGGGCGAGCGGGCCGACCACCAGCAGCTGGAGGAAGAGCGCCAGCGGCAGGGCGACGAAGAGGCCGGCCGAGAAGAGCAGCACCGCCAGCGTCAGGGCGAAGGGCGAGAACCAGCGGAGCAGCTTGTGCGCGACGTACTTGTAGAGATGCACCGCGTCCAGCCGGCGCAGCCGGGGCCAGAGCAGGCGGTGGACGTTCCAGGCCTGGCAGGCGATGCGGACCTTCCGCTGCATCTCCTCGTAGGGGTCGTGCACCGAGTTCTCGTAGGCGATGGCATCCGGCGCGGAGATCACCCGGTGACCGTCCAGCAGGATCGACAGCGAGACGTAGAAGTCGTCGATGATGTCGGCTGGCGGCGGCCGGTGCAGGGTCCGGCGAATGGCGAAGAGCGAGCCGTCGGCGCCCATCACCGAGCCCGTCCTGGTCTCGGCCCGCTTGATCCGCTCCTCCAGCTGCCACATCAGCGAGTTCACGTGCGCCGCCGGGTTGTGGTTGTCGACATAGAGGAGCCGCCCGCAAACGCAGCCGACCTCGGGATCGTGGAAGTGCGCGGCGATCACGTCGAGCGCATCGTCCTTGAGCATCACGTTGGCGTCGGTGAAAACGACGATGTCGCCCGTCGCGGCGGCGACCAGCTGGTTCATGCCGTGGCTCTTGCCGCGGCGCTCATCGCCGACGATCACGCTCAAGAGCTCGGGCGCCGCCTCGAGCAGCTCGGCCGTGCGATCCGGCGAGGCGTCGACATAGGCCAGGATCTCGAGATCCGGATGGCGCGCCCGCAGCAGCCGCAGGTTCTGCAGCTTCAGCGGCACCACCTGCTCCTCGCGATAGGCGCAGAAGCACAAGGTGATGCGTGGTCGCTCGCTACCCGCCGCAGCGCGCCGGACCGGGCGCGCCGGCAGCAGGGCGAGGCTCGGTGCGTAGAAGACGAAGGAGTAGAGGCCGAGGAAAAGCGCCAGCGCGGCCAGGGCGAAGAGGATCAGGGCCATCAACCGGCCACCTCGCAAGGCGGCCGGGCCGCGGCCCGGATGGCCGGCCCGCCGCCGAGCCGGGGCAGCACCCGGCGCGCGACTGCCTCGGGCGAGACCACATCGCGCCACCAGGCGAGCGAGCGGCGGTGCAGCTCAGCCATGCGTTCCGGATCGGCCAGCAGCTGGCGCATCAGGTCCGGAAGCTCGCCCCAGTCGGCCACGACGAGCAGCGGCGCGCCGCGCAGGTACCAACGGTCTGGCAGCGCCTCCGTCACCGTGATGCAGCCGTAGCGCAGGCCCTCGAAGATGCGGAAGGTCTCGAGCCGCGTGCCGCGCGGGCAGAGGCAGAACTGGCTGTCCATCAGCGCTGCCGAGTACTGGCACCCGCCATCCTTGAGGCTGTCGTCGAAGTCCGTCGTGATGTGCAGGTCGCAGGCGTCGTCGGGCAGCTCCCGGGCAATCTCGCGCAGGGCGGCGAGAAAGCGCTGGCGGGCGACGCGCTTGGGGTAGTTGGTCACCACATGGCGGGAGAACAGGCCGGCCCGGTAATTGTCGATCGAGCCACGGAACGAAAAGACCCGGCGCCGCTCGGCGAAGGGCACGAGCGGCAGGTCGAGCTGCTTGCAGTAGCCCATCGGCACGAGCTCGGTCTTGGCGAGGAGCCCGGCGACACCGGCGGGCCCGAGCCGTGCCGCGTCCGCCCGCCAGTGCCGCCGCTCCCGCGCCAGCCGCAGCCGTTCCACCAGCATCGCCGGCGAGACCGGCGCGCCCGGGATCGGGTATGGCTCGACGCCATGGCATTTCAGGATGACGCCGGCGTCCCTGACGTTGACCGGCAGCTGGCAGTTCTCGTCGGAGGTGACGATCGCCACGGTGGCGGCATCGACCTCGTCTACCGGGTGCCGCGTGTCGGTGGCCAGGGCAAGACGCAGCTCCGGCCGCCCGGCGAGCTCCTTCAGACGCCCGAAGATGTCCCTGAAGTACTGATAATCCTCGTCCCCGACCTCCGGTTGTCCACAGCTCGGGACAGGTTCGGCGCCAGACAATCGGGGGGCGCGTCCCGCAACTCCGCTCTCTACCTTCAGGTTAGTCTGATTCATCAAGATCAACTTCGACCGCACGTCAGGTGTGCTTATTCGAGGAAACCGAACCGTCAACGCGAACACGGCTCGATTAGTCCGCTGGTATAGCGAAACCGCACGTTTCTCCCGATGCGGACAGTACAGCAGCGGCGACCGTGGGCCACAAGGACGACTCTTCCGCCTGGACGTCGGCGGCGGGCTGTGTCGCTGCTGCGACAGAATCATGGAGTTTTCCCTAATCACGGAAGCCTTGGTACAAGAATTCGCTCACGAGTAGATGACGCGACGCAACAATGACACACTCACGGACGCGGGCAGCGGTCGCGGGGCAAACCTTTTGCGTCGGTTGGACCGCGGGCCTATGTGAGCGCTGGGTGTCTACCGCAGGGATCGAACCATGAAATTGCTTGTGCCCGGCTGTGCCGGATTCATCGGCAGTCACTTCCTCGAGCGCATGCTCGCGCGTGAGGCTGTCGAGGTGATCGGCTGGGACGGGCAGACGGACAAGATCGAGCATCTGCTCGATCACCCGCGCCTGACCCTGCGGCGTCAGCTGCTCAAGGGGCCGGAGGCGTTCGTCCAGTTCGAGCAGGATCTCGCCGCCTGCGACTGGGTCGTCAATCTTGCGGCGATCTGCAATCCTTCGCAGTACAACACCGAGCCGCTGCGCACGATCTATGCCAATTTCATCGACGGCTACCGGATCGTCGAGCTCGCCGCCCAGTACAAGAAGCCGCTGATTCACTATTCGACCAGCGAGGTCTACGGCCGCACCTTGTCCAGCTACCTGCCGGGTCAGCCGTACGACAATCCCGAGCTCTACGTGCTGGACGCGGCGACGACGCCCATGATCATGGGGCCGATCCAGAACCAGCGCTGGACCTACGCCACGGCGAAGCAGCTGCTCGAGCGGCTGGTCTACGCCTACCACAAGGAAGCCGGGCTGCAGTTCGCCATCGTCCGGCCGTTCAACTTCTTCGGCCCGCGCATGGACTACCTCCCCGGCATCGAGGGCGAGGGCAAGCCGCGCGTGCTCGCCATGTTCGTCGGCGCCGTGCTCAACGACGACCCGATCCTGCTCGTCGACGGCGGCCATGCGATGCGCACCATCACCTCGATCCACGATGCCATCGACGCGCTGGTCGCGATCATCGATCGCCCCGAGCACTCGCTCAACCACTTCTACAACATCGGCAACCCGGCCAACGAGGTCAGCATGCGCGACCTCGCCCTCGGCGTGCGCCGCGCCTTCGCCCGGGTCAGCGGCGACGACCGCTACCTGCAGCACCCGATCCGGGAGATCAGCTCGACCGAGTTCTACGGTGACGGCTACGAGGACTGCGACCGGCGGGTGGTCGACATCAGCGCCGAGCAGGAGCGGCTCGCCTGGCAGCCGCACCGCCCGCTCGACCATGTGCTCGACGAGACCGTCGGCTACTACTGGCGCAAGTACGGCCAGCAGACGCCGAGCCGCCAGCCGGCCACCGCCGCCGGCTGAGCCTGCCGTCGTGCCCAGCCCGACGCGGCGGCGGTTCCTCGCGACCACCGCCGCAGCCGGCGCCCTTGTCA
>CAZGUW010000048.1:20522-23621 GCA_964528705.1 uncultured Geminicoccaceae bacterium
GCATGCGCCGGCCATGACTCAGGGCCGGTTCATAGCCGGCCACTGCCGCCGGCTGAATCCGCGGTCGTGCCCGGCCCGTCGCGGCGGCGGTTCCTCGCCGCCACTGCCGCGGCCGGCGCCCTCGTCGCCGGCGGGCCGGCCGGCGCGGCATCCCCCGTGCTCCGGCGCGCCGGTGCCGGCCTGCAATGGCAGGGCCGGCCGGTCCGGCTCTACGGCCCCAACTTCAATGCCTTCACGGGCGAGCTCGGCCCGGAACCGCATGTCGCCGAGATCGCCACCATAGCCAAGCTCTGGGGCGCCAACTGCGTGCGCCTGCTGGTGGCGCCGGCCGAGTATCGCGAACGCTCGCCCGAGGCCTTCTGGGCCCACCTCCTGCCCATCCTCGACGCCTGCGAAAGCCAGCGCCTCTTCGTCATCCTGAACTGGTGGTGCATCGGCTGGCCCGGGGGCGCCGCGCAGGACATCGACCACTGGTTCCGCTTCACCAACTACAACGACTCGTCGATCCCGCTCTGGACCCGCTTCTGGCAGGACGCGGCGACCCGGCTCGGCGACCGCGGCGCCATCGCCTTCAGCCTCTTCGACGAGCCGACCGCCCACTACAACCCGCCGGCCACGCGCTTCGACCGGCTCGACCAGTGGTACCACGTCCAGCCCCTCTACCAGCCCGTCATCGAGACCATCCGCGCCACCGGCGCCACCAACCTGCTCAGCATCTCGGGCGGCCACTGGGCCAAGGACTTCAGCCGCTGGAACGAGCGCCCGATCACCGATCCCGCGGATAATTACCTCGCCTCCTTCCACATGTTCGCCAACGGCGAATGGGACGACTTCGACCGCCTGGTCGGCGGCCTCGACCGAAAGATCCCCTTCCTCTGCGGCGGCTGGGGCTACATGCCGACCGACCTGCCAGCGCCCCCGGCCCCGGGCTTCACCCGCTGGCTCGAGACCCACGCCTTCCCCGGCGGCAGCTTCGTCGGCCACTGCCCCTGGGCCCACTCCGTCTGGTCCGACCCCTCAGGCCTCGCCACCGGCTGGCCCCGGCAAGAGCCCGCCACCCTCACCGCCTTCGGCCGGTACGCCAGGGCCCACATCCCGGACGACCTGGTGCGGCCCTGATTCCGATGGTTGTGCCGCCCTGCGAGAATTTGACACAGGTACACCACGTCCATAGGCTCCGCCCCAAGCAATCAGCACTCGCAGTCAATGCGTGATCCAAGGGGAGGAAAGAACGTTGCTCCAGCTCTCAGCCCGCCTCGGCGTGATGGCCATGGCATTGGTCTCGCTGGCCGTCCCGGCCGCGGCCGAATATCCCGAGAAGCCGCTGACGATCATCGAGCCATGGGCACCCGGCAGCGCCGGCGATGTGCCGATGCGCATCCTGGCCGAGCTGGCGAAGGAGGATTTCGGCCAGCCAATCGTCGTCCAGAACCTCGAGGGCGGCACCGGCACGCGGGCGCAGCTGGCTCTGCTCAATTCCGAGCCCGACGGCTACACCATCATGAACTCCTGGGTCGCGACCCAGGTGATGGGGCCGATCTTCAATCCCGACATCGGCTACACCCGCCACGACTTCGAGCCCATCAACCTCGTCAACATCAACCCTTTCGTCCTGGTCGTGCCGGCGGACCATCCCGCCCAGACCACCGATGAGCTGGTCGAGTGGGCCAAGGCGCAGGACCGCGACATCAACGTGAGCGTCTGCGGCTGGGTCGGCCTGCCGCATGTGGTCTTCCGCCGCTTCCTCGAGGTCGCCGGGATCGAAAACTACAATCCCGTCCCGTTCAGCGACTGCGAGGTCGAGAACATGAAGGCACTGCTCGGCGGCACCACCGAATTCGGTGTCTCGGGCCTCGTGGTGCGCAAGATGTACGGCGACCGGGTGCGCGTCCTGACCATCTTCATGCCCGAACGCTCGGCCATCGCCCCCGACATCCCGACAGCCGCGGAGGAGGGCTACGACCTCGACTGGGGTGCCGTCTCCGCCGGCTGGTCCGGCCTCGTCGCCCCCAAGGGCACGCCGCCCGAGCGGCTCGAGCATCTGCGCGAGGTCTTCGCCAAGGCGACGCAGTCCGAGGAGTTCAAACGGCGCATGGTCGAATCGGGCAACACGCTGCTCTACCAGCCGACCGAAGAGTTCGAGGCGCTGTGGGACCGCTCGAACGACCTCCTGGGTCCGCAGGTGGAGATGCTCAAGAACCTGAAGCCGTAGGCCGGTCGGCAGCAGCGGCAATGGCGACGCAAGGGGAGACAGCCGGCCGCTGGCGCGGCCTCGTGCCGGCGGTGCTTTTCTTCCTGCTGGGCGTCTGGCTCTACGCCGAGACGTTCCTGATCGGCGACGAGTTCGCCATCGGCATCGGCATGGATGCCGGCACCTACCCGCAGGTCCTGGCCATCGGCACCATCATCCTGTCGGTGGTCATGGGCGTGCGGGCGTGGTTCCGCCTGGATGCCGACGAGGTGCCGGAAGACGGTGGATCCAGGGACCAGGTGCCGGAGGACGAACGCCGCTCCGGTCGGCGCAAGGTGGGCCTCGCCCTTGCAGCGCTCGTGCTCTACACGCTGCTGCTGCATCCCCTGGGTTTCCTCTTCGCCACGCCGCTGCTGCTGGCGGTGGTGATGCTGCTCGCCGGCGAGCGCCGGCCCCTGCTCATCTGTGCCACGGCGATCCTGCTGACGATCGCCGTCCAGGCCCTCAGCTTCTACGGCTTTTCGATCGTCCTGCCGGAAGGGCCGCTGCGCCTGCTCTACTCCTGAGCCTCCGCCAAGGGTGTTCCGCACGTCATGGAGTTCCTCTCGATCCTCGCCGAGATGGCGACGGCGCTGCAGCCGGCGCCGCTCCTGGCCCTGATCGCCGGGCTGGCCTTCGGCATCACCATCGGCGTGCTGCCCGGCATGGGACCGCTCCTCGGCGTGGTCCTGGCCATCCCGTTCACCTTCTACATGGACCCTGTCTCGTCCCTGGCGCTGCTGATCGGCATCTATCAGGGCGGCAATTACGGCGGTGCGGTCTCCGCCACCATCCTCGGCATACCCGGCACGCCCATGGCCGCGGCCACCTTGCTCGACGCCTATCCGATGGCGGCGCGCGGCGACACC
>CAZGUW010000049.1:0-17575 GCA_964528705.1 uncultured Geminicoccaceae bacterium
GGGTCGGGTCGCCGGGCACGCTCATGGCGCAGGGGGTCCTCGAGGAGGGCGCCCAGCTCACCGAGACGCCCGACCCCGTGGTACCGGCACGCATGCTTGGCCACGTCACCTCGGCGTATATGAGCCCGAACCTCGACCGCTCCATCGCGCTCGCCCTGGTCGAGGGCGGCCACCGCCGCCACGGGGAGACGCTCCACGTGTCCTCGTCGGCAGGTGGGTCGATCGCCGCCCTGGTGACGAAGCCCGTCTTCATCGATCCGGAGGGGAGCCGCCTTCATGGCTGACCAGGCAGGGGCTGACCAGGCCAGAACCGCTGGAGTCGAGTTGCGGCCCCGCCCCGAGCTGGGCAAGCTCCTGCTCCGGGCGGGCGATGAAGTGGCGAGCCTCGCCGCAGACACCCTCGACCGGCCCTGGCCCGAGGCGATCAACCGGGCGGCGGGCGAGGCCGACGAGCGGACCATCCGCCTCGGCCCCGACGAGTATCTCCTGTTCCTGTCGCGCCCGGCGGTGACCGACGTCCTCGGCCGCCTGCAGCCGGCGCTCGCCGACCGCCACCATGCCCTGGTCGATGTCTCGGCCCGCTTCGCCGTGCTGGAGCTCGCCGGCCCGGCGGTCCGCGAGGCGCTGGCCGCCGCCTGCCCGCTCGACCTGCACGACAGCACCTTTGCCGTCGACGCCGCCACGCGCACGGTGCTGGGCAAGGCCGAGATCGTACTCGACCGGCTGGCGGCCGACCGCTACCGCCTCGTCGTCAATCGCTCCTTGGCACCCTATGTCGAGGCGCTGCTCCACGAGACCGGGCGGGAGTTCGGTTTCGCGAAGTCGGCCTGAGCGCCCGGCTCAGTCGGGCAGGGGGGCGAAGAGGGCGTCGATGTCGCTCTCGGAGAGGCCCATGCCACCGCCCTTGACCCCGCCGAGCACGCCCTCGACGAGGCTCCGCTTGCGCTCCTGCAGCTCGACCATCTTCTCCTCGACGGTGCCGCTGGCGACGAGCTTGTAGACGAAGACCGTCTTGTCCTGGCCGATGCGGTGCGCGCGGTCCGTCGCCTGCGCCTCGACGGCGGGGTTCCACCAGGGATCGTAGTGGATGACGGTGTCGGCCCGGGTGAGCGTCAGGCCCGTGCCGCCGGCCTTGAGGCTGATCAGGAAGACCGGCACCTCGCCGTTCTGGAACTTCTTCACCGGCGCCTCGCGGTCGCGGGTCCGCCCGGTGAGGATGGTGTAGCCGATGCCGTTCTCCTCGAGCCCCTCGACGATCAGCTCCAGCATCTCGACGAACTGCGAGAAGACGATGATCCGCCGCCCGGTCTCGACCATGCCCTCGAGCATGCTCATCAGCATCTCGTACTTGGCGCTCGCCGGCGCCGCCCCGTCGCGCTTCTTCAAAAGCCTCGGGTCGCAGCAGATCTGCCGGAGCTTCAAGAGCGCCTCGAGGATGGCGATGTTGGAGCGCGCCAGGCCCCGCTGCTCGATCTCCTCGCGCACCCGGGCGTGCATGGCGAGGCGCACGCTCTCGTAGAGGTCGCGCTGGTCGTCGGAGAGCTCGATCTCGCGGATGAATTCGCTCTTCGGCGGCAGCTCGGAGGCCACCTCCTCCTTGGTGCGGCGCATGAGGAAGGGCCGCACGCGCTGCACCAGCAGCCCCTGGCGATCGGCGTCGCCCTCCTTCTCGATGCGCTGGCGGAAGATCCGCCGGAAGGACTCGCGATCGCCGAGGAAGCCGGGCATCAGGAAATGAAAGACCGACCAGAGCTCGCCCAGGTGGTTCTCCATGGGCGTGCCGGAGAGCGCCAGCTTGTGGTCCGCCTCGAGCTCGCACGACACCTTGGCGAGCTTGGTCGCCGGGTTCTTGATGGCCTGCGCCTCGTCGAGCACGACCATGCGGTACTTGCGTTTCACCAGCTCGTCGCGGTCGCGCAGCATCAGGGCATAGCTGGTCAGCACGATGTCGCTGCGCTCGATGCGGCGGAAGAGGTCGCTCCGGTTGTTGCCGTGCAGGGTCAGCATGTTGAGCGACGGGGCGAAGCGCCTTGCCTCGCTGCGCCAGGTCGGGATCAGCGAGGTCGGGGCGACGATCAGCGCCGGTCGCGTCAGCCGGCCCTGCTCCTTCTCGCTCAGGATGTGTGCCAGCGTCTGCAGCGTCTTGCCGAGGCCCATGTCGTCGGCGAGCACGCCCGAAAGCCCGACCGAGGCCAGAAACTGCAGCCAGCTCAGGCCCTGCTGCTGGTAGGGGCGGAGCTTGGCCTGCAGGGTCTTCGGCGGCGCGACGGGGGCGATGCGGTCATTGTCGCCGAGCTGCCGGGCGAGGTTCAGGATGCGCTCGCCGCCGGTCCAGACCACCTCGTCGTCGGTCATCGTCCGGTCGATCACCGTGAGCCTCGAGGCCTCGGCCGGCGCCAGGCGCAGCCGCCCCTGCGGGTCGACCCGGTTGTTGGCGAACTGCTCGTAGAGCGCTTCCAGCATCGCCATGAGGCGGGCGGCCGGGATCGGCAGGAGCCGGCCGTCCGGCAGCGTGCCGTAGACGGGCTCCTCGCCATAGGCGGCGAGCGCCGCCGGCGTCATGTCATCGGGCGAGCGCTGGAAGAGGTCGAGGAGCACCGGCAGGAGCGGGATCCGCTCGCCGTCGAGGTCGATCCCGACATCCAGCTCGAACCAGTCGATCCCGGAATCGTTGAGGTCGATCTGCCAGGAGACCGGCTGGTCGATGACCTGGAAGGGATAGGTCTCGTCATAGACGATGCGCCAGCCCTCGTCGCGCAGCTTCGGCACGTCGATATGGTTGAACTCGACCCAGCGGACCGAGACGTCGTCGTCCTCGTCCTCCTCGAAGGTGAAATCCTGGCGCAGCGGCTCCGGCGCGAAGCGGCCGAGCCCGGTGGGCCCGAGCGGCTGCAGCCCCAGCGTGTTCAGCCGCTCGATCGCCTGCACCTCGGCGATCGTGTCGCGCGGCAGGACCAAAAGGCGGTTGTTCTGGACGTGGTTGATCTCCTGCCTGCCGTCCTGCCAGCCGACCTCCGCCCCGGCATAGTCGAAGGCGACCCGGGCGAGGGGACAGTCGACCTCCTGCTCCTCGCGCCGCCAGCCCGTGCCGCGATGCACGACGAGGCTCGGGCAGTGCAGGAGCAGGATGGGCTGCGGCTTGGTCTCGAGCCGCTCGCGCTTCTTCAGGGGCTCGGGCAGCGGCAGGCGCTCGCCGCTGGGCACCAGGCGCTGGCGGATGATGGTGGCGGCCGCTGCCGGGATCGCCGGCGCGTTGACGAGATGGCCGGCGAGCGACGCGTCGACCCCGGTCTCGACCCGGCCGACCTCGCTCGTCTTCAGATCGATGTACCAGGGCTCGCCCAGGGCCACGACCACGAGGTCGTCGTGCCGGTCATCGACCTCGCAGACCAGGTGCTGCTGACCCTCGCTGTCGAACCGCCAGACGAAGCCGCCGCGTCGCGGCTCGGGGACGAAATGCAGCGGCGCGCTCGCGGCGTTGCGCCAGTGGCAGCGGCCGGTCTCGAGCACGCGGATCAGCGCCTCGCCATCCGCCCTGGAGCCGAGCCGGCGGGTCTGCCCGTTGACCCCGCCCAGCAGGCGGCCGATCACCTGGTCCTCGAGGCCGACATAGCCCGGCGCCGGCTCGGCCAGCAGGTTGGCGATGGCGACCGGGTTCTCCCGGCCATAGGCGTTCGAGCGCAGCCGCTTGGCGCGGGCGGTGTTGATCGAGATCGGCTGGGCGAGGCTGCCATCCCGCCAGGAGCGCTGGGCCGGCTCCAGCAGATAGAGGACGACGTCCGCGGCGTCCGCATGACCGTTGCGGGTCGCGGCGTTGACGGCGGCGACCCAGCCCTCGAGCTCGGCATCGACGACGACCGAGCCGTCCTCGGGATCGAGCGTGGTCGACTGGTCGAGCAGGCCGAGCAGGGTGGCGGCGGCATGCTCGCATTCGGGATAGAAGCAGGAGCAGGTGCTCGACAGGCGAACCCGGCCGCCGCGGCCGTTGGCGATCTTGATCCGGGTCAGGTAGGGCGTCCGCCGACCGCCCTTGATCTGGCCGGTGATCGACTTGCCGTCCCGCTCGACATTCACGTCGACCACTGCGCCGTCTCCGACGAGATGCTCGGCCTTGAGCCAGATCGCTTCGGAGAACAGGCGTTCGAGGTCGGTTCGATTGAAGGCGAGCATCAGTCTGCTGTTACTCTTCGTCTTATTGTTTGTCATTGCCGGGGCGAGCGGCGCACTGATCGCCGTAAATGGCAGACTTTAGAGCGAGCGCCAAGCGCAAATATGAAAACGTTTGCACGTCGGGGCGCGGATCATCGCGCAAACCAGCGGAACCGGGCTTGCGAAAGCGAAAAACCCCGCCGCCCCGGCTCGACTTAACCCACGCGGGCTGGTGCCCCAGTATCGGCGAGCATCGCGTATGGCGGGAACTCGCGCGCGGCCAATGAGCGTGGTAATAGTGCGCCGGGACACCCCGGGACTTCAATCTCGCCAAGCAAAGGCGGGGGCCGGCTTCTGCCGGGAAGACGAGGGCGAAGGTTCCGCTAGCCCGCTCTTGTGCGTTTCATCTGGCGAGCATTGGCCGCGAAGGTGCCGGGCACTTGCTCCGCCGCGCCGGGCCGGGTCAGGGAAGCCCCTGCTGCTGCAGCAGGAGATACTGCCGCACACCCTCGATATCGACGAAGAGCCCCGCGAGCAGGCTCAGGGCATAGAGCGCGGCCGCTATGTCCCAGCGGGTGAAATGGGGGGCGAAGGGCTCTTCCCGGGCGAGGAGTGCCACGGTTGCAACGATTCCGGCACCGAGGCCGGTGAACGAGCCGAAGGACGCGGCGAAGAGAATGCCGGGCAGGGTGAGCGCGAAGGCGAGGCCGCTGCCGAAGATCCAGGCGAAACGATAGAGTGCGCGCTGGTTCACCATCGCCAGCGATGCTTCGTCGTGAAGTCGCGATTCCGCCATCCAGCCGCTCCCGAGTGACTGCCCGAAGGCTGCCACAAGGGCGTTAAGCGTTGGTTAGCGGCGTGCCGGATCAGGCCCGGATCAGGCCCGGGCGGGGCGGCGCGGCGAGACGGTGGGCGGCCGGTCGGCGAGGCGCAAGCGGCTGACGGGCGCTGCGGTCTCGGCGACGACCCGGCCGCGCCGGACCACGACGAGCCGCGTCGCCTTGAGGCGGATGGCCTCGATCGGGTCCTCGGCGTCGAGCAGGACGAGATCGGCATGGCAGCCCGGCTCGAGGCCGTAGCCGTCGAGCCCGAGAATCCCGGCCGGCACGCTCGTCACCGCGGCGAAGGCGGCGCGCATCGCCTCGCGGCTGGTGAGCTGGGCGGCATGCACCGCCATGTGCGCGACTTCCAGCATGTCGCCGGAGCCCAGCGAGTACCAGGGATCCATCACGCAGTCGTGGCCGAACGCCACCGGCACGCCGGCGGCCTGCAACTCGGCTATGCGCGTCAGGCCGCGGCGCTTGGGGTAGGTGTCGTGGCGGCCCTGGATGACGATGTTGATCAAGGGGTTGGCGATCGCCGCGACACCCGCTTCGGCGATCAGCGGCAGCAGCTTCGAGACGTAGTAGTTGTCCATGCTGTGCATGGAGGTCAGGTGCGAGCCGGTGACCCGGCCGCCGAGGCCGAGCCTGATGGTCTCCGCCGCGAGCGTTTCGATGTGGCGGGAATGCGGGTCGTCCGATTCGTCGCAGTGCAGGTCGACCAGCAGTCCGCGTTCCGCCGCGATCTCGCAGAGATCGACCACCGACCGCCGGCCGTCCTCCATGGTCCGCTCGAAATGCGGGATGCCGCCGACCACCTCGACCCCGAGGTCGAGCGCGCGCAGGAGATTGGCCCTGGCCGTCGGGTCCCGATAGAGGCCGTCCTGGGGGAAGGCCACGAGCTGCAGGTCGAGATAGGGAGCCACGCGATCCTTGACCTCGAGCAGCGCCTCGACGCCGAGCAGGCGGTCGTCGCAGACGTCGACATGGCTGCGGATCGCACCGATGCCGCGCGCCACGGCGAGGTCGCAATAGGCGAGGGCGCGCTCCATCACCGCCTCGTGGGTGAGGAGCGGCTTGAGCTCGCCCCAGAGCGCGATGCCCTCGAGCAGCGTGCCGGACTGGTTGAGGCGCGGCAGGCCGAGCGACAGCGTCGCATCCATGTGGAAGTGGCAGTCGACGAAGGGCGGGCTGACCAGCCGGCCCTGGGCGTCAAGCTCCTCCCTGGCCTTCGCCGGGATCGACGGGCCGACCGCCTGGACGAGGCCCTCGGCGATGACGATATCGCAACCGCTGCGGCCATCCGGCAGGGTCGCATCACGTATGATGAGGTCCGCCTCCAAGGCGTTCTTCCTTATCGTTGGCCCTTCACATAGGGACGCATCAGGGCGTGCGGGTAGGCCGCCCGGCGGGCCATGACCACCAGCGCCAGTATGCTCATGACGTAGGGCAGCATCAAGAAGAGCTGGTAGGGCACCGCACCGCCCACCATCTGCTGCAGCCGGACCTGGAAGGCGTCGAAGGCACCGAAGAGCAGCGCACCGAGGAGGGCCTTCCAGGGAATCCAGGACGCGAAGACCACAAGGGCGATGCAGATCCAGCCGCGGCCGCTCACCATCTCGAAGAAGAAGGCGTTGAAGGCGGAAAGCGTGAGGAAGGCGCCACCCACCGCCATGAGCGCGCTGCCGGCCATGATGGCGCCGATCCGGATGGCGTAGACGTCGAGCCCCTGTGCCTCGGCGGCTACGGGGTTCTCGCCACAGGTGCGCAGCGCCAGGCCGAGCGGCGTGCGGTAGAGGACCCAGGAGAGGAGCGGAACAAGTGCCAAAGCGAGCCAGGTGAGGGCGGTCTGCTGGGCGGCCACCGGCCCGAGGAACGGCACGGCCAGGAGCCAGTCCGGTGCCAGCGGCTGGAACGGCTCGATGCGTGGCGGGGTCGCCACGTCCGGCAGGAGCACCCGATAGGTGAAATAGGCGAGGCTCGAGGCCAGGAGCGTGATGCCGATGCCAGTCACGTGTTGGGACAGGCCGAGCGGCACGGTGAGGACGCCGTGCAGGAGGCCGAAGGCAGCACCGATCATCGCCGCCAGGACGATGCCGGTCCAGAGATCGACGCCGAGATAGACGAAGAGCCAGCCCGACATGGCGCCGATGGTCATGATGCCCTCGATGCCGAGGTTGAGCACGCCTGCCCGCTCGCAGATCAGCTCGCCGAGCGTGCCGAAGATCAGCGGCGTGGCGATGCGCAGCGTGGCCGCCCAGAAGCTCGCCTGGAGGAGGATGTCGATGACGTCCATCTCAGCCCTGCCCCGCCAGTCGGGCGCGCCGTGCCAGCTGGCGCTCGCGGGTGAAGATGAAGATGCCCGAGGCGGTGATGATGGCGGCCCCCACCAGCATCGAGGGTGTCGGCCGGTCGCCGAAGACGCTCCACGAGAGCAGCAGCACGAGCGGGATCGAGGAGTAGCGGAAGGGGGCGAGGAACGACATCTCGCCGAGCCGGTAGGCCGCCACGACGGCGATGTAGGCGGTGGCGATCAGGACCGCCCCGACGACGATCTTGGCCGCATCGACGGGGTCCGGCCAGACCCAGGGTGCCACCAGCCCGCTCCATGCCAAGGGCAGGCTGAGGCAGCCGGCCAGCGAAACGGCGACCGCCGTGGTGAGCGCCACCGTGGTCGAGTCGTGGTCGATCGGCACGTAGCGGGTGATGACGTCGCGGATCGCGACGAGGGTCGCCGACAGCAGGGGGAGCAGCGATTCGACCCCGAGCGCCCGGTTGGTCGGACCGGCGACGAGCAGCACGCCAAGAAAGCCGACGAGCACTGCGGACCAGCGGCGCACACCCACCTTCTCGCCGAGGAAGAGTGTCGCCATGACCGTCATGATGATCGGCGCCGCGAAGAGCAGCACCGTGGCATCGGCGAGCGGCATCATGAGCAGGCTCATGAAGAACGAGAGCGAGATGGCGACCTCGAGGCCCGCCCGCGCGAGCGAGACGAGGCTCAGCGCATGCGCCCGGACGAAGCGTCTGCGGCGCACGACGAGGACGGCGAAGAGCAGGAGGCAGATCAGGACACCGCGCAGCCCCATGACCTGGCCCACCGGCACCGTCTGGAAGAGATGCTTCATCACCGTGTCGCTGAGCGCGAAGAGCGCCGTCACGAAGCAGACGAGGCCGGCCGCCCGCAGATTGTCGCTGGTCGAGACGATGCGGGCCGGGCTCATCGGCTGATCCGGTAGCGGGTGACGAGGCCGGCGAGCAGCATGGTGAGGAGTGCCGTGGCGACGATCAGGTTGGCGATGTAGCTGGAGACGCCGATGGCGCGGCTCATGCTGTCCGCACCGACGAAGACCCCGGCGATGAAGATGGCCGAGGCGATCACCGAGATAGGGCCGAGCTGCGCCAGGGTGGCGACGACGATGCCGGCATAGCCGTAGCCCGGCGACAGGTCCTGGGTCAGGTAGCCCTTGAGCCCGGCCACCTCGCCGACCCCGGCGAGGCCGGCCATGGCCCCGGAGAAGAGCGCCACCTTGAGCATGACCCGGCGCTCGGCGATGCCGGCGAAGCGGGCGGCATCGGGATTGGCGCCGACCGCCCGAAGCTCGAAGCCGAAGCGGGTCCGCTGGATGATGAGCCAGGTGACAATGGCCGCGGCCAGCGCCAGCACGAGGCCGAAATGGAGCCGCGTCCGCTCGACCAGCTTCGGCAGGCTCGCCTCGTCGAGCATCGGCGCACTCTGCGGCCAGCCGAGGCTCATCGGGTCCTGCAGGGGCCCCTCCAGCATCATGCCGACGAAGAGCAGCACGATGAAGTTGGAGAGCAGCGTGGTCACCACCTCGTCGACGCCGAAGCGGAGCCGCAGCCACGCGGGACCCAGCATCCAGAGTGCTCCCGCCAGGGCACCCGCCACCACGACCAGCGGCAGCAGCAGGAAGCCCGGGACCGGCACGAAGCCGGTGCCGACCGCGACTGCGGCGAGCGCACCCAGATAGAGCTGGCCCTCCGCACCGATGTTCCACAAGCGTGCCCGAAAGGCGATGGCGGCGGCGAGGCCGGTCAGGATCAGCGGTGCGGCCCGGGTCAGGGTCTCGGTGATGGCGAAGCGCGTGCCGAGACTGCCGGCGAGCATCAGCCGGTAGGCCTCCGGCACGTCGGCGCCGGCGAGCGCCAGGGGCACAGCACAGATCACGAGCGCCAGGAGTGCGGCACCAAGCGGGGCCGCGACGTTCAGCCAGGGACTGGCCTGCTGGCGTGGCTCAAGCCGCATGAATTGCGGCCGGCCCCTGGCCCGCCATCTCGAGGCCGAGCTCCGCCAGCTCGATTTCTGCCCGCGGCCGCGCCGGCCCGAGCCGGCCGCGATAGAGCACGGCCACGCGATCGGCGAGCTGCATCAGCTCGTCCAAGTCCTCCGAGATCAGGAGGATGGCGGCACCCCTGGCCCGCGCCTCCAGGAGATGCCGGTGGACCTCGGCACGGGCGCCGATGTCCAGGCCGCGCGGCGGCAGGGCGGCCAGGATCAGCCGTGGCCCGCGCTCCAGCACCCGGGCGAGGATCAGCTTCTGCATGTTGCCGCCGGAGAGGAGGCGAGCGGGTGTCTCGCTGCCGCCGCCGCGGATGTCGTAACGCTCGCGGAGTGCCTGCGCACGCCTTCTGAAGCCCGCGAGGTCGAGCAGGCCGAAACGCCGGCAGGCGGGCGCGTCATAGCCCTCGAGCGCCAGGTTCTCCCAGATCGTCATGTCGCCGACCACACCCTGCCGGTGCCGGTCCTCGGGGATGCGCCCGACGCCCTCGGCGATCAGCGCCTTCGGGCCGCCCGCTGGCCAGGCCGCCCCGGCGAGCCGCATGGTTCCCCGATCGGGCAGGAGCGTGCCGGCGACGAGGCCGGCGAGGCTGCGCTGGCCGTTGCCCGAGACGCCGGCGATGCCGACGATCTCGCCCGCATAAATGGTGAGGCCGACATCGTTCAGCGGCTCGACGCCGGCCGCCGGAGATACACCCACGCCCTCGAACTCGAGCGCCGGCGTCCCCACAGGCTGCGGCTCCGCCTTGGGCAGCTCGACCGGGCGGTCAACCATGGCATGGGCGAGCCGCGCCTTGTCGGTGCCCGTCGTCGCCACCTCGAGCACCTTCCGCCCATGCCGCAGCACCGCCACGCGCCGGGCGAGGCTCAGCACCTCCTCGAGCTTGTGGCTGATGAAGATGATGCCGAGCCCGTCCGCGGCGAGGCGGCGGAGTGTCGTGAAGAGGAGCGCACTCTGCTGTGGCGTCAGCACCGCCGTCGGCTCGTCGAGGATCAGCACCCTGGCACTGCGGTAGAGCGCCTTCAGGAGCTCCACCCGCTGCTGCTCGCCGATCGAGAGACTGCCGACCCGGGCGTCCATCGGCACGGCGAGCCCGGTCGTCTCGATCAGCGCCGCCAGTCGCGCCCGGGCCGCGCCAAGGTCCTGCCGCCAGGCCCACAAACGCTCTGTGCCGAGGATCACGTTGTCGAGGACCGAGTGGTTCATCGCCAGCGTGAAGTGCTGGTGCACCATGCCGATGCCGGCCGCCAGCGCCGCCCGGGACGAGCCGGGCGGCAGGCGCTGCAGGTCGCCCGCCGCACCCGCCACCTCGATCGTCCCCGCATCGGCCACGTAGTGGCCGAAGAGGATGCTCATCAGCGTCGTCTTGCCTGCCCCGTTCTCGCCGAGCAGCGCCAGGATCTCGCCCCGCGCGAGGTCGAGATCGATGCCGTCATTGGCGACCAGGCCGCCGAAGCGCTTGGTGATGCCGCGCAGGCGCAGCAGCGGCGGCTCTTGCGCTGGCGTGGTCACCGGGTCGAGGTCGGCTCCGAATCGTCGACCGCCACGGCGAGGCTGCCGTCGCGGATGGCGGCCTCCTTATCGGCGACCATCGCCTGCACGTCCGCGGCGACGAGCGCGTCGTCCATAGGTGCGATCGAGCAGCCGCCGACCGCGAGGTGGCTGAGCGGCCCGTAGTTCTCCGCCGCATACTCGCCGGCCGCCACCTTGGCGAGCGCCTGGTCGACCGTCGGCTCCATGTGCCAAAGCGCGCTGGCGACGATGGTCCCCGGGTACTCCTGCTGCGTGTCGATCACGTTGCCGACGGCCAGCACGCCCCGCTCCTTGGCGGCGTCGGCGACGCCGTAGCGCTCGGCGTAGAGGATGTCCGCCCCGGCATCGATCATGGCGAAGGCGGCCTCCTTGGCCTTGGGCGGGTCGTACCAGGAGCCGATGAAGGTGACGAGGAAGTCGATCTCCGGGTTGACTTCGAGCGCACCCGCCATGAAGGCGTGCATCAGCCGGTTCACCTCGGGGATCGGATAGCCGCCGACCATGCCGATCAGGTTGCTCTCGGTGCTCGAGCCGGCGACGAGGCCGGTGAGGTAGGAGCACTCCTGGATGTAGTTGTCGAAGGTCGAGAAATTCGGCTCCTCGGGGCCGAAGCTAGAGCCCATGACCCAGGCGACGTCCGGATAGTCCGCGGCCACCTCGCGTGCCGCCCGCTCGACGCCGAAGACCTCGCCGAAGACGACGTCCACGCCCTGCTCCGCGTACTCGCGCATCACCCGCTCGTAGTCGGTGTTGGCGACGTTCTCGGAGAAGCTGTAGGTGATGTCGCCCCGCTCGACGGCCGCGTTCAGCGCCTTGTGGATCCGGCTGACCCACTGCTGCTCGACGGGAACCGTGTAGATCGCGGCAACCTCGAGCGGCTCCGCGGCGGCGCTCGTGGCGGTCAGCATCGCGAGGCCGAGTGCAGTTGAAGCGAGCAGCGCGCCGCCCAATTGACGCCGCGTCATCAAGTCTCGGGACATGCCAGTTTCTCCAGAGCCAGTCATTGGCCGGAGTGTGGCGCTGCCGGTCAAGCTTGCAAAGGGCTTTTCCTCAACCGATGGGCGCAAGGTCGGTCACGCGCGCCTCGATCTGCTGCAGCTGTTCGCGAGCCGCCTTGCACGGGTCGAACCCATAAGGCTGGCGCCGCGTCGTGAACCAGACGAAGTCGTAAGGCAGGTCGATCGGCAATGCCTCCAGCTCCGGGTCGATCTCGACGAAGGCGAGGCTGAAGACGCGCAGGTCCGGCGCGGAACGGCGCAGATGCAGGGGCACGCCCCAGTCGCGCCGCACATGGCCCGAGCCCGCGATCAGCACGCTCTTGTCCCGCCCCCTGATGGCCGCGAGGCGGTCCGCCATCATCGCGTCCTGGCCCCGCTGCACCAGCGCCATGGCCGGCAGCCGGTCGGCCGGCGTCAGGCCGCAATGCGCCTCGGTGAGCCCGGTGCGGTCGGCGAGCGCCGGGTCGAGCCCCTTGGTGCCGTCGGTCAGCAGGCCCTCGATCGTCTCGCGCGGCAGGCTGCCGGCGACGATCTGGGCATCGATCGCCAGCGTGGCCGCGGCGACCGGCTCGTACATCGACCAGTCGGGCCAGCCGCGCTCGTCCCAGCCGATCGCCGGGCCGAGCCCGGTCGTGTCACCGGGATGCTGCTGCAGGTACTCGATCACCGCCTGCTGGTGGTCGGTCTCGATCATCTCGAAGACGACGCCATTGACGGAGGTGCCGAGGGCTTCTACCAGCCGCGCCTGCAGCAGGTGATGATCGCGATTGTCGTGCGTCTCGCCGAGCAGCACGATATCGGCGGTCGCGAGCGCCGCCAGGAGGGCCGACTCGTCGATGACGCGCTGCGAGCGAAGATCGACGATCGAGCCCGCAAACGGGTGGTCGGCGCCATGCCGATGGCTCCATTCGGCCGCATGGCAGGCGGTGACGGTGAGCGTCAGCAGGGCGAGGGCGGCGAGGCGGGTGACTGCCAAGGTTCGAGCCTCCGATCTTGACCCTTCGGGCGGCGAGCGCCCGCCGGGCAATGCGCCAGGAAGGCGAACTTCCATGGACCATGGTGGAGATAGCCGTATGCGTGGCCGGCGCAAGAGTTCGTCTCTCGCCTGAGGTGACGCGGGGTATGAGCGGCGCCGATTCCGGCCGGCCGGCGATGCGCCCGGCGACGCCGGCCGACCTCGCGCGGCTGGTCGAGCTCGAGGCGCGCTTCCCGGGCGACCGCCTGTCGCGCCGCGCGCTGCGCCACCATCTACGGAGCCCGAATGCCCGGCTGATCGTCGCGCACCTGGCCGGGCGGGTGGTCGGCTACGCGCTGCTGCTGCGGACGAGACGGAGTCCCTGGTGGCGGCTCTACTCGCTGGTCCGTGCCGCGGATGCGCCAGCGGGCACCGGCCGGGCCCTGGTGGAGGCGGTGCTGGCGGCGGCCCGCAGCGCGGGCGCGCGCGGCATCCGGCTCGAAGTGCGCGCCGACAACCTGCAGGCGATCAGGCTTTACGAAAGCTGCGGATTCCGCCTGTTCGGATCGCGCCCGGACTACTACGAGGACGGTGCAACCGCCTTACGCATGGCATGGGACCTTCATGGACAAGAAGACGTCGGCCTGGCTGATCGTCGCCGACCGCAAGGATGACTGTCCCGCCATGCCGGCCGGCGCCACCGGCGGCGGCACGCGCGACTACCTGGCGCTCGGCGCCCGCACCGGCCGGGCCGTGCGCAAGGTGCTCAACCTCGCCCGCGACACGAGCTACCAGGCGCGCGGCTACTACGTCTCGCTGCTCGCCGAGGCGCGCGGCGACAAGGTGGTGCCGGCGGTGGCGACCATCCTCGCACTGCGCCGGCGCTCCGGCTACGCCTTCGCCCTGCCGGACCTCGAGGAGGCGCTGAACCGCACGGCGCGCCGCCTGGCCGAGCCGCCGACCGAGCCCTTCCGCCTCCGGCTCTTCCTCGGCCGCGCCGATGACCAGCGCTTTGCCCGCTTCGGCCTGCTCGTCTTCGACTGGTTTCGGGCACCCGTCCTCGAGGTCACCATCCAGCCGGGCGAGTGGTGGCGGATCAAGCGGCTGGCGATGCTTGCCCTTGGCGACCTCGACGCGGACGACCGCGCCACCCTCGGCACGGCCATTGCCCGCTACGTCGACCGGCGCTGGCTCGAGCCCAAGGGCCGGAGCGAGCCGCGCTTCACGCTCGCCGTGCTCTACGACGCCAAGGACCCCCTGCCGCCCACCGACCTGCCGACCCTTCGCCGTTTCGCCCGGATCGCCGAAGGCATGGGGCTCGGCGTCGACCTGATCGGCAAGGACGACCTCGCCAGGCTCGCCGCCTACGACGCGCTCTGGATCCGGGTCACCACCAATATCGACCACTACACCTACCGCTTCGCGCAGCGCGCCGAGCAGGAAGGCATGCCGGTGATCGATGACCCGCACTCCATCATGCGCTGCACCAACAAGGTCTTCCTCGCGGAGCTTCTGACGGCGCACAAGGTGCCGACCCCGCCTACCCGGATCATCGCCGGCCGGCGCGACGTGGAGCCGGCAGCAGCCGCGCTCGGCTACCCGATCGTTCTGAAGATCCCCGACGGCTCGTTCTCGCGCGGGGTCAAGAAGGCCGACGACCGCGCCGCTCTCGACCGCCTCGTCGCCGAGATGCTGGAGGAATCCGACCTCATCCTCGCCCAGGCCTTCATGCCGACCACCTTCGACTGGCGGGTCGGCGTGCTCAATGGCGAGCCGCTCTTCGTCAGCAAGTACCACATGGCGAAGAAGCACTGGCAGATCGTCAAGCACGGCAGCGATGGGCGCACCGAGGCGGGCCGCTTCAACACCATGCCGATCACCGAGGCGCCGCCCGAGGTCATCGACATCGGCGTGCGCGCGGCCCGGCTCATCGGCCGCGGCCTCTACGGCGTCGACATCAAGGAGACGCCACAGGGTATCGTGGTGATCGAGGTGAACGACAATCCCGACCTGAATCACGGTATCGAGGATCAGGCGGAGAAGGATGCCGTCTGGCGCCAGCTCGCCGGCTGGTTCCTCGAGCGGCTGCGCTGACCCGCCGATCGGGAGAAAAGTGCGGGGCAGGGCAAGATTCGTTCGTTCCTGTGACCGTTGTCACGTTCTCGATGGCCACCCCCGGCTAATGAAGGCGTGTTCTCTCCTCTCATCCTATCGCCTTCGGCCGCCCCTCGGGGCGGCCTTTCTTTTTCTGGCGTCATTCCCGTTCGAACGTGCCGAGCCCCTGCATGTCGTAGGCGGCGAGCAGCACTTGTGCCGGCCTGCCGTCCCGTTCGCCGGAAAAGTACGCGATGGAGGAGCCGGTGCCCCATTCGCCGATCGGCTCGAACGCGAACCTGCCGCCCGCGTCGCGCGTGAGGGTGAAGGTGACCGGCGCCTCCTCGGGGCCCATCGTCGCCGTGAGCTGCTCGCCCGCGACCGCGACCTCCAGCGGCCCGTAATAGTCGTTGGCATAGGTGCCGGCGTAGTCCCCGAGTGGCAGGGCGGGGCCGGGGTCGCCGGTCGGGATCAGGGCGGCGGCATCGTCGCGTTCGCCCTCTCGCATCGCATCGAAGGCGCGGCCGTAGAGCGCGAGCCAGTCCACCGTCTGCTCGCCATGGGTGGCGATGTCCATGAAGGTCGTGGCGATGGCCTCGACCGCCCCGACGGGCATCCCGTTCGAGAGGGCAGCGATGCCCAGCTGCTCGCCCGGCAGCAGGGTCAGGTTGGTCGCCGTGCCAAGGTTGAAGGCGCCCGAATGGCTGAGCACGACGCGGCCGATGTCATCATAGGAAACGCCCCAACCGAGCCCGTAGAAGCTGTCCCGCGCCGCGCCGTCGGAATGGCGGTGGCTCACCGAATGCGGCTTGTGGGTGACGGTCAGCGCTGCAGCGTCGATGATCTCCTCGCCATCGTGCATGCCATTCGCCAGCTGCAGGCGCAGGAACTCGGCCAGGTCGGTGACCGTGCTCGAGGCACCGCCGGCGGGCGCCTGGGCGTCCGGGTCGCGATCAAAGCGCGCCGCCCATTCGCCGGCATCGTCGCGGACGTGAATGCGAGCCCGGTTCTCGTGCGCGAGGTAGTCGGCGTTGCGGTAGCTCGTCCGCGTCATGCCGAGCGGCCGGAAGAGGACCGTCTCGGCCAGATCCTCCCACACCCCGCCCGCTGCCCTGGCCGCCGCCTCGCCGCCGGCCGTGTAGCCGTAGTTGCTGTAGTGATAGGTGGATCGGAAATCGTCGAGCGGCTGCATGTGCAGTCTGCCGAGGATGGTGTCGCGGTCGAAGCCCAGATCCTCGAGGAAGTCGCCGGCGCCCGTCGCCAGGCCGGAGCGGTGGGACAGGAGATCGATGAAGGTGGCGTGCTCGGTCACATAGGGATCGGCCAGCCGGAAGTCGGGATCGTGACCCGCCACGGAATTGTCCAGCTCGAAGCGGTCCTTCGCGAGTCCTGCCACGACGGTGGAGGTGATCGGCTTCGACAGCGACGCCAGCAGGAAGACGGTATCCGGGTCGATCGGCTCGGGCCGGCCCGCTTCGCGCACCCCGTAGCCTTGCTTGAAGATCACCTCGTCCTGATAGACGACCGCGACCGCAATGCCCGGAACCCCGGTCGCCGCCATGGTGTCGCCGACGATTCCGTCGAGCGCCGCGACGGCCGCATCCACGTCCGCCCGGTCGATCACTGCGGGCACGGGAACGACAGGCTCAGGCAGCAGCGCCTTCGTCGTCGCCTGGGCGCCGGCCGGAAAGGGTGCCGGCAGCAGGAGCAGAACGGCCGCGGCAAGCCTTGCTACCATGCCGCCGCCAATAGTGAGCGGGTGCCCTGGCCCAGTGGTCGAACGGCCTGCGGTACGCATTGTGATTGCACTCCCCCCGTTTCGTGCAATCTACGCGACGCAGGAATAGCTCACAACGACACCCCGGGCCGGCAGCCATCAGCGGGCCAGTTCCAGGGCGATGCGGTCAGGAGGCCGCTCGGGCCGGTCGGTTCCAGGGCATGACCTGCAGCAGGTTGGCCATGCCGCAGAAGCCGGTGATGCCCGCCATCAGCAGGCCGGCGCCGACGAAGCCGCTCAGCGCATGCCACCAGGGCGAGACGAGGACGCCGAGGATAAAGCCGAGAAGCGCCATGCCGCCGGCCGCGATCTGCACCTGCCGCATCAGGGGCAGGGGCGCCTTTCCGCGCTCGATCGCGAAGCCGGCGCGTCGCCAGCCCTGCAGCCCGCCGGCCAGGAGCCACACCTCCGCGCCCGCCGCCTCGGTGATCGCCCGTGCGGCCTCGCGGGCGCGGGCGCCGCTGGCGCAGTGCAGCACCACCTTGCGGCCGGGCTCACGGCCGAGCTGATCCTTGAAGGCCGGCACGTCGAAAGCGCTGAGCGGCATCGAGCGCGCGCCCTTGATGTGCTCGCGGCGGAACTCGTCCGCCTCGCGCACATCGACGAGACTGGCCTCACCGGCGGCGAGCCAGTCGGCCACCACGGCCGGTTCGACTTCATGGATCGTCATGCCCGTCCTCACATGCAATATTCGATATGTTTAATGTATGTGCGCCGGGCGGGTGTGCAAGCGGTCCGCTTCAGTCGGTGGCACCCAGGGCCTGCTCGAGCCAGGCTGCCGTAGCGAGCAGCTTCGCATCCTCGCCCTGCCGGCCGACGAGCTGCACGCCGAGCGGCATGCCGTTCGGGCCGGTGCGGAGCGGCAGGCAGACGGCGGGGGTGCCGAGCAGCTCGCCGCTGCCGCGCAGCGCCAGGTGCAGCCGGTCGGGGGCCGCGGCGGTGCTGCA
>CAZGUW010000049.1:17585-23221 GCA_964528705.1 uncultured Geminicoccaceae bacterium
ACCGAGCCCGACCGGCGCCTCGCCGGCGGCGGCCGGGGTGATGATGGCGTCGAACCGGTCGAAGAGCGGCAGGATCGCCGCCTGCAAGGCGCGCCGCTCCGCCAGCGCAGCGAGGTAGGCGCCGGCCTCTAGGCGCTGGCCCCACTCGATCATGGCCACGATCCCGTCGCTCAGGCCGCCGGGATGCGCCGCATGGAGCCCTGCCAGTTCGTGGGCCAGCTCGGCCCAGGAGATGCGCTGGTGCACGTCCTTCGCCGCTTCGAAGCCGGTGGGCAGCTCTGCCCGGTCGACCACGTCCGGCAGGGATTGCGCGATCGCCTCGAAGACGGCGAGCGTCGAGGGCTCGGGCGTCTCCCAGGCGAAGCGGTCGATCAGGGCCAGGCGCGGCGGCGTCGTGCGCCCGGCTCGGGCCATGGCGACGAGGGGCGGTGTCCCCCGCGGGCGCGTTGCCGGGTCGGCGTCGTCATGGCCGGCCAGCACCTCGACCAGCAGCGCCGTATCGGCGAGGCGGCGGGCGAAGACGCCCACATGATCGACCGTCGGCGATTGCAGGGTCATGCCGCGCCGGCTGATCAGGCCGAAGGAGGGCTTGAAGCCGTAGACGCCGCAATAGCTCGCCGGGCGGATCACCGAGCCGTTGGTCTGCGAGCCGATGGCGAGCGGCACCATGCCGGCTGCCACGGCCGCGGCGGAGCCGGAGGACGAGCCGCCGGGCGTGCGGTCCGGGTCGTTGGGGTTGCGGGTCGGCCCGGGCGTGAAGGCCGCGAACTCGGTGGTCACGGTCTTGCCGAGGATGACCGCGCCCGCCGCCCGGAGCCGCTCGGCCACGGCCGAATCCGCCGCCGGCTGGCGCCCGGCATGCAGCGCCGTGCCGTTCGCCGTCGGCATGTCCGCCGTATCGAAGATGTCCTTCACGCCCACCGGCAGCCCGAAGAGCCGCCCCGGCGTGTGCCCGGCTGCCGCATCTTCCATCCGTGCCCGGGCCTGCCGGCGGGCATGTGCCGGGTCGATGTAGGCCCAGGCCCGAAGCTCGCTCTCGCGCTCGGCGACGATGTCGAGACAGGCATCGGTCAGCCGGTCGACGCCGAGGCCTCCCTCGGCGATGCGGGCTGCCGCGGTGGTGGCATCCAGTCGGGCGGGGGAATCGGTGGCGAGGCTCTTGGTCATGGGCGGTGCGGCTCCGTGCGCGATCGAGGGCCGGAACGGCCCGGCCGCACCATCGGCCGGCGAAGGCGGCCTGTCGATAGCCGCCCGCGCTGTCGCATATAACGCGACACTGCGCTCGGGTTGTCGCATTATACGCGACAGTTGACGGGCAGCTGTCGCATTATACGCGACAGCAGGCCTCGGGATGTCGCGCTATATGCGACAGTTTTCCTCCACTGTCGCACTATACGCGACAGTTGACGACGAACGAACCCGCCGAATCGACGAAGGAACCCACGGATTCGACCAACGAACCCGGCGAATCGACGAACGAACCCAGGCGTCCGCAAACGAACCCGGCAGCGACCAACCTTTTGATGGTAAAGGATTTTGTGCAGATATGCGCGGTCTTGGCGCGGCGCGAGCGAACCCGGGAAGTGGATTTTGCCGAACGAACCGAAGGGCTTGATCTTGTGGCTGGTTCGTGGTAGGAATAAGATCAGGCTGCGGTGAGGCAGAGGTCCGGCACCGCGGTGGCCGGGATCGGCCGGCTCTTGAGGAAGCCCTGCCATTCGTCGCAGCCGAAGTCGTGCAGCATGTCGAGCTGCTCCGCGCTCTCGACACCTTCCGCCACGACCCGCATGCCGAGCCCGTGGGCGAGCCCGATGATCGCCTTGGCGAGGGTCGCATCGCGCGACCGGTTCGGCATGTTGCGGATGAAGGAGCGGTCGATCTTGACCCGCTGCACGGGGAAGCGCTGGAGGTTGCTGAGCGAGGAGAAGCCGGTGCCGAAATCGTCGAGGGCGAGGCTGACGCCCAGGCGATGCAGCGCATGAATGGTTCGCTGGCTGCGCCGGTCGGCCTCGAGCAGCGCCGTCTCGGTGAGTTCCAGCTCGAGCTGTGCCGGCTGCAGCCGGGAGGTCTCGAGAAAGCGCCGGATCTGCCCGACGAGGTCGCCGCGGCGGATCTGCAGGGGCGAGATGTTGATGGCGAGCCGGTCCGGCACGAAGTCGCGATGCTGCCAGCCTTTGAGGTCGGTGGTCGTGCGGTCGAGCAGGAAGGTGCCGAGCTGCCCGATCATGCCGCAATCCTCGGCGAGGCCGATAAACTGGTCGGGCGGCACCTGGCCGCGCTCGGGATGCGTCCAGCGCATCAGCGCCTCGAAGCCCACCACCCGGCCGGAGCCGACCTCGACCTGCGGCTGGTAGACGAGCCCGAGCTCGGCGTCGTCCACGGCGCGCCGGAGATCGCTCTCGAGCCGCACCCGCTCGGCCGTATCGCTGTGCAGTGCCGCGTCATAGAGCCGGAACGTGTTGCGCCCCTGCGACTTGGCCCAGTAGAGCGCCATGTCCGCATGGCGCAGCAGCGTGTCGCGGTTCTCGGCGTCGATCGGATAGAGGCTGAGGCCGAGGCTGGCGGTGACCTTGAGCTCGTGGCCGTCGAGGCGCATCGGCGTCTGCAGGCTGGCGAGGATCTTGCGCGCGGGGATGGTCGCGTCGTGCGGCTTGCGCAGGCCCCTGAGGATCATGATGAACTCGTCGCCGCCCATCCGGGCGACGGTATCCTCGTCGCGGACGGATTGCCGCAGGCGCTCGCCGAGCTGGACCAGCAGGGCATCGCCCATGGCGTGGCCGAGGCTGTCGTTGATCGACTTGAACCGGTCGAGGTCCAGGAAGCCCACGGCGACCAGCTCGCCGCTGCGCTGGGCGTGCTTGAGGATCTCGCCGAGCCGCTCGTTGAAGAGGCTGCGGTTCGGCAGGCCGGTCAGGGGATCGTGGGTCGCCTGATGAAGGATGACCGCCTGGGCCTCCTTCTGTCGCGTCAGGTCGCGCAGCGCCGCGATGTAGTAGCCCTTGCCGTCGAGCGAGGCGCGGTTGATCGTGACCTCGAGCGGAAACCGGCTGCCGTCGGGGCGATTGCCGGTGGCCTCGATGGACTGTCCGTCGGCGCCCGCGAGCAGCCGCGGCATCTGGCCAGCCTCCGCATCTTCACACGTCAGGAGGTCCGCCATCGTGCGGCCGAGCAGGAGCGGGCCGGTGGTCTGGAAGAGGCGCTCGGCGGCGGGATTGGCGCTGTCGATGAAGCCGCGCTCGTCGAAGGTGACGATCGCCTCGGTGACCGAGCCCATGATCGTCCGAAGGCGGGCCTCGCTGCGGTTGAGCTCCGCCTTGCGGGCAACGGCGTCGGTGATGTCGGCATAGATGCTGACCGTCCCGCCATCCTCCATGCGCGATTCGCTGATCTCGATGCAGCGGCCGTCGCGCAGGGGAAACTGGCATGTCCCGCCCTGCCGCCGGCAGGCGAGCCGGGCCTCCCGCCAGACCGCGTACGCCTCGTCGTCGAGCGCCAGGATCGGTCGGATGTGCCGGTCCAGGAGCTCCGGGAAGGGCAGGGTGTTCGCGGTAGCGGAGACGTCCCGGAAGAAGCAGCGAAAGCGCTTGTTGGAAAGGATGAGGCGATCGTTCGCGTCCCAGATCGCGAAGCCCTCGTTCATCGCGGCGGTGGGCAGGGCCAGGCGATCGTGGGCGAGGCGGAGCGCGCTCAGATTGTCGGTCAGGCGGTCCAGCATGGTGTTGACCGCCCGCCCGACCCTCGCGATCTCGTCCTCGCCATCGATGGTCGCGCGCGCCTGGTTGTCGCCCATGCTGATGCGATCGGCCGTCTCGGCCAGGCGCTCCAGCCGGTGGCTCAGGAGATGGCCGAACCAGTAGGCCGAGAGGGCGATGAGGATGATGCCGCCGGCGGCGATCATCCCGCCGCGGTGATAGGCCTCGCGAAAGCTCGCATGCAGCGCGTCGTCGCTCAGCGTCAGCGCCAGGGTGCCGAGCTTGTGGCTGCCCGCGCTGATGTCGACGATCCGCTGGCCGTCGGCGAGCTTCGAGGTATCCGGCTCGAAGGTGCTGCCGATCCGGTTCAGGTTCTTGGCGGCGACGATCCGCCCGCCGAGATCGACCAGCACCATGTCGGTGAACTTGCGCGAGCTCGTGGTCTCCGCAACGAATGCCTGCAGTTCCGTGTAGTCGCTGGTCAGGAGCGCCACGCGGCCGAGGTCGCTCAGCAGCGTGACGAAGTAGCGGTCGGAGCGTTGCCAGAGCTCGACCTGGCTCGCCAGGTGCTGGCGCAGGGTGAAGAACAGGATCGCGGCGCAAAGCGCCAGCTGCAGGGCGAACAAGGCCAGGGCGATGCGCCACCGCAGTGACAGGCCGCGCAGCATCAACCGCCGACCGGACCGCGCAGATTGACGATGTCGTACTCCGCCGGCACCGCCGGCACGAAGCCGGTCCAGCCGAAGCTGGCCAGCAGGTCGTATCCGGCGGGAATGCGCTCGAGGGCGAGGGTCGTCGCGCGCAGCCGCTCGAGCGTCGGCTCGCCCAGTCGCGCGTGCGCCGCCAGGAGGATGCCGGGCACCGCCCGGGTGTGGAACTTCGGCTCCAGCTCGACCGAGGTGAAGGCCTCGAGCTGGCTCAGCACGAAACCGGGCAAGGCGCAGGCGGCGGCCGTGCCGTTGATGACGGCGTGTATGCAGCTCGACTTCGTTCGGTGGAACTCGACGCGCACGTCATCGCCGCCCAGCAGGTTCTGCTCCTCGAGCTCCTGCACCGCGAGCTGAGCGACGCCGGAGAGGCGCGGCGGCAAGGCGAGCACCTTGCCGCAGAGGTCCCGGAAGTCCCGGCACCTGTCCGCCTTGCCGGCGACGATGAAGGCCGCCAGATCCTCGCGGATCCGGCCGAGCAGCCGAAAGTCCTGATGCCCGGCCGCATCGGCGTAGAGGAACGGGTGCATGAGGGCGATGTCGTAGCGCCCGTCGCAGAGGAACCGGCGAAACGACTCGAAATCGGTCTTCGTCTGCAGCGCCACCGGCCGTCCAAGCATCTGGGCCAGGGCAGTGGTTACCGGTCCGAAGCGGCGGCCGATCTCGAGGGCCGGCAGGAAGGGGAATACCCCGAAGGTCAGGGGTTCCTCGGCCGGCTCCATGGTGATGGCAGCGGCCGGACTGGCGCCCATGGCCAGGCTGGCGAGCAGCAGGCGGAGTGCGTCACGGCGGGCCGGGGCTGACCTCATGCCAGATCCTTCCTCTCTGACGGGCGGGTCAATCACACTGGATCAGGCACCTACTCTAAAATCGAATTCGCAAAGCAGCCATAGAAACTTTCAGTTGTGTGAAGCGCCATGTCGACCGATTGGCTTCAAACTGCGGCGCGGCTGCGATATGCCGTGGCCTTCGGGCTCAATGCTTGTATTTCGGGAAGTGTCGAATGTCGGTCTCGATCCGTCCGCGCCGCAGTGTCCTCTACATGCCGGGCTCCAACCGGCGGGCTCTGGTCAAGGGGCGCGAGCTGCCGGCCGACGCCCTGATCCTCGACCTCGAGGACGCCGTCGCACCCGACGCCAAGGCGGCGGGACGCGAGGAAATCGCCGGCGCGCTCGCCGAGCGGGCGGCCTACGGGCCGCGTGAGCTGGTCGTCCGCGTCAACGGCCTCGACACGATG
>CAZGUW010000050.1:0-12749 GCA_964528705.1 uncultured Geminicoccaceae bacterium
CCCACATCTCCGCCAAGCTCCTGCAGCAGCTCGGCGGCGGCACGGTGATCGGGCCGCTCCTGGTCGGCCTGGAGAAGCCGGTGCAGATCGTGCCGATGAACGCCACGGTCTCCGACATGATCAATGTCGCGGCCCTCGCTGCCCACGACGCTCAGGCGGCCGAGGCCGCCGGCTGAAGGACAGGGAGCCATGCCGCGGATCGTCGCCGTCACGCCCGGCTTCTACCGCATTCCCCTGCCGGTGGTGCTGACCGACAGCACGCATGGCGAGATGAGCGCCTTCGAGCTGGTCACCGTCCGCGTCACCGACGCCGAGGGTGCCGAGGGCGTGGGTTACACCTACACGGTCGGCCGCAATGGCGGTGCCGTCATGGACACGCTCGCCCGCGAGATGAGGGAGCTCGCCCTCGGCGAGGACGCCGACCGCATCGAAGCGCTCTGGCAGAAGCTCTGGTGGGCGCTCCACTATGGCGGCCGGGGCGGGCCCACCGTCCTGGCGCTCTCCGCCTTCGACATGGCCCTCTGGGACCTGAAGGCGCGGCGGGCCGGCCTGCCCTTGTGGAAGCTGCTCGGCGGCCACGACCCGCGCGTCACCTGCTATGCCGGCGGCATCGACCTCGAGCTGCCGCTCGACGCCCTCCTGGCCCAGACCGACGGCAATCTCGAGCGCGGCTTTCGCGCCATCAAGATGAAGGTCGGCCGGCCCAGGCTCTCGGAGGACACGGCGCGCATCGCCGCCATGCGCGAGCATCTGGGCGACGGATTCCCGCTCATGGTCGACGCCAACATGAAATGGTCCGCCGACCAGGCCATCCGCGCCGCCCGCGCCTTCCAGCCTTACGACCTCACCTGGCTCGAGGAGCCGCTCCAGCCCGACGACATGGCCGGCCACGCCCGCGTCGTCCGTGAGGGCGGGGTGCCCATCGCCACCGGCGAGAACCTGCGAACCTTGTGGGATTTCCGCCACCTCATCGCCTCGGGCGGCGTCACCTTCCCCGAGCCCGACGTCACCAATTGCGGCGGCATCACCCCCTTCATGAAGATCGCCCACCTCGCCGAGGCCTTCAACCTGCCCGTCACCAGCCACGGCGCCCACGACGTCACCGTCCACCTCCTCGCCGCCTGCCCCAACGGCCAGTTCCTCGAGGCCCACGGCTTCGGCCTCGAGCGCTACATCGAGCACAAGCTGGTCCTCGAGGAGGGCAGGGCGGTCGCGCCGGACCGGCCGGGCCACGGCATCGTCTTCGACTGGGCAGGGCTGGAAAGGCTTGCCGCCTGAGCGGCGCCGCTTCCTGCTCCAGGTGCTGGCCGCAGCACCCCTGGCTGCCTGCGCCGGCGACCCCGCACCTCCCGAGCTGCCCCCTGACGCCATCCTTGGCCCGGTCTTCCCCATCGACCAGGCAAGCGCCCTCGCCATCGCCAGAGCAGCGCTCGAAACCCGCATCCGCCCCGACCTGATCGAGGAAGTCGAGCACCCCTGGCCCGGCCGTCGCGGCTGGCTCCGCTTCGTCATCGGCCTCGACTCCCTCACCCTCTTCGTCGTGCCCCGAGAGGGCCATGACAGCGCCGGCAACCCCGTCCGGGGTCACGCCTTCGCCGCCTGGTACGACGGCAGCTACGACCCGGGCGGCCGTGAAGTGGCGCGGGAGGTGTTGGCGCATGCAGTGGCGGCGGCGGGGCGTGGGGCGATACCACTGAAATCACTGCCGACGCACTGAAGGCTGTTGCTCATGAGTGGAGCAGCGATGGCGACAGCACCGGTAACCTGCTATTCTTTAGCGATGAGCAAGACGCGGAATGACAGCGGTTCCCTCACGCGAGACGTGCCGTCGCCGCCTGAGGCGGGCTATGCCGAATGGCTGCGTACGCAGTTGGAGCAGGCCGTGGCGGACCTCGACGACACTGACCGCGTGGAGATCGAGCACGATACGGTTTTCGCCGAACTCGACAGGCTGATCGCCGAGCACGAGAAGCGTTGAAGCTTGTCTATCTGCCACGGGCCGTGGCTGACCTGCGCGCTATCGTCCATTACATCGCCAATGACAACCCGAGTGCTGCCGCGGACGTTCGCGTGCGGATCGAGCAGTCGGTGTTGGTGCTGCAGGCCCATCCGTTGATCGGACAGCCAACTGAACTTCGGGGCCTGCACAAATGGTCCATCCCCGGTCTGCCCTACGCTGCCTATTATCGCATTGAAAAATCAAGTGTTGTTATCGCTCGAGTGCTGCACGGCAAGCGGAAGTGGCCGGACTCTTTCACGGGATGACAAATACGGTATTTAATTGTTCGAATGGCTATCAGCATTTGGCTTAGGCTGGAGCGCCATTTTACTGTTAACTTACCCGCCCCGCGCCGCCGCGATCATCGCCCGCACCAGCGCCTCGTCGGTCACCGTGTTGGTGTATTCCCGCTCGAAATCCGTGCCGCCCATGCCGATCCTGGGATTTCGGAAGGTCATGGCACTCGGCTCCTTGCGGGGGGCGGCGAAGTGCATCTCGTCTGGGTCCACGGCCTCGCGCACCTTCGCGATGTTCGCGGCGGATAGCTCGCCGCAGGCCATGATGCCGATGCGGCCTGAAGCGGCGGCCATGATGCGCTTGAGGGTCGGGATGCCCTCTTCCGCCGTCTCGCACTGGCCGCTGGTCAGCACGCGGTGGACGCCGGCGCGCACCAGGGCCTCGATGGCCTCGATCGGGTCGGCCGCCATGTCGAAGGCGCGGTGGCAGGTGACGGCGAGCGGGCCCGCGTCCTCGACCAGGGTCGCCATCCGGGCCTCGTCGATGGCGCCATCCGGCGTCAGGCAGCCGATCACCACGCCGGCGACGCCGAGCTGGCGGAGATGGCGGATGTCCGCGCGCATCGCCTCGAACTCGATCGCCGAGTAGAGGAAATCGCCGCCGCGCGGGCGGACGATGACGTGGAACGGGATCGTGGCGACCCGCAGCGCCGCCTCGATCATGCCCTGGCTCGGCGTCAGCCCGCCCTCCATGAGCGAGGCGCAGAGCTCGGCGCGGTCGGCGCCGGCATTCTGGGCAGCGATCAGCCCGTCGGCATTCTCGACGCAGATCTCGATACGGAAGGGGAGGCGCTCGACCATCGGACGTTTCTCCAGGTGCTCGACCGGGGCACGGCCGGAAGGGGCATGGCAACTGCCCCCTTGTAGCCGACCGGCGCGAAACCGGAATGGCCCCGAACGGTTCCCGAAGGCAATGCCCGGCTCGCCGCGCCCGGCGCAGTCTGGCGGGCGAAGCTACCGGAGGCCGGAGGCCGATGCGCGAGCGACCACGAAACCAGCGGCAAATGCGGGACAACCGGCGGCAGCTTCCCGCCGTTCTGCTCGCCCTGACTCTGCTGGTTGCGCCCCGTGCCGGCGGCGCCCAGGAAGCGACCGAAACTCAGGAGCCGGGGCGGCCCATCGCGGTCGGCGCCGATGCGGTGAGCGATGCCGACATCGCCAGCCGCGTGCGGGGCATCCTCGCCGCCATCGGCAGCTATGGCGACGTGCGTGCTACGGTCGAATCGGGCGTGGTCACGCTCGAAGGTGCCGTTGCCGAGGCCAACGAGGTGGCACCGCTCGGCCAGCTCGTGGGCCGCGTCGAGGGCGTGGTGACGGTGGCGAATCGCGTCGAGGCGTCGGGCGATGTCGCGGAGCGCCTGAACCCGGTCGTGACCAGGCTCGAGACCCGTCTCAGGGGCATCGTCGCCGCCTTGCCGCTGCTGCTCGTGGCGCTTCTGGTGCTCGGCGCCTTTGCCGGGCTCGGTGCCCTGGCCGCACGGCCGCAGCGGTTCTACGGCCGTATCTCCCCCAATGCCTTCATCGCCGACATCTACCGCCAGCTCGTGCGCATCGCCTTCATCTTCGCCGGCGTGGTCGCAGCGCTCGAGATCATGGGTGCCACGGCGCTGCTCGGCACGCTGCTCGGTGCGGCCGGCATCATCGGCCTCGCCGTCGGCTTCGGCGTGCGCGACACCATCGAGAACTTCGTCGCCAGCCTGATGCTCAGTGTCCGCCAGCCCTTCGAGCCGAACGACCTGGTCGAGCTCGAGGGCGAGGTCGGCCACGTCATCCGGCTCACCTCGCGCGCCACCGTGCTGCTCTCGCCCGACGGCAACCACATCCGATTGCCCAACTCGGCCGTCTTCAAGAGCAAGATCGTCAATTACACACGCAATCCCGACCGGCGCTTCAGCTTCGATCTCGGCGTCGATCCGGCCGAGGACCTGGCCCTCGCCATGAAGACCGGGATCGACGCGGTGCGCCGGCTGCCCTTCGTGCTCGACGATCCGCCTGCCACGGCCTGGATCGAGGAGGTGGGGGAATCCAGCGTGGCCTTGCGCTTCACCGGCTGGATCGACCAGCGCCGGACGGAGTTTTCCATGGCCCGGGGCGAAGCGATCAGAATGGCCAAGAGCGCGCTTGAAGCCGGTGGCTTCAACCTGCCGGAGCCGCTCTACCGCCTCAGGCTGGAAGGTGGGGCCGGGGCACTCGCGAACCCGCCGACCGAGACCCCGCCACGTCCGGCCCCCCGACGTACGGTGTCGGGGGCGAGCGCTGCGGCCGAGATCACCGACCCGGCAAGAGCCGGGGTGATCGACCGCAAGGTCGAGGCGGAGCGTCGCGCCGCCGGGACCGAGGACCTCCTCTCGCCCTCCGCACCGCTCGAATAAGGGCGCCGAACCTCAGTTGTAGGCGCCAGCCGAGTAGGTCAGCTCGTAGGAGTGGCTGTAGATCTCGAAGACGATACCGAAGGGATCCTCGACATAGACCATTCGGTAGGGCTTCTCGCCCGGATAATATTCGCGGATGGGCATCCGCTGCTTGCCGCCCGCCGCCACGACTTTGGCCAGGAGACCCTCGAGATCGGGGTCTTGGACACAGAAATGGAACATGCCCGTCGTACGGAACGGCAGGTTGTCCTCCGGCGCCCGGTTGTCCGGGAATTCGAACATTTCGATGCCGACGCCGTCACTGGTCGAGAGGTGGGCGATGCGGAAGCGCGTCCAGTCCGGGCCGAAGACGTCGCTGCACATGACCCCGATCGAACTGTCGTCCTTCTCGATGAGCGTCGGCGGCATGATCAGGTACCAGCCCATCACCTCGGTGTAGAACGCGACCGCCCTGTCCAGATCGGGCACCGACAGGCCGATATGCGAGAAGCGGCGGGGATAGGGTGCGTCCATCGTTCATCTCCGAACGGGGGCTCAGATCGCGGTGAAGCCGCCGTCGATCAGGATCGCCTGGCCGTTGATCAGGTCCGAGGCGGGGCTGGCAAGGAAGAGGACAAGGTCGGCCACCTCGATCGGCTTGCCGAATCGGGCGGCCGGGATCTTCGCCTTCATGGGATCGCCCTTGGCGGGGTCGCCCCAGACCTGCTCGCCCATCGGCGTCAGGATGACGGTCGGGCAGACGGCGTTGACCTGGATGTTGTGCTTCGCCCACTCGGAGGTGAGCGTCATGGTCAGTGAGTTGAGCCCGCCCTTGGACGCCGAATAGGCCGAATGGTGGTCGAGCCCGACCACGCCGGTCTGGCTGCTGACATTGATGATCTTGCCGGCACCCTGCTCGATCATCTTCGGTGCCAGGGCCTTCGCCAGGATGAAAGGCGCGCGGAGATTGACGGCCATCACGAGGTCCCAGTCCTCGACCGAGGTGGTGAGTGCCGGGCCCACCACGGCGATGCCGGCATTGTTGACGAGGATGTCGATCGTCCCGAAGGCCGCGAGCGCCTCCGAAGCGGCGCGCTCCGTGTCGGCCGCCGAAGCCAGGTCGGCCTTGATCGGCACGCAGCGCCGCTCGGCAGACTCGACCGCCACCCGGACCTCCTCGAGCCCGGCCGCATCCCGCCCGACGGCGGCGATGTCGGCACCGGCGGTCGCCAGCACCCGGCAGATCTCGAGCCCGATCCCCTTGGTCGCCCCCGTCACCAGCGCCCGCTTGCCGGCCACGCTGAAACGGTTGGTGTGGTCGCTCATCGACACTCCCTTCCCACTTTCGATTGCTTGCCGCCTTGCTAGCGGATCGGCCGGCGATCGAACAGCGGGCGCGGCCGAAGTTTCAGGCCCGGCAGAGGTAGCGGACCGTGCGCACCCGGCGCTCTGCCAGATTCTGGCCGAGATTGGCCGCCATGGTCGGGAAGTCCGCGCCGAGAAAGGCCTGGAAGCTGACGGCCGGCGGTCCCGATTGCGCCAGCCGCTCGTTGACGGTAGCGAAGAACGCCTCGCCCCGCTCGGTCGAATCCTCGCACTCGAGGATGGTGAAGCCGGCGCCTTCGAGCAGGGCCACCATCTCCTCCGGCGTCGCGAGGTGACTGATCGAGGGGTCGCGCGCCCAGGGGACGGGATAGACCACCTCGCCACCCTCGCCCTGCAGCACGTCGTAGACCGCGAGGACGCCGCCCGGGCGCAGCACGCGGCGGGCCTCGGCGTAGAGCCGGTCCTTGGCTTCGATGTTCATCGCCACGTGCAGGGTCATGGCGGCGTCGAAGCAGCCATCGGCGAAGGGCAGGGCGGTCACGTCGCCCAGCTCGAAGCGCACGCGGTCGGCGAGCCCGACCCAGTCGGTGAGCACGCCGGCGGCGTCGCAGAAGGCCGGGGTCAGGTCGATGCCGGTCACCCTGCAGCCATGCGCCTCGGCAACGGTCCGGGCCGGGCCGCCGAGGCCGCTGCCGAGGTCGAGCACATGGCTCTTGGGCGTCAGGCCCATGCCGCGGGCCAGCTCCAGGGTCGCCTCGCGGCCGCGGACATGGAACTCGTCGACCGGCGCCAGATCGGCCGTGGTGAGGTTCGCCAGGTTCTTCCCCGTCTCGGTCAGCCGCCGGCCGATGGCCGAGGCGAGGTCGCCGGTGCGGGCATAGTGGGTCGCCACTGGATCGGTCATGCAGACCTCCCCCTTGAAGATGGGCGCCGGACGCTCAGGCGGCCGGTCGGCGCCGCACCCGGCGATAGAAGTCGTTGCCCTTGTCATCGATGACGATGAAGGCCGGCACGTCCACGACCCGGATGCGCCAGGCGGCCTCCATGCCGAGCTCGGCGAAGTCGATGACCTCGACCTCCTTGATCATGTCCCGGCCGAGCCGGGCGGCAACCCCGCCGATGGTGGCGAGATAGAATCCGCCATGCGCCTTGCAGCTCGCTGCCACGTCCGCCGAGCGGTTGCCCTTGGCGAGCGTCACCAGGGCCCCGCCGGCCGCCTGGAAGTCCGCCATGTAGGCGTCCATCCTGGCCGCCGTGGTCGGCCCGAAGCTGCCGCTGGCATGGCCATCGGGCGTCTTCGCCGGGCCGGCATAGTAGACCGGGTGGTCCCTGATCCAGTCCGGCAGCGCCTCGCCACGGGCCAGCCGTTCGGCCAGGGCTGCGTGGACGAGGTCGCGGGCGACTACCAGCGTGCCGGAGAGCAGCACCGGCGCCCCGACCTCGAGCTTCGCCAGATCGGCGCGGATCGCCGCCATCGGCCGATCGAGGTCGATGGCTGTCGCCGCGCCGATGTCGATCCGGGCATCGGGCAGGAAACGCGCCGGATCCTCCTCGAGCTGCTCGAGAAAGACCCCGTCGGCCGTGATCCGCGCCCTGATCTGCCGGTCGGCCGAGCAGGAGACGCCGATGCCGACCGGCAGCGAGCCATTGTGCCGGGGCAGGCGGACGATCCGCACGTCATGGCAGAAATGCCGCCCGCCGAACTGCGCGCCGATGCCGAGCCCGCGGGTCATGTCGAGCACCCGCTTCTCCAGCCCGCGGTCGCGGAACGTGCGGCCGAAGGCATCGCCCGTCTCCGGCAGCCCGTCCAGCTCGCGGGTCGAGGCGAGCTTGACCGTCTTGAGGCACTGCTCGGCCGAGAGCCCGCCGATGACGATGGCGAGGTGGTAGGGCGGGCAGGCGGTCGTGCCGATCTCGGCGACCTTCGCCTCGAGCCAGGTGAGCAGCCGCTCCGGGTCGAGCAGCCGGCGCGTCTCCTGGAAGAGGAACGTCTTGTTGGCCGAGCCGCCGCCCTTGGCGATCAACAGGAGTTCATACACCTCGCCCGGCACCGCCTCGATCTCGATCTGCGCCGGCAGGTTGGTGCCGGTATTCACCTCCTCGCTCATCGTGAGCGGCGCGAGCTGGCTGAAGCGCAGGTTGCCGCTGGCATAGGCGTCGCGGATGCCGGCGGAGAGCGGCTCGCGGTCGTCGCCCGCCGTCAGCACGGCCTGGCCCTTCTTCGCCATCACGATGGCGGTGCCGGTGTCCTGGCAGGAGGGAAAGACTCGGCCCGCGGCGATCACCGCGTTCTTCAGGAGCTCGAGGCTGACGAACCGGTCGGCGGGCGAGCTCTCGGGGTCGAGGACCACCCGCCGAAGCCCTTCGAGGTGGTTGCTCCGGAAGAGATGCTGGACATCCCGAAAGGCGGCTGCCGCGAGTGCCCGGAGCGTTTCCGGCGCCATTTCGAGAAAGCGCCGGCCGCCGAGCTCCAGCAATGCCGGCGGCGGCAGGTCGAGCCGGCGCCAGGCCGTCCCGTCCGGCCCGGTCTGGAAGAGCGGGTGCCAGGCCGGCTCAGACGCAGCGCCCGCCATCGACCTCGAGCACCACGCCCGTGATGAAGCCCGCATCGTCCGAGGCGAGCCAGAGGGCGGCGTTGGCGATGTCCTGGGGCTGGCTCATCCGGCCGAGCGGGATGGTGGCGACGAACTTCGCCCGGTTCTCCGGCGTGTCCGGCATGCCCATGAAAGTCTCGAGCAGCGCCGTTTCACCCATCACCGGGGCGAGCGCGCAGACCCGGATCCGGTCGGGTGCCAGCTCCACCGCCATCGACTTGCTGAGCAGGTTGGCGGCCCCTTTCGAGGCGTTGTACCAGGTCAGGCCGGGCCGCGGGCGGAGCCCGGCGGTCGAGCCGACATTGAGGATCACCCCGCCGCCGGCCTCGCGGAAATGCGGGATCACCGCGTGCGCCATATGGAAGATGCTCTTGACGTTGACGCCGAAGACCCGGTCGAACTCGGCCTCGTCGACCTCGAGCATCGGCCGGTTCCTGTGGCTCACGCCGGCATTGTTGACGACGATCTCGAGCCCGCCGAAGGCCTTGACCGTCCGCTCGACCGCCGCCTTCACCGCATCGCCGTCGGTCACGTCGCAGGTGATCGGCAGCGCATTGTCGCCGATCTGCGAAGCCACCCGCTCGGCCGCGTCGCCATTGATGTCGAGCACCGCGACCTTCGCACCCTCGCGCACATAGGTCTCGGCGATCGCCCGCCCGAACCCGGACCCGGCCCCCGTGACGAGCGCCCGTTTACCCTTGAGCCGCATGGTCTCGTTCTCCCTGTTGCAGGCCGGCCTCGTAGCGGTCGGAGCGCTCCTCGTCGATACCGCTGTCGCGTCGTTTCTTGGAAGTGCCAGTGCCCGGTCCACCCTGCTGGCCGTGATTGAACGCGATCGTCTTGAGCTGGCTGAACTCGTAGAGCGCCTCGAAGCCCTTCTCGCGGCCGTGGCCGGAGCGCTTGACGCCACCGAAGGGCAGCTCGATGCCGCCGCCCGCACCATAGCCGTTGACGTAGACCTGGCCCGCCCGGAGCCGGCGCGCCACGCGCATCTGCCGGCCGCCATCCCTGGTCCAGACCCCGGCGACGAGCCCGAAGGAGGTGCCGTTGGCGAGCCTGACGGCCTCGGCCTCGCCCTCGAACGGCATCGCTACCAGCACCGGCCCGAAGACCTCCTCCTGCGCCAGTGCGTGATCCGCCGGCACCGGGCCGTAGAGCCGCGGCACCGCGTAGTGGCCGCCCGCCGGCAGGTCGGGCGCCAGCTGCCCCTCGGCCAGCAGCGGCAGGTCGGTGGCCCGCTCGATAAAGCGCTCGACGCGCGCCGCCTGCTGCCGGTTGATCAGCGGGCCGAGGTCGAGGTCCATGGCGTGGGTGCCGACGCGAAGAGCCCTGAACCGCTCGGCCAGCCGGGCCGCCACCACGTCGAAGACCGATGCCTCGATCAGCACCCGGCTGCCGGCCGAGCAGGTCTGCCCGGCATTCTGGATGATGGCGTTGACGAGGATCGGCAGCGCCTTCTCCAGATCGGCGTCGGCGAAAACGAGCTGCGCCGACTTGCCGCCAAGCTCGAGCGTGCAGCCGATGGTGCGCCGGGCCGCCGCGGTCTGGATCGCCGTGCCGATCTCGGGGCTGCCGGTGAACGAGATGAAGTCGATGTCGTCGTGCCCGCTGAGCGCCGCCCCCGCTTCCTCGCCATAGCCGGTGACGACGTTGAGCGCCCCCGGCGGCAGGCCGCACTCGAGCGCCAGCCGCGCCACTTCGAGGCAGGTGAGCCCGGCATCCTCGGCCGGCTTCAAAACACAGGCATTGCCCATGGCGAGCGCCGCGCCCACGGACCGCCCGAAGATCTGCGCCGGGTAGTTCCAGGGAATGATGTGCGCCGTCACGCCGTGCGGCTCGCGCAGGCCGGTCACCAGCCAGTCCTCGAGGAAAGGGATCTGGAGCCCGTGCACCTTGTCGGCCGCCCCGCCATAGAACTCGAGATAGCGGGCGAGGCAGGTGATGTCGGTCCTCGCCTGCGCAAGGGGCTTGCCGCAGTCCCTGGCCTCGAGCTCGGCGAGCTCGGCATGGCGCGCGGTCACGGCCGCCGCCATGCGCGACAGGATCCGCCCGCGCTCGACCGCCGCGAGCCGGCCGTAAGCGCCCTCGTCGAGCGCCCGGCGGGCGGCCCTGACCGCGGCGTCGACCTCCGCCGCCCCGCCGCGCGCCACGGTGGCGATGGTCCGGCCGTCGGACGGGCAGACCATCTCGATCGTGCGGCCGTCCGCCGCCGGCTGCTCCAGGCCATCGATCAGGCAATCGTAGTGGCGCATCGAAGCCTCCCGCCGCATGGCTTGCGCAATCGACCCTCTTGTGGCTCCAAGGCGGCTCCGAAAGCAAGGAGCCGGCCGTCATGACCAGGGATCTCGAGGGCCTCCTCGTGGTGAGCGTCGAGCAGGCGGTGGCCGCCCCCTATGCCAGCGGGCGGCTCGCCGATGCCGGGGCACGGGTGATCAAGGTGGAGCGCCCGGAGGGCGACTTCGCCCGCCGCTACGACCGCTACGTCAACGGCCAGAGCGCCTATTTCGTCTGGCTCAACCGCGGCAAGCAGTCGATCGCCCTCGACCTCAAGGCTGCCGACGACCTCGCCCTGCTGCAGCGGCTGATCGGTCGGGCCGACGTGGTCATCCAGAACCTGGCACCGGGGGCCGCCGACCGGCTCGGCATCGGGCCACGGGCGATGCGCGCCGCCAACCCGGGGCTCATCTACTGCACCATCTCCGGCTATGGCGAGCGGGGTCCCTACGCACGGCAGAAGGCCTACGACCTCCTGGTCCAGGCCGAGAGCGGCCTCGCCTCGATCAACGGCACGGCCGAGGGCCCCGCCCGGGTGGGGGTCTCCGTCTGCGACATCGCCGCCGGCATGACCGCCTTCCAGGCGATCCTCCAGGCGCTGATCGGCCGTGGCCGCACCGGCGAGGGGCGGGCCATCGAGGTCTCGCTCTTCCACGCCATGGCCGACTGGATGAACGTGCCCTACCTGCAGCACCGCTATGGCGGCCACACGCCGGCCCGCGCCGGGCTCAGCCACCCGACCATCGCCCCCTACGGCGCCTTCACCTGCGGCGACGGCAAGGCGGTGCTGCTCTCGATCCAGAACGAGCGGGAATGGCGGAGCCTCTGCACCCATGTCCTCGATGGCGCGGCGCTGGCCGAGCTGCCGCGCTTCAGGACCAATCCCGACCGGGTCGCCAATCGCGCCGAGCTCGACGGCCTGATCGAGCTCGCCTTCGCGCCGTACGACCGCGAAACCGTGATCCAGAAGCTCGATGCCGCGGGCATCGCCTATGGCCGGCTCAGCAGCCTCGACGACCTCGAGGCGCACCCGCAGAACCGCTACCTGATAGTCGAGACGCCGGCCGGCCCGGTCGAGCTCCTGGCCCCGGGGGCCGCCGTCACCGACGAGGACCTCGAGGTTGGGCCCGTCCCCGACCTCGATGAGCATGGTGGCGCCATCCGCGCGGAGTTTGCCGCCTGAGCCCCGGCTGCTACCTTCAGGGGTAACAGGAATGGGGAATTCTCGATGCGCTTTTCCGGCAAGACCGTGATCGTCACCGGTGCCGGCCGCGGCATCGGCCGGGCCACGGCCGAGGCCTTCGCCGCCGAGGGGGCGGCCGTCGTCGTCGCCGACATCGACGCCGAGAGCGGCAATGGTGCCGTCGCCGCCATCACCGCGGCGGGCGGCACGGCCATGTTCGTGCCCTGCGACGTGGGCGACGCCGTGCAGTGCGGCTCGCTGGTCGACGCGACGCTCGAATGGGCCGGCCGGCTCGACGTGCTCGTCAACAACGCCGCCGTGCTTCGCACCGCGGACTTTCTCGAGCTCACCGAGGCGGATTTCGACGCCGTGCTGCGCGTCAACCTCAAGGGCGCCTTCCTGATGGGCCAGGCCGCGGCGCGCGCCATGGTGGGCCGCAGCTCGCCCGGCGCCATCGTCAACATGTCGTCGATCAACGGGACCGTCGCCATTCCGGCCCAGGTGCCCTACGTCGTCAGCAAGGGCGGCATCAACCAGCTCACCCGCGTCATGGCGCTCGCCCTTGCAGACAAGGGGATCCGGGTCAACGCCGTGGCGCCCGGCTCGATCATGACCGACATGCTGCGCACCGTGATGACCGACGAGGCGGCGCGGCACACCATCCTCTCGCGCACCCCGCTCGGCCGGGCCGGCGAGCCGGCGGAGATTGCCCGCCTCGTCCTCTTC
>CAZGUW010000050.1:12759-22911 GCA_964528705.1 uncultured Geminicoccaceae bacterium
GGCGAGCTACGTCACGGGCGAGGTGGTGACCGCCGATGGCGGCCGCATGGCGCTCAACTACACCGTGCCGGTGGCCGACTGAGGGCCGGCGCACGGCCACACGCCTGTTGACGGGCGGCGGCTAAGGCCGTACCCGCAGGCGTTCATCCGATTTTGAATTCATCGAGGAGACTGGCGTGGACAAGCCGCTCATGCCGAAGGCCACGGCTGTTTGGCTCATCGACAACACGGGTCTGACCTTCGACCAGATCGCCGATTTCTGCGGCCTGCACCCGCTCGAGGTGAAGGGTATCGCTGATGGCGAGGTGGGCGCCGGCATTCGCGGCCTCGACCCGATCGGCCAGGGCATGGTGACCCGCGACGAGCTCGAGCGCTGCCAGAAGGACCCCAAGCTGCGCCTCAAGATCGCGAAGTCGGTGGCCGCCGACATCAAGCCGCCGAAGCGGCGCGAGCCCCGTTACACCCCGCTCTCCAAGCGGCAGGACCGGCCGGACGGGATCGCCTGGCTGCTCCGCCACCATCCCGAGCTCGCCGACCAGCAGATCTGCAAGCTGCTCGGCACCACCAAGAACACGGTCGAGGCGGTGCGCGAGCGCACCCACTGGAAGAGCCAGGAAATTCGCCCGCGCGACCCGGTGCTGCTCGGGCTCTGCCAGCAGATCGAGCTGGACGACGCGATCGCCCGGGCCAAGGCGGACGCCGAGAAGGCCGCGAGCAAGGCCGCGGCTGCGGCAAAGCCGGCCGAGGTCAAGGCCCCGGTCACCGAAGAGCCCGTGGAAGTCGGCGAAGCCGAATAAGGGGGCGGCTCAGCCGCTCTCGGCGTTCTCGCAGCCGTCGCCGGTCACCACCCGCATGCGGGCGGCGCGCCAGTAGCGCGCCGAGAGGAGCCGGCGGTCCTGGTCGATGAGGTCGGCGATCTCGCGCAGCCGGCCGGCCACGCCCGAGGGCAGCGAGCCGGGGCGGACCAGCACCCGGAGCGCCACGTCGTCGAGCAGCTCGTGGCGCAGCCCGATCTGCGGCTCGGCTGTGGCATCCCGGCCGATCTCGCAGTCGATGGCGACGAAGGGCTGCGGCTCCCGCCGCCCGTAGGTATCGAGCAGCCGCTCGCGCTTGGGCGCCGGCTCGGGCGTCGCGACGATACCGGTCTGCAGCGTCTGCCGGAGGTCGCGGGAGAGGCTGTTGAAGAGCCCTCTGGCGTGACGCAGATGCGCCAGCCGGCCGGTCGCCAGGGCGCGGCGGATCGCGTGATAAAGGAGGCTGTCCTGGCCGAGCTCGCGGGCGACCACCGGCTGCAGCTCCTCGAGGAAGAGGCTGAGGCCATGCTGCTCGCCGGGGTAGCGTTCTTGCGTCATGAGGCTGCTGTTCCAGTCACCCTTGCTTACCAGAGTTTAACGTATGTGACACGTCACTCAATCGTCAAACATGGTTGCCGAACATCTCATGGGGTGCATCGAGCCAGCCGACATTCGCGTTAGGGTTAACTCGGGCAGGTTCAGCCCGCGCGCGGCAAACGGCTCTCCACCAGCTTCGCCCAGTAGCTGACGCCGAGCGGCAGTGCCTCGTCGTTGAAGTCGTAATGCGCGCTGTGCAGCGGCGGGGAATCCGGGCCGGTGGCGCTGCCCATCCAGATGTAGCTACCCGGCACGGCCTCGAGCATGAAGGCGAAGTCCTCGGCACCCATAACAGGGCGGGGTGCCCGATCGACCCGTTCCTCGCCCACCACGAGCGCCGCCGCATCGGCGCCCATGACGGCCTCACGCGCGTGGTTGACCGTCGGCGGATAGCCCCGGCGATAGGCGATCTCGGCATCGAGCCCGAAGCTTTGGGCGATGCCCCGCGCCACCTCGCCCATGCGCCGCTCGATCCGGTCGCGGGTCTCGGGCTTGAAGGTCCTGACCGTGCCGACGAGCTCGGCCGTCTCGGGCACGACATTGAAGGCCTGGCCGGCCTGGAAGCGGGTGACCGAGAGGACGGCGTTGTCGACGGGATCGGTCTCGCGGCTGACGATCCCCTGCAGGCCGAGCACGATCTGCGCGCCGACGAAGACCGGATCGAGACCGAGGTTCGGCATCGCCGCATGGCAGCCGCGGCCCTTGATCGTGATGCGGAACTCGTCCGAGGCCGCCATCGCCGGGCCGGTGCACATGGCGAACTCGCCCGTCGGCAGCGAGGGCCAGTTGTGCAGGCCGTAGATCTCCTCGACCGGGAACCGCTCGAGCAGCCCGTCCTCGAGCATCGCTCTGGCCCCGGCGCGGCCCTCCTCGGCCGGCTGGAAGACGAGGTAGACGGTGCCGTCGAAATTGCGCGTCTCTGCCAAATAGCGGGCAGCGCCCAGCAGCATGGTGGTGTGCCCGTCATGGCCGCAGGCGTGCATCTTGCCGGGCCTGGTCGAGGCATGCGCCACGCCGGTGGCCTCCTGGATCGGCAGCGCGTCCATGTCGGCGCGCAAGCCGATGCGCCGGCCGCCGCTGCCGCCGCGGATGACCCCGACCACGCCGGTCCGGCCGATCCCCTCGTGCACCTCGTCGACGCCCATCTCGCGCAGCCGCGCCGCGACGAAGGCGGCCGTCTCGACCTCCTCGTAACCCAGCTCCGGGTTGCTGTGCAGGTGACGGCGCCAGGCGGTCAGGTCGTCGCTGTACTCGGCGATACGGTTGACGATCGGCATGTTGGCTCCCAGTTGCGCCGGTCGGGGCAAGTTCCTAAGACGTTAGCCGAATGTGCGGCGGCAGGGCCGGACTGGCAAGCAGCACCACGCCGGGCCGCCGGCAAACCGGCTCAAGGAGGTTCGCAATGGCCAAATCGGTTCGGCATGTCGCAGCGCTGGCGGCGCTCGGTGGCCTGCTCTCGGCGGGCACCGCCCTCGCCGAAGGGGCGAAGATCGGTGCCCTGATCCCGCTGACCGGCGGGTTGCAGTCCTATGGCGAGGCCTCGCTCGACGGCATGACGCTCGCCATCGACGAGGTCAACGAGGCCGGCGGCGTGCTCGGCGGCCCGGTCGAGGTGATCGTCGGCGACACCCAGACCAAGGCGCAGGCGGCGATCGACGCGGCCAAGAAGATGGTCTCGGTCGACGGCGTGGTCGGCATCCTGGGCGCCCTCGCCTCCGGCAACACCATCCCCGTCGCCACCAGTGTCTCGGCCGTCGACCAGGTCCCGCAGATCTCCAACGCCTCGACTGCCCCGGCGATCACCACGCTCGAGGACAACGACTTCCTCTTCCGCACCGTGCCGTCCGACGCCTATCAGGGCGCGGTCCTGGCCGGGCTGACCGACGCCGCCGGCATCGGCAGCGTCGCCGTCCTTTACATCAATAACGACTACGGCGTCGGCCTCGCTGAGAGCTTCGCCGCCGGTTATGGCGGCGAGATCACCTCCTCGGCCGCCTTCGAGCCCAACAAGGCCTCCTATCGCGGCGAGCTGCAGGCCGCGGCGGAAGGCGACCCGGAAGCGCTGCTGCTCATCGCCTACCCCGATGACGGCGGCCTCCTGATCCTCCGCCAGTCGCTCGAGGAGGGCTTCTTCGACCGGTTCGTCGTCACCGACGGCCTGAAGACGCAGCAGCTCATCGACGACATCGGGGCCGAGTACATGGAAGGCGTTTTCGGCACCGCCGCGGGTGCGCTCGAGAACGACGCCAGCGCCCACTTCGCCGCCGCCTACGAGGCGAAGCACGGCGAGCTGCCGCCCTTGCCCTATATCGACAGCGGTTTCGATGCGGCGATGATCCTGGCGCTGGCCATCGAGAAGGCCGGCAGCACCGACGGCCCGGCGATCCGCGACGCCATGCGCGAGGTCACCAACGCCCCGGGCGAGCCGGTCGGCCCCGGCGACTTCGCCAAGGCCAAGGAGCTGATCGCCGCCGGCACCGACATCGACTACCAGGGTGCGGCCGGCAACCACGAGTTCGACGAGAACGGTGACGTCTCCGGCATCTTCGAGCACTGGGCGGTCAAGGACGGGGCCATCGTCTCCGTCGAAATGATCGAGTAGCAGCACCCGCCGCCGCCCGTGCATGGGTCACGGGCGGCGGCCGCTACCGCGCGGATGGTGCCAGCCCGCCTTCCTCGCCATGCTCGGTGACGCAAAGGTCGTGGTCGCCGAGCGATTCGATGACGCGGCAGTCGGCGATGTGACCGCCCGAGCATTGCCTGATCATCCGCTCGAGCTCCGTCTTCAGGCCCATGAGCCGCTCGATCCGCTGCTCGACCTCCGCGAGCTGCGTGCGGGCGATCGAATCGGCCGCATCGCAGGGCTGGTCCGGCCGGTCGGCGAGGCTCAGGAGATCGCGGATCGCCTCGATCGGGAAGGCCAGTGCCCGCGCATGCCGGATGAAGCGCAGGCGCTCGACGGTGGCCGGGCCATAGAGCCGCTGGTTGCCCGGCGAACGCACGGGCTCGGGCAGGAGGCCGATCGCTTCGTAGTAGCGGACGGTCTGGACCTTGCAACCCGCCGCCGCGGCGATCCGGCCGATGGTCTCTCCGGCCACGACGTTTCTCCCTTGCACCTACAGTCGCTGAAGGTTCTAGCATCCGCAGGCTGAGAGGTAACGAGCGAACGGAAGGACGTCCCGATGGCCCAGGGCTGCTGCAATCACGACGCCAGGTTCGACGGCGCCTCGCGCGGCTTCCGCACGGCGCTCTGGGCGGTCATCGCCATCAATGCGCTGATGTTTGCCGTCGAGATGACCGCCGGGGCACTCGCCGGCTCGCAGGCCCTCAAGGCCGACGCGCTCGACTTCCTCGGCGACACCCTGACCTACGGCATCAGCCTCTACGTCATCGGCATGTCGCTCCGCGTCCGCGCGACCGCGGCGCTGCTCAAGGGCATCAGCCTCGCTCTCATGGGGCTCTGGGTGCTCGGCTCGACCCTCTACCAGGTCCTGATCCTGGGCGTGCCGAACGCGCCGGTGATGAGCGCCATCGGCCTCCTGGCCCTCGCCGCCAATCTGGCCAGCGTCCTCATCCTCGTGCGCTACAAGGACGGCGACGCCAATGTCCGCTCGGTCTGGCTCTGCAGCCGCAACGACGCCATCGGCAACGTCGCCGTGATGCTCGCCGCCGCCGGCGTCTGGCTCTCCGGCACCGCCTGGCCGGACCTCCTCGTCGCCGGCCTGATGGCGACACTCTTCCTCTGGTCCGCGCTGCTCATCATCCGCCAGGCGCTGGCCGAGCGGCGGGCCGGGATCGCGGTCGCGGCGGAGTAGGGGCGCCATGCCGGCACAGCACGACATCGACCCCCGGGCGCCTGTGCGCATCCTGGTCACCGGCGGCGGTCGCGGCCTCGGCCGCGCCATCGCCACGGCCCTCGCCGCACCCGGCCGGCGCATCGCCCTCCTCGGCCGCCGACAAGCGGACCTCGAGCGCACCGCCGGCGAGCTTAGCGCACTCGGCGTCGAGCCTTTGAACTGCGTCGGTGACCTGACCTCGGCGACCGACCGTGCGGCCGTGGCCTCGGCCGTCGACAAGGCCTGGGGCGGGCTCGACTGGCTGGTCAACAATGCCGGGTTCGGCGTCGGCAAGCCCTTCCTCGAGCACACGCCGGACGAGCTCGACCGGGTGATCGCCGTCAACCTGACCGGTCTGATCCAGCTCACCCAGGCACTCCTGCCGCTCCTGCTGCGGGCCCCTGCCCCGCACATCGTCAACATCGCCTCGGATATCGGCCGCCGCCCGATCGGCCGGCTCGTCCCATACGTGGCTGCCAAGCACGGCGTGGTCGGCTTCAGCCACGCCCTGCGCCTCGAGCTCCGCCCGCATGGCGTCAAGGTCGGCGTCATCCTGCCGGGCCGCATCGACACGGGCTTCAACGACCGGACGGAAGGCTCGCGCCCCGGCCCGGAGGCGCTCCGCCCCGCCGACGTCGCCGCGGCGGTCCTCGCCATGCTGAGCCAGCCGCCCACCGCCCAGATCGACGAGCTCACCCTCCACCCCATGGGCCAGGACGCCTGAACGTCGGGTCAGGCGAGGGCGGCGTCGGTCTGCGGGAAGTCATCTCCCTTGCAAAGCAACGACACTCCCAACTTTTGGGCACAGGCGTAGGCGAAACAGTCACCCATGTTGAGCGCAGCCGGATGCCGTCCCTTGCCGAACCGGGCGAAAGCCTGAATCGCCAAGGCGCCGACGGTGGCATCTATGTCGACGCTCTCAGCCTCGACGGCATCGACGAAGCGTTGGACTGTCAGGCGCGCTACATCGACCGAGCATTGGCGAATCCGTGCCAACGCCACCGTGGATTCCCAGACGGCGATCGGTGAAACGAAAAGCCGCTCGGCTGTCTCGAGCTTGGCGGTGATCAGTTCGCCGTCCGCCTCGGGCACGACCATCGCGACCATCGCCGACGCATCGACGAACATCAGTCGTTTCCGGAAAGCTCGTCGAAAAAGGCTTTGTCGGCGTTGAGGCCGGTGAGCGGATATCTCCGATAATCGGCGGCCAGATCGTCGATCCGTTCCTTGAGCGTTCGTCGGTTGCGCGCCAGTTCGTTCTCGACAGCCTCACGTACGGCCGCCGTCAGGCTGATGCCACGCCGCCTCGCGAGTTCCCGCACGGCAGCATCAGTTGCCGGGTCCTTGATGTGAAAAGCCACGATCACTGTTTCCAGTCTAGACGATGATACGCAGTAGGATACACCAACTGCGTCGCCCGACACAATGCGGCGCCCCTACTCCTCGCGCCAGATGGGTTTCGGCGGCTTCTCGGGCAGCAGTCCCTCGGGGCGGAAGATCAGGATCACCTGGAGCAGCACGCCGATCATCAGGACGCGCAGGGCGCCGGCCTGGGTCTGGTACTCGGCCGGGAACTGGCCGGTCAGGAACTGGGTGCCGGACCAGACCGCCCAGATGACCACGGCACCCAGGATCGCCCCCTTGTTGTTGCCGCTGCCGCCGGCGATCAGCATCACCCAGACGATGAAGGTGGCGAAGACCGGGTCGAACGCCTCGGGGCTGATGAAGCCGACGAAATGCGCGTACACCGCGCCGGCGAGGCCCATGACGGCGCAGCCCATGACGAAGGCCTGCATGCGGTAGACGAGGCTGTCCTTGCCCATCGCACGGGCCGCCGTCTCGTTGTCGCGAATGCCGCGCAGCACGCGGCCCCAGGGAGAGCGGTGCGCCCGCTCGAGCGCCCAGTGCACAACGAGGATCAGGGCGACGATGAGCGCCAGCAGGAGCAGCGCGTTCTGTCCGGCGATCAGCCCCTCGAGCGGCCTGGGGATGCCGGCGATGCCGCGCACCCCGCCGGTCAGCCACTCCTCGTTCTTGAGCACGAGGCGGACGATCTCGGCGATGCCGATCGACGCGATGGCGAGATAGTCCGAGCGGAGGTTGAGCGTGACGATGCCGATGCCGAGCCCGAGCAGCCCGGCCACCGCCATGGCGGCGAGGAAGCCTACGGGCCAGGGCAGGCCGAAGCCGCCGAAATGCCCGTCCGAGGCGCCCGTGGTCAGGATGGCGCTGGTATAGGCGCCGATCGCGAAGAACGCCGCCACGCCGACATTCAGCATGCCGGCATAGCCCCACTGCACGTTGAGCCCCTGCGCCATGAGCGCATAGACGCCGGCCAGCGTCAGGAAGAAGACGAGGTAGCTGGAAAGGCCGACGAGCGTCATCTCAGGTGCTCCGCCCGGCGAAGAGCCCGGTCGGGCGGACGAGCAGCAGGAGCACCATGATGGCGAACGGCACCACGGGCGAGTACTCGGCCGGCAGGACCAGCGTGCTCAGTTCCATCATGATGCCGATGATGTAGCCGCCGGCGATTGCGCCCATGGGCTTGCCGATGCCGCCGAGGATGGCGGCGGCGAAGCAGGCGAGGAGCAGGAACCAGCCCATCTCCGGCTGCAGCCGCGTGTCCATGGCGAGAAAGACGCCCGCGAGTGCCGCGAGCCCGCCGCCGATCACCCAGGTCCACAAGATCACCCGCTCGGTGTCGATGCCGGAGAGCCGGGCCAGCGTGGCATTGTCCGCCATCGCCCGCATCGCCTTGCCGACCCTTGTGCGCTGCAGGAAGAGGTGGAGCGCGATCACGAGAAGGATGGTGGCGGCGATGATCAAAAGCTGGTCTGTCTTGTAGCGGATGCCCTCGAAGCGCTGCGCCATGACGAGCTTGCTGGAATAGAGATGCGTCCCCGGCCCCCAGATGATCTGGATTGCCGAGCGGATGATGAGGGCAGCGCCGAAGGACGAGATCAGGCTGATGATCGGCCGGCTCTGGCGGAATCTTCGAAAGAGTACCCGGTCGACCACCACCGCCAGCAGGATGGTAGCCGGCACCGCCGCCACCAGCCCGAGCCAGAACGGCATGGCGAGCTGCGTGTAGAGCAGGAAGCAGACATAGGCGCCGAACGCCATCAGGTCGCCATGCGCGAAATTGGCGAAGCCGAGAATGCCGAAAGTAAGCGTCACGCCCACGGCACCAAGCGCGATGATCGAGCCGAGGAGCGTGCCGTAGAGGAGGAGCTGCAGAATCTCGATCATACGCTCAGCCGCCCCATCACCCGCCGAGGAACATGGCGGCCACCTCGGGGTCGCCGAGCAGCTCGGCACCCGTGCCCTCGTGGCGGTTCTCGCCCATGGCCAGCACGTAGGCGCGATCGGCGATGCCGAGCGCCTGCTTGGCGTTCTGCTCGACCATCAGGATGGCGACCCCGGTCTTGTTGATGTCGACCAGGATCTCGAAGATCTGGTTCATGAAGAGCGGCGAGAGCCCCGCTGTCGGCTCGTCGACCAGGAGGAGCCTGGGGTCGAGCATGAGGGCGCGGCCCATCGCCACCATCTGCCGCTGCCCGCCCGAGAGCGTGCCGGCCGCCTGCCGCCGCTTGTCGCGCAAGGGCGGGAAGAGCTCGTAGACATGCTCGCGCTGCGGGCGGATGTCGTCCGTCCTGAGATAGGCCCCCATGTCGAGGTTCTCCTCGACGGTGAGCGTGGGAAAGACGTTCTCGGTCTGCGGCACGAAGGAGATGCCGGCCTGGACGATCTGGTCCGGGCGGCGGCCGGTGAGGTCCTGGTCGGCAAGCGCGATCCGGCCGCCCCGGATCCTGACCAGCCCGAAGACGGCCTTGAGGGCGGTCGACTTGCCGGCACCGTTGGGGCCGACGATCACGACGATCTGGCCCGGCTCCACGGTCATCGAGACGCCGTGCAGGATGTCGACGTCGCCGTAGCCGCCCTTGAGACCGGTCACGGCGAGCAGGCTCAAGCCGCCTCTCCCGCCGCACCCAGATAGGCCTCGAGCACCCTTGGGTCGCGCCTGACCTCGGCCATCGTGCCTTCGCAGAGCACGCTGCCCTCGGCCATGCAGATCACCGGGTCGCAGAGCTCGGCGATGAAGCCCATGTCGTGCTCGATGATGCAGAAGCTGTAGCCGCGCTCCTCGTTCAGCGTGCGGATGGCATTGGCGATCTCGGCGAGCAGCGTGCGGTTGACGCCGGCCCCGGGCTCGTCGAGCAGCACGAGGGTCGCGTCCGTCATCATCGTCCGGCCGAGCTCGAGCAGCTTCTTCTGCCCGCCCGAGACGTCGCTCGCGAGCTTGTCCCTGAGATGCGACATCTTGAGGAAGTCGAGCACGTCGAGCGCCTTTTTGCGGATCGCCGTCTCCTCGTCGCGCACCCGGCCCCAGCCGAGCCAGGCGCCCAGCAGCCGCTCGCCGCTCTGCCCCGGCGGCACCAGCATCAGGTTCTCGAGGCAGGTCATCCGGCCGAACTCGTGCGGGATCTGGAAGGTGCGCACGATGCCCTTGTGAAAGAGCCGGTGCGCCGGCAGGCCGGTGACGTCCTCGCCGTCGAAGTGGATGCCGCCGCTGGTCGGCGCGAAGGCGCCGGCGATCATGTTGAAGAGTGTGGTCTTGCCGGCGCCGTTCGGCCCGATCAGCCCGGTGATGCTGCCGCGGGCGAGGCCGAACGTGCAGCCCTGGACGGCCCGCACGCCGCCGAACGTCTTGTGGACGTCGACGATGTCGAGAAGGATCCCGGCCCTGTCGCCTGCCGCCATGCCCGCCCACCATTCGTCCCCGCCCGAAAAGCGACGGGATACCGGCGTTTAGCCGTGATCCACCCCTGTCGCAACCCGGGGCGGGCCGATCGGGTCAGACGATGGTGCCGCCGCCGCGGCGCGGTGCCGGCCTCTCGGCCTGTCCCCGGGCCAGCCGATAGGCG
>CAZGUW010000051.1:0-22297 GCA_964528705.1 uncultured Geminicoccaceae bacterium
AAGGTTCGGCTGGAGACGGATGCGAGCGTGTGGTTCGGGGCGGTGATCCGGGGGGACAACGAGCTGATCACGGTGGGGCGGGGGAGCAATGTGCAGGAGGGCTGCGTGCTGCACACGGACCCGGGCTATCCCTTGGTCATCGGCCCCGACGTCACAGTCGGGCACATGGCCATGCTGCATGGCTGCACGATCGGCGAGGGCTCGCTCATCGGCATCGGGGCGGTGATCCTGAACGGGGCCAAGATCGGCCGGAACTGCCTGATCGGCGCGAAGGCGCTGATCGCGGAGAACAAGGAGATTCCGGACAACAGCCTGGTCATGGGCATGCCCGGCAAGATCAAGGGCGAGGTGCGGCCCGAGCAGGCGGAGCGCATGCGCTGGGGCACGGCCAGGTACGTCGCCAAGTGGCGGCAGTTCGCAAAGGAGATGCAGCCGCGCGGCTGAGGCGGCGGCTTCTTCGCCGTTTACAGGAGATAATCGAGCAGTTATCTACCTTGGGTAGAATAATCTCACCCGAGGTGCCCCGATGCTCGACCCGTTGCCCACGCGTGCCAATCGTACGGCCCTCGAGCCGGAGCTGATCAACGGCACCGACGCGTCGATGCTGACCCTGGCGGCGGGCGGCGACCTGCGGTTGACGCTGGTCGACCAGCTCGCCGGCTACCGCAACTCGGTGGGTGTCTACCGGATCGGCGAGGACGGCAGCTTCGTCGATCCGAGGATCGTGGTCACCGACACGAAGGGCACGGCACTCGGCAGCGAATTCCTGATGAGCGACGTCTACGGCGTCGACGACTTCGCCGCCGGCACCCGCTTCGGGTTCTTCCTCATTGCCGATGGCGGGACGAAGAACACGCTCGACCAGCTCGAGAGCACGAGCCTCGCCTTCGTCGACAGCGGCACGCGCTTCGATTTTTCCCTCGGCATCGATGGCGGCAGCCTGAATGCGCCGGATCGGCTCGGGATCGATGGCCTCGGCTCCTTCGGCAACCGCGACGGCGGCATGGACGGGTTCGGCTCCTTCGGCATTTTCGACGGCGGGATCGGCGGCCCCTTCACCGGCAACGGCGAGCTCCAGCTGGTCGACGCGGCGAGCGGCCGGAAGATCAGCGGCGAGATCTTCCACACCACCGACGGCGATCCCGGCGACGCGCTCGGCAACTCGCTCAACAAGGGCGGCCTGGAGCACACGATTTCGGCCTGGGGCGAGGCGCCGGGCGAAGCGTGGATCGCGTTCGAGGATCTGCGCGACTTCGACTTCGACGACCTGACGCTGAAGGTGGAGAGCCTGCCTGCCGCCGTCGAGCCGGAACCCGAGCCGCAGCCCGAGCCCGTGCCCGAGCCGGAGACGGCCCGCCTCGTGCGCTTCGACGGGATCGGCGCCGGCGACCGGGCCGGGCATGCGGCGTCGATCATCGGCGACTTCAACGGCGACGGCTTCGCCGACATCGCCATCGGCGCACCGCATGCCGACGTCACGGGTGCGGACGGGGTCGTGCGCGAGGGGGCCGGGGCCGTCTATCTCTTCTTCGGCACGGACGCCGCCATCCCGCCGATCGTGCCGGTCGCCACCTTCGACGGCACGAACGGGGTGGCGATCCTCGGGGCCGAGGCCGGCGGCCGGTTCGGCTGGGCGGTCGCCGGGGCCGGCGACGTGGACGGCGACGGGCTCGCCGACCTCGTCGTGGGCGCTCCTGGTAACGGAGCCGGCGAGGCAGTGCTGCTCTACGGGTCGCTGCTCGACGGCAGCCCGGTGATCGATCTCGCCGCGGCCGACCAGGCTGCCGCCCTGCGCCCGAGCGTGCTGGCCGGCACGGCGGATGGTGACGAGACGGGGATCAGCGTCGCCGGTGGCGGCGACATCGACGGCGACGGGTTCGCCGACATCGTCATCGGCGCCCGGCTCGGCGAGGCCGAGTATGCGAGCTACAATGGCGGGCTGAGCTATGTGGTGCGCGGCCAGGCCGGCGGGCTCGGCGAACGGGTCGAGCTTGCCGCCCTCGACGGCGAGGACGGGTTCCGGGTCGAGGGGCGCGCCATGTTCGACCAGTCCGGCCGCAGCACCGCCATGCTCGGCGACGTCAATGGCGACGGGCTCGACGACGTCGCCATCAGCGGCCAGGACGCGAGCCCGAACGGGCTCAACAAGGCAGGCGAGGCCTATGTGGTCTTCGGCCAGGCGGGTGCCCGCGAGGCGAGCCTCGATCCGGGCGATCTCGACGGTGGCGACGGCTTCATCATCGAGGGAACTTACGAGAACGGCTTTGCCGGGTTCGGCCTCGCCGGGGCGGGCGACCTCAACGGCGACGGCTTCGGCGACATCGTGGTCGGCGCCTACGCGGCGCCCCGGCCGGACCAGGGGCCGGACGGGGCGGCCTACGTGATCTTCGGCACCGACCAGGGTTTTCCCGACCGCTTCAGCCTCGGCGACCTCGACGGCACGAACGGCTTCGCCATGCGCGGGCCGGCCAATGGCGACGGGTTCGGCCGGTCGGTGGCGGGGGTCGGCGACGTGGACGGCGACGGCTTCGACGACCTGCTGGTGGGTGCCCGCTACGCCGACCGGCTGAGTGCCGAAGGCGGCGGCGAGGCCTACGTGATCTTCGGCCGCGAGACCTTCGGCGCCGAACTCGACCTCGCGAGCCTGATCGACGACACGGGCGGCATTCTCGGCGGCTGGCGGATCGACGGGCATCTCGGCTTCACCGTGGCCGGCGGCGGCGATGTCGACGGCGACGGTTTCGACGACCTCCTGGTCGGCGAGCCCTTCGACATCGCGGCGGCCCTCGACCCCGAGGGCCTGGCCGGTTCCACCTATCTGGCGTTCGGCGAGCCGGGGCTCGGCCCCAAGCTGCCGGCGCTCGACCAGATCATCGCCGACGGCAACGTGATCGCCTGATGTAGCGGGGCGGCCCGGCGCGAAGCCGGGCCGCCTGCGTCAGGCGTAGATCGGCACGTTGGGGCCGCGCACGTAGCGCTCGGCGGCGTCGAACTCGGGCTGGTAGTCCCAGTGATAGCCCGGGCTGCCGGCCATCACCTTGTGCAGGAAGACGCGCGTCTGCTTGCTGTTGATTGCGGTCTCGGTCCGCTCCTCGAGGTCGATGCCCTCGAAGAGCAGGTGGTGCAGCTTCGCCGCCTCGTCGCCGCGCTCGGCCATGAGGTTGGTGGTCTCGCCGGGGTCGGCGGCGACGTCGAAGAGCAGCGGGTCGTGGTTGCGGGTGAAGATGTACTTGAGCGGTCCCTTGCGGATGGCGAGCCAGGGCTCCTCCACGCCGGGGCCGAAATACTCGATGATCGCCTGGTCCTTCCAGTCGGGCATCGGTCCTTCGAGGAGGGGTGCGAAGCTGTGGCTGTCGGAACTGCCGAAGCGGTCGGACTCCGCCTTGGCACCGGCGATCTCGGCGAAGGTCGGGCAGAGGTCGGCCAAGGACACCACCTCGCTGACGCGCTTCGGGGCGTAGCGCTTGGGGTTGTGGATGATCAGCGGCACTTTGGACGACTGCTCGTAGAAGGTGCGTTTGAACCACATGCCGCGCTCGCCCATCATGTCGCCGTGGTCGCTGCAGAAGACGATGATGGTGTCGTCGTAGAGGCCGAGCTGCTTCAGCCGGGCGACGATCTCGCCGACATAGGCGTCGATCTGGGTGATCATGGCGTAGTAGGCGCGGCGCGCCGCGATCACCATCTCGGGCGTCGGCGGGAACTGGTCGATGCCGTGGTGGTGCTTGAGCCAGCGGGTGACCGGGTGGGCGTCCGCGTCGGCCTCCATCGGCATGGCCGGCGGGGCGATGTCGATGTCGTCGTAGAGCTCCCAGAACTTCGGCTCGGTCTGGTAGGGGTCGTGCGGCTGGGTGAAGGAGACGTGGAGGAAGAAGGGGCTGTCCTTCGGCTCCAGCGCCTCGTAGCGCAGGAACTCGACGGCGCGGAACTGGACCTCCTCGTCATAGAGGATCTGGTTGGTGGTGCGGCAGACGGGGGGCACGTCGATCCGGGTGACCGAGGTGCCGGGCCGGTAGTCGACCTTCGGCTTCCAGTCGATCGACCAGCCGAAATTGGCCGGGTACATGTCGGTGGTGAGCCGGTAGTCGAAGCCGTGCAGCTGGTCGGGGCCGACGAAGTGCGTCTTGCCGGAGCAGACCGTCCGGTAGCCGGCGCTTTTCAGGAAGTGCATCATGGTCGGCGTGTCGGCGGTCAGCTCCGAGCCGTTGCCCCAGACCTCGTTGGTGGTGGTCCGGGAACCGCTGAACATCGAGGCGCGCGACGGCGTGCAGAGCGGCGAGTTGCAGTAGGCGTTCTCGAAGAGCAGGCCTTCCTCGGCGAGGGCGGTCAAATGCGGCGTGATCGCCTGCGCCTTCGGGTCGTAGATGGGCAGCACCAGCCCGGTCATCTGATCCGCTTCGATCAGCACGATGTTCGGCTTCTCGCCGTTCTTCCTTTGCAACGCCACGCCTCCGGGCTCACGGTTTCGATCAACGCCCCGCGATTCCCACAGCGAGCGGCCTACGGCAAGACCCGGCGGCCGCCTCGCGCCCCTTATAACGATATTTCTGGAAATATGGTTTGACACGCCGGACGGCCGCTACCAGATTGTTGTCATGCAGCTCGAACACATCGCGGCCCGGCTGGAAGCGCTGGGCAACCCGACCCGGCTCGAGGTCTACCGCCAGCTCGTGCGGGCAGGCGAGGAAGGGCTCGCGGTCGGTGAGGTTCAGGCCAGGACCGGCGTGCCGCGCTCGACCCTGTCGCACCATCTGCACAAGCTGATCGCGGTGGAGCTGGTGAGCCAGGAACGGCAGGGCACCACCCTGATCTGCCGGGCCAATTACGCGGTGATGCACGCCACGCTCGGCTTTCTCGAGCGCGAATGCTGTGTGGATGAGGCCAGCGCCTGCAACGCTGCCTGAGTTTTTTGCTTGTTATTTCGATCCTCTTGGGAGGATCGGCAAAGGAGCCACGGAGATGACTGCCCTCGTTGCCCGTATAGGCCAGGCCGTGCGCATGCCGGACCCGGCGCTGCTCGCCATTGTGCTGATCTTCGCCGCCCTGGCGATTCTCCTGCCGGAACAGGCCAAAGCGAGCCTCGGCTTCACCCTCGAGAGCCTGCTCGGCGTCGCCCCCTTCCTGCTCGCCTCGGTCGGGATTGCCGCCTATGCCCGGGCCTCGGGGGCGGACAACCTGATCGCCCGCGCCTTCAGCGGCCGGCTGGTGCCGATGATCCTGGCGGCGAGCCTGACGGGGGCACTCTCGCCCTTCTGCTCCTGCGGCGTCATCCCGCTGATCGCGGCCCTGCTGGCGATGGGCGTGCCCCTGCCGGCGGTCATGGCCTTCTGGCTCGCCTCGCCGCTCATGGACCCCTCGATGTTCGCGCTGACCGTCGGCACGCTCGGCCTCGACTTCGCCCTCTACAAGACCTTCGCGGCGATCGCGATGGGCCTCTTCGGCGGCTTCGGCATGGCGATGCTGGTCAGAAACGGTGCGTTCGCCGAGCCCCTGCGTCCCGAGGTCGGCAATGGCGGCTGCGGCGGCGGGCGCGTGCGCGCACCGAAGCCCGTGCACTGGCGGTTCTGGGACGAGCCGGCGCGCCGCCAGACCTTCGGCCGGAGTGCCCTGGACACGACGCTCTTCCTCGGCAAGTGGCTGTCGCTCGCTTTCCTGCTCGAGAGCCTGATGCTGGCCTGGGTCCCGGCCGAGCTCGTCGCCTCGACGCTGGGTGGCGAGGGCATCGGCCCCGTCTTCCTCGCCGTGCTGGTGGGTGTGCCGGCCTATCTCAACGGCTATGCCGCCCTGCCGCTGATCGGCGGGCTGATCGACCAGGGCATGGCGCCGGGTGCCGGCATGGCGTTCCTGATCGCCGGCGGCGTCACCTCGCTGCCGGCCGCGATCGCCGTCTGGGCGCTCGCCCGGCCGCCCGTGTTCCTGGCCTATCTCGGCTTCTCGATGAGCGGTGCCCTGGTCCTGGGTCTCCTATTCGCTCTCGTCGGCTGAGACGGCGTTTACAGCGCCAGCCCGATCTTCCTATGCTTCGCCAGCGGCAAAGAGGAGAGGGACGATGCGTAGCGGTCTGATGCTGGCGGCGGGACTGGCGTTCGGGCTTCTCGGCGGCACTGCCTTCGCGCAGGAGGCGCCGGTGAAGCTCGGCGCCGTGCTGCCGTTCTCGGGCGGGCTCGAGCTCTTCGGCGGGCAGGCGCGGCTCGGCATCGACCTCGCGGTCAAGGAGATCAACGACGGCGGCGGCATCCAGGGCCGGCCCGTCGAGGTGATCTACGAGGACAACCAGACGGATCCAAGGACCTCGGTCGAGCGCGCCACCAAGCTCACCCGGGGCGACGGGGTGATCGCCGTGCTGGGGCCCATCACCTCCAACGCCCGCGACGCCATGCTGCCGACCATGGAGCGGGCGAAGGTGCCGCTGCTCTATGCGACCAATTACGAGGGCGGCGCCTGCTCGCGCTACGTCTTCGCCTTCAACTCGGTGCCGAACCAGGAGCTGGCCGAGCTCGTGCCCTATCTCGCCGAGAATCGCGGCACGAAGTTCTTCATGTTCGGCGCCGATTATGTCTGGCCGCAGAAGATGTTCGAGACGGCGGCCACGCTCGTCGCCGAGGCCGGCGGCGAGGTGGTCGGCACCGAGTTCACGCCCTGGGGGGTCACCGAGTTCGCGCCGGTGGTCCGCCGGATCGAGGAGAGCGGGGCGGACGTGCTGCTCTTCGCGCTGCCGGGTGCGGACGGCATCACCTTCATCCGCCAGGCCGAGGATTTCGGCCTGCTCGAGGACGTGACGGTCGGCTTCCTGGGATTCTCCGAGGACTATCTCGGCGCCTTCGGCGAGGGCAAGGCGCAGGACATGTGGGTGACCGTGCCCTTCGCCGCGGCCGATCCCGCCGAGGGGGTCCAGTACTTCACCGGCCGGCTCGCCGAGATGGCGGGGCCGGACGTCGTCGCCTCGCACTACACCATGACCCACTACAACGCGGTGATCGCCGTGGCCGAGGCGCTCGAGGGTGCGGCAACGATCGACGCCGAGGCGCTGGTCGACGGGCTCGAGGGGCTCGAGATCGAGACGCCCACGGGCCTTCTCTCGATCGGTGCCGAGGATCATCACGTGACCATGGAGATGCTCCTCGCCCACACGGTGGGCGACGGGCTCGAGGTGGTCGACCGGCTCGGCCGGATCGCGCCCGAAGCCGGCTGCAACTGAGCGGCTGAACAGGCTCTGAGCCGATGACCCTGCTTGCCGTCGAAGGGCTGGAGAAGCGCTTCGGCGGGGTGCAGGCGCTGGCCGGACTCTCTCTCAGTCTCGACGAGAGCGGGTTGCTCTGTCTGCTCGGCCCCAATGGCTGCGGCAAGACCACGTTCTTTCGCGTGCTGAGCGGCGAGACGGCGGCGGATGCCGGGAGCCTCGTGTTCGCCGGAAGGCGGCTCGCGGGTGAGGGGCCGGCCGGGCGCGCCAGGCTCGGGATCGCCCGCAAGTTCCAGACGCCGGGGCTCTTCGCCGCCCTGACCGTGGCGGAGCACCTGGCCCTCGCGGCGGCCTCGCCGGCGGTCCGCGGCCCGATCGATGCGGCGGGGCTGCTGGAGCGGGTCGGGCTCGGTGAGCATGCCGCCACGCCGGCTGGCCGCCTCGCGCACGGCCAGCGGCAGTGGCTCGAGATCGCCATGCTGCTGGCACTCCGGCCGCGGCTCCTCCTGCTGGACGAGCCGACCGCCGGCATGACCCCGGCCGAGACACGGGAGACGGCGGCCCTGCTCCGCGAGCTCAACGCCAAGGACGGCATCGCCGCCATCGTCATCGAGCACGACATGGCCTTCGTGCGCGAGCTCGACGTCATGGTCGCCGTCATGCTGCAGGGCCGGGTGGTGGCGACCGGCAGCTATGCGGAGGTCGGCCGCGACCCCCAGGTGCGCGAGCTCTATCTCGGCAAGCGCGCCTGATGGCGGCACTGCTCGAGGTCGGGGGGCTGGTTGCCGGCTATGGCGGGGCGCGCATCCTCGACGGCGTCGATCTCGCGGTCGAGGCGGGCGGCATCACCTGCCTCCTCGGGCGCAACGGCACCGGCAAGACGACGACGCTGAAGGCGCTGATGGGCCTCCTGCCGCCCGCCGCCGGCAGCATCCGCCTGGACGGGCAGGAGCTCGCCGGGCTTCCCGCGCACCGGATCGCGCGGGCCGGGATCGGCTGGGTGCCGCAGGGACGGAGCATCTTCGCCGGCTTCACGGTGGGGGAGAATCTCAGGATCGGCGGGCTCGGCCACGGCGCGCTGTCGGGCGATCATCTGCTGGCGCGCTTTCCGGTCCTCGCCGAGCGGCGGCGCCAGGATGCCTCGACGCTCTCGGGCGGCGAGCAGCAGCAGCTCGCCATCGCCCGGGCCCTTGTCGGCCGGCCGCGCCTGCTCCTGCTCGACGAGCCGACCGAAGGCATCCAGCCCTCGCTGGTCGATCGCCTCGCCGAGACGCTGGCCGCCATCGCGCGGGAAGACGGGATCGGGCTCCTGCTGGTCGAGCAGAATCTCGACCTGGCACTCGGCCTCGCCGATAGGGTGCTGGTGATGGAGAAGGGGCGGATCGACCTCGTGGTCGAGGCGGATGGGCTGGCGGAGGCGCTGCCGGCGCTCGAAGCCCGGCTCTCGATCTGACGGCCATGGGGGCCGACCTCGTCCTCGCGCTCCTCGATGCGGCGAACTTCGTGCTCGCCATCATCCTCGTCGCCATGGGGCTCATGGTCGTCTTCGGCATGATGCGCATCATCAACATGGCGCATGGCGAGCTCTTCCTGCTCGGCGCTTACGCGCTGCTCGTGGTCCAGGGACTGGGCGGCTCGTTCTGGCTGGCGCTGGTGCTGGGGCCGCTCGCCGTGGGGCTCATCGGCCTGCTGCTCGAGGTCCTGGTCATCCGCCACCTCTACGGCCGTGTGCTCGACAGCATCCTCGCCACCTGGGGCCTCTCGCTGCTGATCCGCCAGGCGGTGATCCTGTGGTTCGGGCCGCAGAGCAAGGTGGTGGCAGCACCCTTCGATCTCCGGCTCGACATCATGGGCCAGCCCTTCCCGGCCTATCGCCTGTTCATCATGGGCGTGTCGCTCATCGTCATCCTCTTCTGCTTCTGGCTCTTCCACCGCACGCGGCTGGGGCTCGCGGCCAGGGCCACCATCGCCGACCGGGAGACCGCCGAGGCCATGGGCATCGACAGCCGCCGCCTCGACCGGCTGACCTTCGCCTTCGGTGCGGGGCTCGCCGGGCTCGCGGGCGTGGTCATGGCGCCGCTCCTCAGCGTCGATCCGCAGATGGGGCTGGGCTTCCTCATCCCGGCCTTCCTCGCCATCCTGACCGGCGGGGCGGGCGAGCTCCTGGGCGTGGTCACGGGCGGGGTGGTGGTGGGCGGCAGCCAGAGCCTGGTGGCGCGCGTCGCCTCGCCGGCCGTGGCGGAGCTCGTGGTCCTGGGCCTTGCCATCCTCGTCATCCGGCTCCTGCCGAACGGCCTGGTCGGCCATTTCCGGCAGCGGCGATGAAGCGGCAGCGGCTCGTCCAGGGCCTCGTCTGGCTCGGCCTGGCGCTCCTGCCGCTGGTCATCGGCGAGTGGCAGGTTCTGCAGCTCGCCCAGTTCCTGACCTACGGTCTCTTCGCGATGAGCCTCGCTTTGGCCTGGGGCCGGCTCGGCCTGCTCTCCTTCGGCCAGGCGCTCTTCTTCGGGCTTGGCGCCTATGCCATGGCGCTCGCCACCATGGGCCGCCTGCCGGGGCTCGAGGCCTGGCCCTCGTCCTGGCTCGGCATCGTGCTCGCCTGCCTCGTCCCCTGGGCGGTGGCACAGCTCCTGGGCTATTTCCTCTTCCACGGGCGGGGGCTCCGGGGGGCCTATTTCGGCATCACCATGCTGGCGCTCGCCGTGCTCGCCGAGCGGCTGACCCAGGGCACGGCCTGGCTCGGCGGGCTGAACGGGCTGATCGGCGTGCCGCCCCTGGCCCTCGGACTCGACGGCGGCGGGCCGGCACTCTTCGACGCCTTGCCGACCTACTGGGTCATGCTGGCTGTGGCGTTCGCCGTCTTCGTCGGGCTCGAGGCGCTGCTCGCCTCGTCCAAGGGGCTCGCCATGACGGCGGTGCGCGAGAACGAGGACCGGCTCGGCTATCTCGGCTACGACGTGGCCGCCATCAAGCGCCACGGCTTCGCCCTCTCGGCCGCCATTGCCGGGTTGGCCGGAGCGCTCTTCGCCAGCCAGTTCGGCTTCGTCTCGCCGAAGCTCATCGGCTTCGGGCTCTCGGCCGAGGTGCTGATCTGGACCGCACTTGGCGGCCGCGAGATGCTGCTGGCGGCGTTTCTCGGGGCGCTGCTGCTGAGCTGGACCGAGACGGTGCTGGCGGGCCTGCTCGGTGCCTACTGGCTCCTGGCGCTCGCCGGGCTGCTGGTCTTGAGCGTGCTCTTCTTCGAGCGCGGCTTCGTCGCCGGCATCCTCACGCTCCTTGCCGAAGGGCGGCGTCCAGGTCGGCGATGAGGTCGGCGACATCCTCGATGCCGACCGAGAGGCGAAGGAGGTGGCCCGGAACGATGCTGTTCGGGCCCTCGACGGCCTTTCTGTGCTCGATCAGGCTTTCAACGCCACCCAGGGACGTGGCGGGCAGGAAGAGACGGGTGGAGGAGGCGATGCGCTTGGCCGCGTCCGGGCCGCCATGGACGAGGATCGAGAGCATGCCGCCGAAGCCCCGGGTCATCTGGCGTTTCGCGACGTCGTGCTGGGGGTGGCTCTCGAGGCCCGGGTAGAGGACGCGCTCGATGGCCTTGTGGCCCTCGAGGTGCCGGGCGATGGCCAGCGCACTGGCCGAGGCGCGCTCGAAGCGGAGAAAGAGCGTGCGCATGCCGCGGATCAGAAGCCAGGCCTCGAAGGCGCCGAGCACGCCGCCGAGCTTGGAGCGCAGCCAGGTGAGCTCGCGCCAGCTCTCGTCCGCCACCTTGCCGACCAGGACGCCGGCGGTGAGGTCGCTGTGGCCATTCAGGTACTTGGTGGCGGAGTGGAAGACGATGTCGGCGCCGAGATTGAGCGCCTGGGTCGTGACCGGCGAGGCGCAGGTGCCATCGACCGCGACCACCGCGCCGGCCGCATGGCCGATGGCGGCGGCCGCCTCGATGTCGATCACGTCCCAGCTCGGGTTGACCGGCGTCTCGAGCCAGAGGAGCGCCGTCTCGCCCTTGTGCACGGCGGCAGCGAGGCTCGCCGGATCGGCGGCGTCGAAGAAGTCGAGGCCGATGCCGTGCCGGTCGCGAAGGCGCACCAGCCAGTCCTGGACGCCGTGATACATGATGCGCGGTGCCGCGATCCGCTTCCCCGCCGGCACGGTCTCGAAGAGCGTGGCGCAGGCGGCGAGCCCGGAGCCGAAGAGGAGGGCCGCGGCCCCGTCCTCGAGGCTGGCGACGATGCGCTCCGCATGGCGCACGGTCGGGCAGGTGTCGCGGCTGTAGACGAAGCCGTCGCGCAGCGCGTAGTCGGCGTCGCGGGCGAAGGTCGAGGAGGGCTGGATGCCCGGCACGACGGCCCCGGTGGCCGCCTCGATCTCGTGCAGCGCCTGCACGGCGCGGGTCTCGGCGGATGCGCGGTTGGGTGGGGTCATGGGGTCGACCTAGAGCTGGGCATAAGCCTCGACAGCCGCGGGCGATGCCCACTCGTCGAAAAGGGCGAAGGGGTCGAGAAGGTCTGTAGCGTCGAGGTCGTCATCGTCGCCCTCAGTCGCGGGGTCACCGTTCACGGTCGCCACCCTCCTGAATCTGCCAAAGCTTCACTTCGCCCGAGCACGCAGGAATGGCAAGGCCGTTCACGGAACCTCCGATTCTTGAATGGTCCGGGAGATTACCGTACATTGACTAGGTGAGGATCGAAACATGGCTAAGCAGATCACCCGTTCGGAGCGCATCGAGGCCCGGCTGACGCCGGAGGTTCTCGCCATGGTCAGGCATGCGGCGGCGATGGAAGGTCGCTCGCTCAGCGACTTCGTTGTCACCGCGGCGGAGCGGGCAGCCCGGCAGGCCATCGAGGAGGCGCAGATCGTTCGCCTTTCGGCCGCGGACCAGAAGCTCTTCGTCGAGGCGCTGCTCGACCCGCCTGAGCCGGCACCGGCGATGAAGCGTGCCTTTGCCCACCACCGGCGCCTCGTTCGGGAGTCGTGAGCGAACCAGGCTTTGCAATCGCAGTTCTCGGCCGGCAGGAACGGTCTGGCTTCAGGAGCGGCAGCGAGCCGCTCGACCGGTATTTCAGAACGCAGGTGACCCAGGACGTCCGCCGCCGCATGGCGGTGTGCTACGTGGCGACCCATGTCGAGAGCGGCGCCCTGGTCGGCTTCTACACGCTCTCGGCGGCCGACATCCCGGTGACCGAGGCGCCGCTTGAGCTGACGCGCAAGTTGCCGCGCTACCCGACCCTCCCAGCCGCCAGAATCGGCCGGCTCGCCGTTGACGAACGCTTTCAGGGCCGGAAGCTCGGCTCGGTGTTGCTGGCCGACGCCGCCATCCGGGCCGCCGACAGCGGAATCGCCGTGGTCGCCATGGTCGTGGATGCCAAGGACGAGGGTGCGGAGGCATTCTATCGCCACCATGGCTTTGTTGCGTACGGGTCGGCACCGGGGCGGATGTTGGCGTCGTTACGGAGCCTGCTGGCAGCGGCAAGCGCCTGAACTGGCAAAATGGTACCAGGTCACTCGAACACCACCTCCACACCGCCCAGCCCCTCGACCTCGATGCGCACCTCGCAGGGGCTTTTGATCCACTGGACGGGGGTGATGGTGCCGAGGCTGACGAAGCGGCCGGCTTCGAGGGTGCGGCCGAGGCCGGCGTAGCGGTCGGCGAGCCAGACGAGGGCGTTCAGCGGGTGGCCGAGAAGCTCGTCGGAGAGGCCGGTGCCGACCTCCTTGCCGTCGATCAGGGTGCGGGCGGTGAGGCGGTCGAGGGGGAGGTGCTGCCAGTCGGTGGTCTCGGGGCCGAGGATGCTGCCGGCGTTGAAGGCATTGTCGGCGATGATGGTGCCGGCGCCGGCCTTGGGGAAGTCGGTGTAGCGGTTGTCGACGATCTCGATGGCCGGCAGGACGGCGGCGACCGCGGCGGCGATGCGCTCCTTCGACCAGGGGGCCTCATCGGGGGTGAGGTCGCGGCCGATGCGGACGGCCATCTCGGTCTCGACGCCGGGCAGGACGTAGTCGGCGAGGCGCAGCGTGGCGCGCTTCTGGTGCACGGTCGAGGCGAAGACGTCGCCGGCGATGGGGCCGGGGACGTTCAGGAGCTTCCGCATGCCTTCGGCCGTGGCACCGATCTTGTGGCCGGCGACGGCGCCGAGCTTGCCGGCGAGGGCGGCGTTGGCCTCGTTCTGCACGGCGTAGCCCTCGTCCTCGGCGATGGCGAGGCCGTCGAGCCGGCCGCCCTCCAGGCGATTGGCGACGACCTTTTCGGCATGGGTCATGATCTGGCCTCCCTCTTCCTGTTCACCCGGTCGCCGCGGCGTCCGCCGCCGTTGACAGGGCCGCCCCGACACCCGACGCTCCCCCCTCATAACGGGGGCTGGCATGGACGAAAAGCTGGAGCGGGCGATCGGCGAGCGCGAAGGCGCCGTGGTCGAGCTCACCCGGGAGCTGGTCGCCTTTCCCACCGTCAACCCGCCGGGCGAGGCCTATGCGCCCTGCGCCGAGTTCCTCGGGCGGCGACTGGCGGCCAGCGGCTTCGAGATCGCCTACATCAGGGGCGAGGGGGCGCCGGGCGACAGCGACCTTTATCCCCGAACCAACGTCGTCGGCCGCTACGCGACCGGCCGGCCGGGGCCGACCATTCATTTCAATGGTCATCTCGACGTGGTCGAGGTGGGGCAGGGCTGGACGGTCGATCCCTTCGCCGGGGTGGTCCTGGACGGGCGGATCTACGGCCGCGGCACCTGCGACATGAAGGGCGGGCTGGCGGCGGCGGTGGTGGCGGTCGAGGCGCTGCTGGCGACGGGGCTGCCGCTTCGGGGTGCCATCGAGATCTCCGGCACGGTGGACGAGGAATCGGGCGGCTTCGGCGGCGTCGCCCACCTCGCGAAGCTGGGCTATTTCTCGAAGCCCCGGGTCGACCATGTGATCATCCCCGAGCCCCTGAACGTCGATCGGGTGTGCATCGGCCATCGCGGGGTCTGGTGGGCGGAGATCGAGACCAGGGGGCGGATCGCGCACGGCTCCATGCCCTTTCTCGGCGACTGCGCCATCCGCCACATGAGCGCCTTCGTCCAGGCGCTCGAGACGGAGCTCTACCCCAGGCTCGAGGAACGGCGGACGGCGATGCCGGTGGTGCCGGACGGGGCGCGGGCCTCGACCCTGAACCTCAACGGGATCCAGGCCGGCACGGCGCCGGAGGCGGGCGGGCTGCCCAGCCCCTGCGTCGCGGATCGCTGCCGGCTGACCATCGACCGGCGCTACCTCATCGAGGAGCGGATCGAGGAGGTCGAGGGCGAGATCCGCGGCCTGCTCGACCGGCTCGCGGCCGAGCGGCCGGGCTTCGCCTATGGGCTGCGCGAGCTGATGCACGTGGCCCCCATCATGACCGAGCCCTCTTCACCGGTGCCGCAGGCGGTGGCCCTGGCCATCGAGGCGGTGCTCGGCCGGCCGGCGGCCTTCGTCGCCTCGCCCGGCACCTACGACCAGAAGCACGTCGCCCGGATCGGGCATCTGCACGACTGCGTCGCCTACGGGCCCGGCATCCTCGATCTTGCGCACCAGCCGGACGAGTTCGTGGTGATCGAGGACCTCGTGAATTCGATGCGGGTGATGGCGCTCGCCACGCTCCGGCTCATGGGCCTCGCGGCTTGACCCGCACGGCGCGAGCGGCGAGGCTCTCCCGGCAACCCGGAAGGAGGCCCTGGCCTTGGGAATCGTGCTCTTCCTGCTGATCGGCATCCTCGCCGGCTGGATCGCCGGCAAGCTCATCCAGGGCGGCGGGTTCGGCCTGATCGGCAACATGGTGGTGGGCGTGGTCGGCGCCGTGCTCGGCGGCTACGTGCTGGGGGCCGTCGGCATCGATCTCGGCGGGTTCTTCGGCCAGCTGGTCACGGCGGTGCTCGGCGCGCTCATCCTGCTGTTTGGCGTCAGTCTTATAAAACGAGCCTGATTCCCACCCTCAAGGCGGGGTCACGCGGTAGCGCGGGGCGGCGAAGACGCGGCGGACCATGGGCTCGAAGGTGGCGAGCGGCGCCCAGCCGGCGGCCGGGTCGATGGCGTTCTGGTCGTAGCGCTCGACATAGGTGGCGGCCCACTCGAAATGCGGGTGGCCGCGCCAGCGCTCGCGCTCGTGCGGGTCTGCATCCGGGTGCTCGTGGCAGTGGTGGAGCTGGAAGATGCCGTGCCGCTCGAGCATCCAGCAGTGCTTCGGGTCGACATAGGGGGCGAGGAGCGCGGCGGCGAAGGCGCCGTGCGTCTCCGGGCAGATGGTGAAGCCGACATCGTGCAGGAGGCCGACGACGACGGTCTCCTCGTCGTGGCCGTCCTGCAGCAGCATGGTCGCCGACTGCAGGCAGTGCTCGTAGATGTTGATCGCGTAGCCCCAGCTCGGGTCGGCCTCGAGGGTGCGGAGCAGGCGGAGCGCGTGATCCGCGCGCGAGCGCTCGTAGTAGACGCGCTTCTGCGGTTCGAGCAGCTGCCAGTCGGCGGCGCGGAACTGCGCCATCTCGGGCTTCTCGACATATTGCCAGGCGGGGTCGAGGAGGGTGGCGCGCGAAGTCACGACGGCACCTTCGCCGGATCTCCGGCCTCGCGCTGCCGATAGGCGAAGGAGGCGTTGTAGCGGCGCTCGATATGCTCGCCGACCGTGACCGGCGGGTAGCGGGCGGGCTCGCCCGGGCCGCAGACCGGCACCACCTCCTGCTCGGCGTTCGGGTCGACGAAGACGGCGATCGACTGGCGCGAGCGGCCGGAGGTGTTGACCACGCGATGCGGCGTCGAGCGGAAGCGGTCGTTGGTCCAGCGCGCCAGGAGATCGCCGACATTGACGACGAAGCAGTCGGCCATGGGCGGTGCCGCCACCCAGCTTCCGTCAATGGCGCGGACCTGCAGGCCGCCCACCATGTCCTGCCAGAGCAAAGTGAGGCAGCCGAAGTCCGTGTGCGGTGCGACGCCGAACTGGTCGGCGCCGGCGGTCGGGGGCTGCGGCGGGTAGTAGATCGAGCCGCCCCGGCTCACCGGCTTGTCGATGTGGGCGATGAAGTGACCCGCCGGCACGCCGAGCGCATGGGCGAAGGCACGCATGAGCTGCCAGCCGCAGGCGTGGGCGGCGTCCAGATAGGCCGTGAGCGTCGGCTGCAGCTCGGGCAGGAAGACGGGCCAGCGATTGGGCGCGAGCAGCGGGTTCGTGGCGAGAGCCGGGTCGTCGGCCGCGATCTCGATGCCCCAGATGAAGCTCTCCTTCAGGTCGGGGCGCCGGGCACCTTCCATTACCGCCTCGCCGGGATCGAGCCAGCCGCGATGCCGCCCCTGGACCGCGACCGTCGACTTCTGCTCGCGCGGCGCCTCGAAGAAGCGGCGCGAGACGGTGGCAGCCTGTTCGATCAGGGCGGCCGGGACGCCGTGATGGGTGACGTAGAAGAAGCCGACCCGCTCCGCGGCGTCGGTCAGGGCGGCGGCGGTCCGCGCCAGTCCTTCCCCGGTTCCACTCATGAGTGGGTCGAGGTCGATCACGGGCAGCGAGGCCGCGTCGACCGTACGGGCTGACGCATAGGCCATGGTCGAGCTTCCGGTTTCCTTGATGCCGAGGGCCGAGACGAGTGAAGTCTCGCGCTAGTGGACCGGCGGATCAATATCACCTAATTCATTCGAGGTATGAATCCTGTTCATGGGTTGCCATGCGCTACGCCGATCTGCCGCCGCTCGCCACGCTCCGGGTTCTCGAGGCCGCCGTCCGGCTCGGCAGCTTCACGAGTGCCGCCGACGAGCTCGGCCGGACGCAGAGTGCCGTCAGTCACCAGATCAGGGAGCTGGAGCTCCGGATCGGCTGCCCGCTCTTCGAGCGGCGCGGCCGGGGGGTGGTCGCCACGGCCGAGGGTGAGCGCCTCGCCGAGGCGGTGATCGGCGGGCTCGGCCGCATCCATCATGTCTTCGACGCGCTGCGCCGCGAGCGCCGGGTCGACCGGGTGGTGGTCAGCGCCTTGCCCGGTTTCGTCGTCAAGTGGCTGTTCCCGCGGCTGGTCCGCTTCGACGAGCGCCACCCGGCGATCGAGGTCGACGTGATGGCGAGCGGCCGGCGCAGCGAGCTCGTGCTGGGCGAGGCGGACCTCGCCATCCGCTATGGCGGCGGCAGCTGGCCGGGCCTCGGCTCGACCCTGCTCCTGGGTGAGCGGATGGCGCCGGTCTGCGCGCCCCGGCTCGCCAGCCAGCTGCACGAGCCTGCCGATCTCGCCGCCATGACGCTGCTGCACGACGACCTGCCGGCCGGGGAGGGGGTCGGCGTGGGCTGGGCGCGCTGGCTGGCAGTGGTGGGCCAGAGCGGGCTCGAGCCGGTGCACAACCGGCGCTTCGGCCAGGCCAACATGGTGATCGACGCGGCGGTCGAGGGGGTGGGTGTCGCCCTCGGCCGGAGTCCGCTGGTGGCCGGCGACATCCGGGCCGGGCGCCTGGTGGTGCCCTTCGGCCCGTCACTGGCCACCGGCCTCGCCTACTACGTCGTCGGCGTCGAGCGGGTGCTGGAGCGGCCGGCGGTCCAGGCGTTCATCGACTGGCTGGTCGAGGAGGCGCGGGCCGAGCCGGAACCGGAGACGATCCTGGCGCCGGTAGCCACTCACTCGTCGTAGTAGCCGATGTGGTCACCCTCGGTGGTGACGCCGAGCCCGTTCAGCAGGCGGTTGGAGTAGTTGAAGTAGGCGGTCACCTGGTTGACCTCGAGGATCTCGCCGTGGGTCGCGCCGGCATCGACGCAGGCCTGAAACGCACCCTTGTCGATGCCGGCGACGTCGACCGTGAGCCGCTCGGCGTAGGCCAGCAGCGCCAGCTCCTTGCCGGCGAAGACGTCGCCGAGCCGACGGGCCCTGAGCGCCGCCTCGATCGCGGCGGCGCGGGGCGGGTCGGCGATGAGGCGGCGGGCATTGGTCCAGTGGTGGCCGTAGGAATAGGCGCAGGCATTGGCGTGGCTGACGACGGCGGCGACCACCTCGAGGAACCAGAGCGGCAGGGTGTTCGCCGGGTGATGCAGCACGCTTTTGTAAATGGCCATGTGGCCGAGCATGGTGTGCGGCCGAAGTGAATGGGCGCGCATGACGTTGTCGACCGTGCCGTGCGGTGTGCGGGCCGCGGCGTAGGCCTCCTCGAGGTCGCCCTCGGCACCCTCGACGGGCAGCATCTCGATCCAGGCGGCCATTCCGCTCGCTCCCGGCTGACGCGGCCACAAGCGGCCGCCCGGTCATTCTGCCGGGCCGGCGGCCGGCCGGCCAGACCCCGGTGTTGCCGCCGTCAGAGGCCGACCCGGGCCCGCGCCGGGCGTGCGGCCGGGGGCTGGCTCGCCTGCGCCAGCAGATGCTGGGTGCAGTGGGCGAGGGGCATCGGCTTGGCGAAGAGGTAGCCCTGCGCCGCGTCGCAGCCCTCGTCGGCGAGGAAGCGGTGCTGCAGCTCGGTTTCGACGCCCTCGGCGAGCACCAGCTTGTCGAAGGTGCGGGCGAGGTGGATGATCACCCTGACCAGGGCCTCGTCCACGTCCTCGCGGCCGATGCCCTGGGTGAACGACTTGTCGATCTTGATCTTCTGCACCGGCAGCCGCTTGAGATAGGCGAGCGACGAGTAGCCCGTGCCGAAGTCGTCGATGGCGAGGCGGATGCCCATCTCGGCGAGGCGGTCGAGCGAGCGGCGCATCATCAGCTCCGAGGGATCGACGAACAGGCTCTCGGTGAGTTCCAGCTCCAGGCGGTCGGGGCGGAGGCCGTTCTCGGCGAGGGCGCGGGTGACGATCTCCGGCAGGTCCTGCTGGCGCAGCTGGGCCGCCGAGATGTTGATCGCCATGCCGATCTCGAGCCCCATGTCCTGCCAGCGGCGCACGGTGCGGCAGGCCTCGTGGATCAGCCAGGTGCCCATGGGCCTGATCAGGCCCGAGGCCTCGGCGATCGGGATGAAGGTGGTGGGCGGGACCACGCCGCGGGTCGGGTGGGTCCAGCGCATGAGCGCCTCGACGCTGGTGATCCGCCCCATGGCGAGGTCGAGCTGCGGCTGGTAGTGCAGGCTGAGGGCACCCTCCTCGATGGCTTCGGCGAGGTCCCGCTCGATCTCGTTGCGAAACTGCATGGCCGAGACCATGCCGCGGTCGAAGACCCGGCAGCGGCGGCCGCCGGCGCGCTTGGCGTCGTCGACGGCCATCTCGGTGCAGCGCAGGAGCGCCTCGAACTCGTGGCCGTGGTCGGGATAGAGGGCGATGCCGACGCTCGCCGACGGGGTCATCTCGTGCTTCTCGCCCGCGCCGAGGCGCACCGCCCGGCCGAGCCGGTCGAGGGCGGCGACGGCGCAGAGCTCGGCATCGGCGACGCCCCCGAGCCCGCGGCGCAGGAGGACGAACCGGTCGCCGTCGAGGCGGAAGACGCCGTCGCGTGCGATGCCCTCGAGCCGCCGGGCGACGATGCGCAGGAGCTGGTCGCCGACGGCGTAGCCGTGTACGCCGTTGATGTCCTTCATGCGGTCGATGTCGAAGGCGATGAGCGCTATCCGCTCCTCGCTCCCGCCGGCCTCCTCGATCATCCGGCGGAGGGTGACGGCGATCGAATCGCGGCCCGGCAGGTCGGTGAGGAGATCGAGCACCCGGCGCCGGCGATGTGCGGCGGGCTGGCGGTAGAGCGGGACGAGTGGCGTGGACGGCTGCGGGCCGGTGGCTCCGGTCGTGTCCTGCCGGACGAGGAGATCGAGGGCGCCCGGCGAGACCGGCGCCCCGACCGGGCGCCAATGCTGCCAGGCGCCGATGCCGATCGCGGTGAGCGAGAGGGCGATGCCGGGCAGCACAGGGAGGAGCAGGCCATGGCCGACATAGAGGCCGAGCGAGGCCAGCGCATTGAGCAGGCCGAACCCGGCCAGGAGCGGTCCTTGCGCGGCCCGGCGCAAGCGTCCGCCCCGATTCCTGCTTGTCTCACTGCCCTTGCCGCTCCTGCGCTGCATTGCCCCCACCGAGCGCTCAACGTTCAGTTTTGCCGGGCGGGCATCGGGCAGGGGGCCGATCCGTTCGGATAGGGTAGAAGACAACCTGGGTAGTTGGGGATGGCAATCCGGTCTCTCGCCGAGAGGGCTTTTCTTGGTCGTCGCAATTCCGCCAGCGGCATGCTGCGCAATGAACCGTTGATTTTCAAGCTTTTCATTTAGGCAGCTTAAGGTTGAAAAGTTCATTGTGGCCTTGCGCGCATGGGGACACCCAGCTTGCGGCGTGCCCAAATCGGGGGCAGGCAGGGCCGGCGGGGTGGTCGCCGCGCTCGTGCAAGTGGGTGACGCATTTGTCACTAGGCAGCGCGAGGCCCGCGCAGTTCTTTCCGCGCGTCGGCGACAACGGTCCATATCTCAGGAGAGGCATACCATGGCAGAGGCCCAAAGCGACATCGCCATTGCACGGGCTGCGGCCATGCGCCCGATCCAGGACGTGGCTGCGTCCCTGGGCATCCCGGAGACCGCGGTCCACGGCTTCGGCCGCCATATCGGCAAGGTCGACCTCGGCTGGATCGACGGCATCGAGGACCGGCGCGAAGGCAAGCTGGTCCTGGTCACGGCGATCAACCCGACGCCGGCCGGCGAAGGCAAGACGACGACGACGGTGGGGCTCGGCGACGGGCTCAACCGGATCGGCCGGCGGGCCATGATCTGCCTGCGCGAGCCCTCGCTCGGACCCTGCTTCGGCATGAAGGGCGGCGCCGCCGGTGGCGGTCATGCCCAGATCGTGCCGATGGAGCAGATCAACCTGCACTTCACCGGCGACTTCCATGCGATCGGCTCGGCGCACAACCTGCTGAGTGCCCTCCTCGACAACCACATCTACTGGGGCAACGGGCTCGGCATCGACGAGCGGCGCATAGCCTGGCGGCGCGTCGTCGACATGAACGACCGGGCACTCCGCTCCATCGTCTCGAGCCTCGGCGGGGTCGCCAACGGCTTCCCGCGCGAGGACGGCTTCGACATCACCGTGGCCTCCGAGGTGATGGCGGTCTTCTGCCTCGCCCGCAACCTCGCCGACCTCGAGGCCCGGCTCGGGCGGATGGTCGTGGCGCAGACCCGCGACCGGCGCCCGATCACCGCCGCCGAGCTGGAGGCGCCCGGGGCCATGACCGTGCTGCTCAAGGACGCGCTGATGCCGAACCTCGTGCAGACGCTCGAGGGCAACCCGGCCTTCGTGCATGGCGGGCCCTTCGCCAATATCGCGCATGGCTGCAACTCGGTGATCGCGACCCGGACCGCCCTCAGGCTCGCCGACTTCGTCGTCACCGAGGCCGGCTTCGGCGCCGATCTCGGGGCCGAGAAGTTCTTCGACATCAAGTGCCGCAAGGCCGGGCTGACTCCCTCGGTCGCCGTGGTGGTCGCCACCGTCCGGGCGCTGAAGATGCATGGCGGCGTGGCGAAGGAGGAGCTCGGCCGGGAGGACCTGGAAGCGCTCCGGCACGGCCTCGCCAACCTGGCGCGCCACGTCCGCAACATCGGCAAGTTCGGCGTGCCGGTCGTCGTCGCTATCAACCAGTTCGTCAGCGACACGGCGGCCGAGCACGAGCTGATCCGCGACTACGCCAGGGACGAACTCGGCGTCGAGGCCTTCGTCTGCTCGCACTGGGCGCATGGCGGCGCCGGCACCGAGGCGCTGGCGAGCCACGTGGCAGCGCTCTGCGACGGGGGCGAGGCGGCGGACCGGCAGTTCCATCCGCTCTATCCGGACGAGATGCCGCTCTGGACGAAGATGCGGACCATCGCCACCGAGATCTACGGGGCCGCCGACATCATCGCCGACAAGACGGTGCGCGCCCGCTTCCGCGAGCTCGACGAGGGCGGGTACGGGCGGTTCCCGATCTGCGTGGCGAAGACCCAGTACAGCTTCTCCACCGACCCCAACCTGAAGGGTGCGCCCTCCGGCCATGTCGTGCCGATCCGCGAGGTCAGGCTCTCCGGCGGGGCGGAGTTCCTGGTGGTCGTCTGCGGCGAGATCATGACCATGCCGGGCCTGCCGCGAAAGCCGGCGGCGCATCAGATCCGTGTCGACAGCGACGGCCTGATCGACGGCTTGTTCTAGAGCATTTCCCCGGTGCCCGTATACTTCGTCAGGCTGCGGACGATCGGTGCTCACGTAGGTAGACTACGCTGCGCGCCGATCGCCTT
>CAZGUW010000052.1:0-14660 GCA_964528705.1 uncultured Geminicoccaceae bacterium
GAGGCGATGGCCCGGGTCGCCCGGCTCCTCGATGCCGCCGATGCGGCGACGGGGCTCCACGCCTTCGCGGCACGGCTCGGCAGCCCGCTGGCGCTCGGCGCCATCGGCATGCCGGAGGACGGGATCGAGCCTGCGGTCGAGGCGATCATGGAGGCCGGGTTCCGGACGCCGCGGCCGCCGACCAGGGATGGCATGCGAGCGCTGCTGCGAGCCGCCTGGCGGGGCGAGGTGCCGGGCGGGGCGTAGTCGACGACCACGCGAGGCGGCCGCGCTGCGCCGCCGACAGGGGGATGGAAGAGCGATGCGCAAGCTGCAGGCACAAGGGGTTCACCACATCACGCTCGTGGGTGCCAACCGACAGACCTCGATCGATTTCTGGGAGGGCGTGCTCGGCATGCCCTTCGTCTTCGAGCAGCCCAATCTCGACGTGCCGGCCGAGAGCCATCTCTACTTCGACCCGGGCGACGGCCGGCTGATCACGGTCTTCACCAGCGAGGACCGCCAGCCGGAGCCGCAGCGGACACCGACGGCGATCGGCTGCGTCCATCACCTGGCCTTCGCGGTCTCGGCCGTGACTTTCCGGCAGGCTGTGGAGCGGCTGGACGAGCGACGCATCCCGCACAGTGGCGTCAAGGACCGGGGCTTCATGGATTCGATCTACTTCCAGGACCCGCTGGGGCTGCTGGTGGAGCTCGCCTGCTACCGCTTCGTGCCGCCCGAGGGACTGAGCCACACGGACGTGCTGATGGAGGCGCACAAGGTCAGGGTCGAGCGCGGCGACTACAACATCCAGGAGGTTCATCTCGCCGACGCGATCGAGGCGCTGACGGCCCGCTCGCGCGCGAGCCTCTCGGCCGACCGGTCACCGCAGCAGGCGTTCTGAGCCGCTCCACGGCACCACACGGGCACTACATGCGCGCCCGGCCGGCGCGGGCCGAGCGGGACTATGCGCCATCGTCCCGGGCCAGCATGCGCGCCATCCTGCAGATGGCGACCTTGTGCTCGATATCCCGCACGGCATTGAAGTCCCGGGCCAGCTCGGCGAGCTTCCGGGCGTCCCGCGAGCCTGCCAGATCCCTGGGCGCATCGAGGCCCTCGAAGAAGAACTCGATGCCGACGCCCAGGATATCCGCCAGTTCGAAGAGCCGCCCGATAGAGATGCGCGAGGTTCCCGTCTCGTACTTGTGCACCTGCTGCGGGGAGAGGCCCAGCATGTCGGCCACCTCCCGCTGCTTGAGGCCGAAGAGGATGCGCCGATCGCGCAGACGCCGGGCGACATGGCGATCGACATCCCGCCCGCTCATCGACAACTCGTCGTCGTCAATCCGGCGTAGTGGTTCCATGGCCGAAGCTCCGTCTGGACTGAGGGATGCCACGCGACGCGCGGCGGTTCATCGCGGGTCGTCGTGGGCGAGGACCACCGGGCGTTCTGCCGAGCAGCGCTCGCCCGCGGGAACGGTCAGCGAGACCTGGCGACGGGCATCGGCGGGCTGCAGCAGGTACTCGAGCTGCAGTCCCTCGGCCACGAGGTCCCGCAGCATCGCGGCGACGCGTTCCAGCCGGCGTTGCGCCAGCCAGGCCGCGTAATCGGTATCGACGTCGCCGCCGGCGACGGTGGCCGTGAGCACGAGCCGGCACGGGCGATCGAGGCTGCGGGCGAAATCCTGCAGCCGGGCCGCATCGCCTTTACTGAGGTAGCTGCTGTTGTCGGCGAAGGTCAAGGTGAAGCGCTCGCCCGTCGCGGCACCGGCTGCGGGTGCCGCGCCCTGCTCCGGCGAAGGAGGCAGCTTCAGATGCGACGGCCGGCGCATGATCGGCATCCGGATCTCCGGTGCTCCCGCCCCGGCGCTGGCGAGCACCGGCATGGGCGCCGGCGATGCCGGTGCGTCGGCTACGATCACCATCGGCTGCAGCGGCTCGGCGCATACCGGCGTGTCGCCGTCCAGGAACAGCCAGACCGCCGTCCGCGGCGCCTGGGCGCTGCTCTCGACGGTCCAGACGCTGGCGACGTCGCCGGCCGGCACGCCCCTTTCCTGGATGAGCCGGGCAACCCCGTCCGCCCGGTCGCGCGCCAGGAGGTGCGCGTCGACGACGGGCCGGGGTGCGGTCTCCCGCTCGCTCGCAATCCCCACCACCTGGGCGCTGAGGACGCAGCTGCTATCCACCGGCTCCAGCAGCCGTTCCATCGACTCGCGCGTCGCGGCCGAGAGGCTGGCGGCACCCGGCGCGAAGGCGATGTGCAGGACATTGGCGCGGGCCTCGCGACCGTCGCGCAGAATCAGCGGCGCGCTGGCGAGGGTGACCTCTGCCCGGTCGTCCTGGGCCGCCGCGTGTGGCGAAGCCAGGCAGAGCGCGAGGCCGGCTGCGAGGCATCGCCAGGGCATGGGCAGTGCTTGGTGCGGCATGTCGGATCTCCGTGGTCTTCATCGGCGCCGGCAATTGTGCGCGGCGACGCGGGAAAGAGTGGTCGAAAGCCGCCCGGCTTGCACCCTGCCCGAAGTATGTACTCCTGGGTATATTCTTGCCTGCCTGGCTTACTACCTGCGTGCCATAGACTAATCCTGGCTTTTCACTCCAATGGAATGGTGGACTGAAAGATGTACTCCTGACAACCTACTACATGTCGATTATTCTATTATTTTCAATAAGAAAGATGTTTTCATGATCGGTTGCGACATTCAATAATTCTATACCAACGTATTAATGCTTTTTGGCAACTTAACGCCGAACGCCCAGCTCGACCATTGTCCATGTCGAGGCGGTCGCTGACATGAACAGTGCTTCTGCAGGACCTTCTCGGGTTTAGTCCAACCAACCTTGTGGAGAGTTAAGATGAACAAGCTTCTTCTTGGTGCGGCTGCGTTCGGTCTGCTTTCGAGCGTTGCCATCGCCGAGCCGCTGAAGCTCAACGATGGTGCCCTGGGTGACGTGGCGGGCGGTTTCGACGCGACGAGCAGCTTCTCGGTCATGACCAGCCAGGTGACGACCACGGAGAACAACTGGTCCAGCACCACCGACACCCGCTCGAACCTCCAGGACCTGATGTCGGGCGCCACCAGCACCAACTACGCCACCGGCCTGTGGTCCGAGGGCGTGACGGCCACCGGCGGGGCGACGTCGAGCATCGTCAGCTCGATCAACAACTGAGTCGGCTCCTGACCGGTTCTTCAACCATAAGGAGAAGACCCATGCGTATCCTGCTCGCCGCCGCGGCCCTGGTCGCGCTCTCTGCGGGTGCGGCCTCGGCCGAACCCGTGAAGCTCGACGAGGCCGCACTCGGTGATGTGGCCGGCGGGTTGTCGATCGGCTTCGGGCCGATCGACATCGGAGTGGCCAACGTCATCACCACTCCGGTCCTGGTCGACACCAGCCTCACCAACGATCTCACCAACAACATCAGCAACAACTTCGACCTGGACCTCGATTCCCAGGTGGGTACCGCCCTGGCGGTCAACACCAACGCGGTCATCGCCGCGTTCTCCGAGAACGTCGCCGGAATGGGCACCGGAGTCTCCGCTCTGGACTTCACTACCGGCGCAGCCGGCGTCGCTCCCTAGCACGCTGCGTCGAACTTGAAAGGCGCTCCCTGGGCCCCGGCCCCGGGGGCGCCTCCTTCCTCGCCACCATCCGGAACTCGATCGGAGCGACAGAAGATGCGTGCCATGAACCTGCTCTTCGCCGGCATGCTCGTCGTGCCGGGGATGCTGCTGCCCCAGACCGGCCACGCCGAGCCCAGGCCGCTCAACGACGAAGCGCTTGGCGAAGTCACCGGTGGTCTCTTCGACGTCTACGTCGTGATGCCGGTCGTCGTCGTGCACAACAACAACAACGCGGTCGCCACCGGCATTCATTCGCAAAACGTGACCGCCGATGCCGTTGCCAACGTGGCGGTCAATCCAGTCATCAACATCGAGCCGACGGACATGATCGGCACCATGGCGCCAGTGGTCGTCAATGCGCCACTCGTCGGCGGCATCGCCGGTCCGGAGGTCATTGCCCCGGCCATCGGCGGCTCGGCCGTTGCCGCCGAGGTCATCAATGCCGTGCCCACCTGGGTGCCCTGGGCCGCCGAGCTGCGCGGCTCGCTGGGGGTGAGATGAGCACGCCCCAAGGGCGGCGCCGCCGCCTCCTCGCCGCCGGGGCGCTGGCGCTCGTCGCACTCGCCGCACCCGCCCGGGCCGATGTGTCGGACGCCTACGTCAAGCGGGTCCGCACCTTCATCGAGATGCGCCAGGCCAATGTCGTGCTGCAGGAATGGGACCTGAGCTGCGGTGCCGCCTCGCTCGCCACGCTGCTGACCTACCAGCACGGCGATGCGGTGCCGGAGAAGGAGATCGCCATGGCCATGCTCAAGGCGACCGAGGCCGACCTCGTCCGGCAGCGGCTGGGCTTCTCGCTCCTCGACCTGAAGCGCTACCTCGCCAACCGGGGCTATGTGGGCGACGGCTACGGCGAGGTGGCCGTCACCGACCTCGTCGACCTCGCGCCGGCCATCGTGCCCATCAGGATCCAGGCCGCCTACGACCATTTCGTCGTCTTCCGCGGCCTGTCGAACGGCCGGGCGGTCCTCGCCGATTCCGCCTATGGCAACCGCACCATGCCGATCGGCGAGTTCCTCGACGTCTGGCAGGGCCGGGTCGCCTTCGTCGTCCGGCGTCCCGACGACCCGCCGCAACAGAACCTGCTCGCCCTGCAGGACGACGAGCTGCTCATCGTCCCGCCCGCTGTCGTGCGCGCGGCGATGCACTGAGCGCGAAGAGGGAACTGCCGACATGCCTGCCAGCTTTCAGACGATTTCCCCCCGCACGCGGCCGACCTCGCCTGTCGCAGCACAGAAGTTCTCGCGGCCGACGCGACTTCTCGTCTCGACAGCGCTTTCCCTGTCGCTCTGGTACGGCCTGGTGCAGGGCTCCGCCATCGGCTATGCCCAGCTCCGCGACCTGCTCGAAGCGCCCGCCGAAGCGGCACCGAGCCAGGCCATGCATGCCCCGACCCCTTCCCCGAGTGCCCGAGCGGCACGCCCCGATGAGGACACCCTGCGTCGGGAGTACATCCGAAGGCTGAACGCCATCGATCCAGCGGTCACCGCCACGGTCCTCGCCCCGGGCGGTGCGGCTCCGGCAGCCGACACGCCGCCGGCAGGCGCGGTCCCGGGCGGTTCCGAAGCGCCCGCAAAGACTGTGCCGGTGCCGTCCCGCGCCACGGAAGGCGAAACGACACGCGACATCGTGCTGGGCATGCTGCAGGAGTTCGGCCTGGTCTCGACCCGGTCCGGCGGGTCATTGTCGGACAGCCAGCTCGACGGCATTGTCGGTGGCCAGCGCGCGCCCGATGGAATTGCCGGCTCGCCTACCGTCGCCGCCGATGACGACGAGGCGGCAGACCCGACGCTCGACGCGCTCAACCGCGTGCTGGTGGAGGGAGGCGGTCTTCTGCTGCCGCCCTGGACGGTCGAGCTGCAGCCGGAAGGCCGCTACTCCTACAAGGGCGCCAACGGCCTGCTGATCACGCAGCAGAACGGCCAGAACACCGTCGTCGCGCACAGCGCCGACGTCACCAAGTACGAGGCGGCCCTTACCGGGCGCATGGGCCTGCCGTGGCGCAGCCAGGTCGAGCTGCGCGTGCCATATACCCATGTCAGCGAGGAATCGTCCGTCGGTGCCAACAGTTCGGACAGCTCCAGCTCGCATGGCCTCGGTGACATCGAGGTGGGCCTGTCGCACCAGTTCCTGCGCGAGAGCGGCTGGATTCCGGACACGATCGGCGAGATCCGCTACCGGGCGCCCACCGGCGACGACAATTTCGGCAACGACGAACTGCCGGTCGGCTCCGGCTTCCACGGCGTCACCGGCCGCGTCACCGTCGTCAAGTCGCTCGACCCGGTGGTTTTCCTCGGCAGCGCCGGCTATACGGCGAACTTCGAGGACACCAAGGAGGGGTTCAAGATCGACCCGGGCGACAGTCTCGAATTCGGGATCAACGCCATTCTCGCCGCCGGGCCGCGGGTATCGCTGCGCACCGGCTTCGGCCTCGCCTTCACCGGCGAAGCCAAGGTCGACGGCGACGATATCAGCGGTTCGGACAAGACGGAGGGTGTGCTCAATGTCGGTGGTGCCGTCGTTCTTCCCGGCAAGAACCTGCTCGACCTCGGCGTGGGTGTCGGCGTCACCGAGGATGCCCCCGATGTCGCGGTTCGTTTGGCATTGACCCATCGCTTTTGAGGCGATAGGAATTCTCCTTGGCCAAGCAATGCAGCCCTTTAAATTGGCGTGGGTGACAAATAGATAGGGTGATGTAAAGGCCCAGGCTGCAGGAAATGGCTCTCGATATCTTATCTCAGCTCTTGCGACAGACGACGCGAACGAAGGATCGCTTCAATCGCGACCGCTTTCGCGACCTCGTGCATTACATATGCTGGGTGTGCGACAACCCGCGCACTCTGGGGGTCAAGCGGCTCGGGCGGGTGCTGTGGTACAGCGAGCGCAACGTCTACCTGGAAACCGGCCGCTGGCTGAGCGGCGCCACCTACTTGCGGCAGCAGAACGGCCCCTACCCCCGACCGCTGGAGCCGATGCTGCAGGAGCTCGAGGCAGGTGGCGCGATCGCCCGCCGCGTCGCCGACCGGAGCGACGATTTCGATCTCCTGTTCGCGGTTCGGCGGCCCGATCTCTCGCAGTTCAGGCCCGAGGAGATCAGCATCGTCGAGGCGGTGATCCGGGTGGTCTGTCTCGAGGCGCGCGGGACGGTCGCCCATCAGACGGGGCATGACCAGGTCTGGCAGATCGCCAGGATCGGCGAGCCGCTGCCCTACTACACCGTCTTCGCCGGGCGACCCGCCGACATCCTTCCCGCCGATATCGACTGGGCGATGCGCATCGTCCGGTCGCCGGCGAAGGACGAGAACACGGACGCCGTCAGCGAGCTGGTGGAGCGGGCGAGCCCGAAGGTCGCGGACTGTCTGAAGCTGCAGGCGATCGAAGGCGTCCTCTGGCAGCTCAACCACGATCCGACCATCGGCGTGTCCCTGCCCGTCAACGACGCCTCCTGGTTCATCTACAAGCAGGCCGAGCACCAGCGGCTGCTGGTGCCGGAGGTGGCCGTTGTCTATCGGTTCGACGTGGAGGAGCTGTTGCTCGAGGCACTGCGCATCGGCAGTGCCGACGACGTCGACGAAGACGATCTCTAGCCAGGGCGCAGCCGTCAGTTGGCCAGATCGAGCCTCGCGTCGCCCGGCGCGTGCAGCTGCTGATCGGTCGCCGTCATCATCTCCTTCGCCAGAAGGGCCGCGTGCGTCCGGTTCGTGGCGCCAAGCTTGCGCATGATATGGCGCATATGAACCTTGACGGTGGTCTCGCAGATCTTGAGCTCGTAGGCGATGATCTTGTTCGGCTTGCCTTCACCGAGGCCGGCCAGCACCTCGATCTCCCGCGGCGTGAAGAAGTCGATCGCCAGACTGGCCTCCGGGCGGCTCCGCGGATCGGCCGGCGCACCGGATGTGGCGACCGCATCGGCGGCTTTCGCCATCACCGGCGGGAAGGCCGTGCCGCCGATCATCAGCAGCCTCAGGCACTGGATCAGCAGCTCCATCGACACGTTCGACGCCAGGTATCCCCTGGCACCGAGCCGCATGGCCTCCGTGACGTCCTGCGAATCGAAGTCGTCGGTGACGATCAGGATCGGCACGCCCGGCAGGGATTTCCCGATGGTGTCGAAATCTTCCTGCAAGGCCGCGTTCCGCGCCAGTCCGGCCCCGCCGAGCAGGATGACCGCCGACACGACACCGCGATCGACAGCCGACTCGCCGAGTTGCGCTTCCAGGGAGCTTACCGTCGCGGCTGGCCAGCCCGATGCCAGCGCTGCCTCCAGGCTGTGCCGCCACAGGACACGGCGGTCGGCGATGCAGATGCCGAACGGCTCAGTGAGCGAGGGCATCCCTTCGCAGTCCTCGCACCTGGAAGCGACGGCAGGCAATTCAACAATCCTTGGTTGATTGACTGAGGCTTTTTATTCACTTCTAAGTCATGCGTATCACGCATCTCGGCACTTCGCAACCACAACGCTTCCACCCTGGTAGAACTATGGCAGAACAGTTCAACTACGCTTTGCAACCACAGCCGCCTGTCATCCAACGGTCTAGCCAACTCGATGAATAAAAAGACAGCGTATCCATAGTCTTTCTTCAGTTATCCTTGCCGCACTCAGCCACCCGAGTGCCGATGGCAGCGCTCAACTGGGGCTTCGGCCAGCCAAAACGGCCAACACAAGCCAGTTATTGGCCGGCCGGGCACTTGCCAGGGCGCTTCCCCTGGCCGTCCGATCCACCGTTTCGAGTGCCGAGCTCTACGTTTGTACGTCCCCGGGTGCATCAGTTCTGCCCGAGGAGCGGCCGGCCCGCACATCCCTGCTCTTGCGGATGGTGGCACGGGCAGGTGTCAGGCCGCGCCCAGCGCGCCATCGAGGATCGACCAGGCGAGCGCGAACGTGTCGTCGTCGATGGTCAGCGGCGGGCAGAGCGTCAGGACCGTGCCGCCGCCGACCTTGAAGCTCAGGCCGCGCTCAAGGGCCGCATAGAGCGCCCGGTCGGCACGCGCGGCGTCGTCGAGCTCGACGCCGAAGAAGGCGCCGATATGCCGGACATCCCGGATATGCGGATGGCGGTCGCGCAGCGCCTCGAGCCGGGCGCGCCCCGCCATGCCGAGGTCGCGGGCGCGCGCGACGAGGCGGTCGCGCTCGATGGTCTCGATCGTGGCAAGGCCGGCGGCGCTGCCGAGCGGGCTCTTCTCGTGGGTGTAATGGCCGAGCGCCACGTCGCTCGCGACGTCCAGATCCCGGCGGACGATCAGCGCCGCCTGCGGGACGATGCCGCCGCCGAGCCCCTTGCCGAGGGCCACCATGTCCGGCACGCAGTCGAACGCCTCGTGGGCGAAGAAGGTGCCGCAGCGCCCGAGGGCCGAGGGAATCTCGTCGAAGACCAGGAGCGCGCCGTGACGATCGCAGCTGGCGCGCACCCTCGCCCAGAAGCCCGGCGGCGGCGGCTCGACCGTCGTCCAGCGGACCGGCTCGGCGATGACCGCGGCAACATCGCCCTGCACCTCGAGCACGTAATCGATGTAGTCGGCGAGCCGGTCGGCGGCCCGTTCGTCGTCGCCGAAGAACCGCCGGGCGAGACCCGGCGGCGGGACGTGCTCGGTGCCGGGCAGCAACGGCCCCACACCCTTGCGGAAGAGAGCCTCGCCGCCGACCGATACGGCATCGAGGTTGGCGCCGTGGAAGGCGTCCCACATGGAGACGGTCTTGTGGCGGCCGGTGGCATAGCGCGCGAGCTTCAGCGCCATGCTGATCGCGGCGGAGCCGCTGGGCGCCAGCAGCACCTTGCCGAGCGGCGCCGGGGCGCGTGCGGCGACGGCCTCGGCGAAGCGCACGGCGACCTCGCAGGTGAAGCGTCGCGGGCAGAACGGCAATGTGGCGAGCTGGTCCCTGATGGCCTGCACGACGGCGGGGTGGCCATGGCCGAGCTGGTGCACGCTGTTGCCGTGAAAGTCGAGGAGCCGGCGGCCGGCGACCGTGGTGAGCCACGGGCCCGCGGCATGCGCCACCGCGTCGAGGCATGGCGTCGAGAGCGACTGATGCAGATAGACCGCCGCGTCGCGATCGAGCAGCTCGATGCTCGCCGCGTCGAGCCCGTCGCGCCAGGCGGCGCGCAGCGGCGAGGTGTTGACGTCGCCTTCGGCGGCGCCGCTCAAGGGCGCTCGCCGCGCGCGAGCGCTCCCTCGATCTCGTCGATCACCGGCTCGAGGTCGGCGACGCTGTCGATGACCGCGTGGGCGCCGGCCCGGGTCAGCCGGGCATAGGCCTCGGCGCGCTGCGCTTCCAGCGCCTCCGGATCGAGTGCGGCGGTCTCCTCCGGGTTGTGGCCGAAGAGATTGCCGGTCATGGCCACGCCGACGCTCCAGCAACCGGCGTTCAGCCCCTCCTCGATGCCGACCTCCGTGTCGTCGACCTTGACGACCCGCCACGGCCGCTGGACCTCGAGGTCGAGGAAGGTGCGCCACATCATGAGCGGCGACGGACGGCCCTGGGCGAGGTCGCCGGCACAGACGAGGTTGTCGGGGGCGTAGCCCTGCCCGGCGGCGAGCGGCAGAAGCGGTGCCATGATCTCGCGGACATAGCCGGTGGTCGAGCCGATCCTGAGGCCGCGCGCGCGCAGGCGGCGCACCGTGTCGGCGGCCCCCTCGATGAGGGTCGCGTAGTCGGTGACGACGGCCACGTTCAGCGGCACGAAGACATCGTACACCCGGTCGATCTCGGCTTCGCCCGGTGCCTTGCCGTGACGCTCCTGCCAGAGTGCGGCGACGCGCGGCAGTTCCAGGATCGCCTTGACGTGGTCGCGCTTGGCCATGCCCATCGGCCCGCGGGCCTCGGCGATGGTGATCTCGACGCCGAACTCCTGGAAGGCACGCACGAAGGCACCCATCGGCGCCTGGCTGCCATGGTCGACGATCGTGCCGGCCCAGTCGAACACGACGGCCTCGAGTCGGGAATGGGTCATCAGGTTCCTCCGAAGAGCTCGTCGATGGTTTCCTCGCCAATGGCGAAGGCGGTGCTCGCACCGGTGCCGCTCGTCACGATGACGAGGCGGATGGCAGGATCAGGCGCGTCACGGATCATGAGCGCATCCGGCAGCGAAGCATAGGTGCCGGTCCAGCGCTCCACGACGCCGCCGTCATCGAGCCGCAGCACAGCCCGCAGCTCGTCGAGGATGAGCGCATCGATGGCCTCGGCGGAGAAGGGATCGGGGCTCGAGGCATAGGCGTGGCTGTCTCCGACGACGAGGTCACCGTCGCCGCCCTGCACCGCGATCAGGTGGATGCCGTGCGCCAGATGCCCGGGCTGCTCGGCCGCGAGCCGGGCCCTGAGCGGCCGGGCGGCGTCGAGCTCGCTGTAGCCGAGGTAACGGACAAGCGAGAGGTCCGACATGACGGCACCGGGCAGGCGGAACCCGGCCGGCGGCCGCACCTTGAGCATGTGCAGCTTGCAGCGCGTGATGCCGAGCGCCCGGATCCGGTCCGCGAAGAGCGTTGTGAGATCGTCGCCGGGACAGACGACGATGCGCTCGGCGGCGAGCGGGCCGGAACTGGTCAGGACGCGGCCGGGCTCGACCTCCCTGACATGCGTGCGCCGATGAAAGACGACGCCATGCGCCTCAGCCAGCCAGTGCGCCAGCTTGTGGACGGCGAAGCGGCTCTCGACCCGCCGTTCGTGCGGGCTCCAGAGCCCGCCGGCAAGCGGCCCGTCGGCGAGCACGTCGTCATGCTTCTCCCGCAACGCGTCGGCCGGCAGCAGCGTGCAGCCGGCGCCCATCTCGGTGGCCTTGAAGGCTTCGAGCACCGCCATCGCCTCCGGCCGCCGGGCGACGACGAGCAGGCCCTCCTGCTCGATCGGGATGCCGGCGGCGGGTGCCACTTCCTGCCAGACGTCGCGGGAGCGCATGGCACGCCGCCAGCCCTCCCCGCGCTGCTGGCCGGTGACCGTGACGAAGCCGAAATTGCGGACCGAGGCGCCGATGGCCCGCTCCTCGCGGTCGACGACGGCGACGCTCAGGCCGAGCCGCACGGCGGCCAGCGCATGCGCCAGGCCGACGATCCCGGCACCCACGACGACGAGGTCGAGGGGGCGCGTCACCTGTCGCGCCACGCCTGGCTTCTGGCGAGGCCACGCGACAGCACCGCGTGGACGCCCCGGGCCGCGAGATTGGTATAGAAGATGAGCATGCACATGGCCGCCGCTGCCTGGATCTGGCCGGCATCGTCCATGTTCAGCGCGGCGACCGCGGCGAGCGTCGTCGTGGGCGCGTAGATGAAGATGACGGCCGACACCGTTGTCATGGCGTTGACGAAGAAGTAGGCGGCAATGTCAAGGGTCGTCGGCATGCAGACCGGCAGGGTGACGCGGGTGAACATGCGGGTGACCGGCTGCTTGAGCGAAGCGGCGACCGCCTCGAACTCCCGGTCCATCGCTTTGAGCGCGGTCAGCGCCGTCAGGTGCGAGACGGTGTAGAAATGCGTGATCGAGCAGATCACCAGGATCGCCATGGTCCCGTAGAGGAAGTGGAACGGGTTCGCCGGGTCGTTGAAGAAGAAGATGTAGGCGAGGCCGAGCACCATGCCGGGGATGGCCATCGGCATCATGGCGAGGAAGTGGAAGCTGCTGCGATAGGCGCCGAAGCTGCGGCCCTTCTCGACCAGATAGGCGCCGACGAAGACGACCGCGGTGCCGATGACCGCAGTGTAGAGGGCCATGCGGATCGAGTTGAAGTAGGAGGCCCAGCCGCCGCCATCGACGCCCTCGAAGCTGAAATGCCGGAGCGTCAGCGTGTGATTGTAGGGCCAAAACTGGATGAGCGAGGCATACTGGGCCACGGCGATGATCAGCAGGAGAAACCCGGTGATGAGCGCGCAATAGACGAGCGCCACCCGGTCGATGCGCCGATCCGGCTCGGGCCGGTAGGGGACGGCGCGGGCCGAGAGCAGGGCGACCTGGCGCGCCGTGACGAGCCGGTCGACGGTGAAGGCCAGAACGGCGGGAATCAGCAGGACGACCGAGACGACCGCCCCCATGGCGAAGTTCTGCTGGCCGACGACCTGCTTGTAGATGTCGACCGCCAGCACGCTGAAGTCGCCGCCCACCACCTTCGGCACACCGAAATCGGTGATGGTCAGCGTGAAGACGACGAAGGCGGCGGAGATCAGGCCGTAGCGGGCGCCGGGCAGCGTGACCTTGAAGAAGATGCGCAGCGGCGACGCCCGGAGCACCCGGGCGGCCTCGAAGAGACGGGCGTCCGAGATGGCGAGCGCCGTCGAGATGATGAGCACCGCGTGCGGGAAGGTGAAGAACACGCAGCCGAGAACGATGCCGCCGGCGCCGTAGATCGACGCCCCGAACATGAGGTCGCGCAGGATGCCCTGGTTGCCGAAGAGGTAGACCAGGGACAGGCCGGCGAGCAGCGAGGGGACGAGAATCGGCACCATCGCCAGGGTGCGGAACACGCCCTTGCAGGGCATGCACGTCCGGTGCAGGGCATAGGCGAAGCCGAAGGCGAGCGTGACGGTCACCACGGTGGTCGCCAGGGCCACGACGAGGCTGTTCCAGATCGACCGCGACAGCGCCGGCGTCCGGAAGTAGGCGAGGTAGTTGGCGAACGAGGTGATGGTGCCGGCGCGCAGGACGAGCCGGCGCAGCTCGTCGGCGTTCACCTCGGCCCATTCGCCGACGGGCACGGTGTCGCGAAAGCGCTGCAGGGTGCTGCCCCCGGCGCTGCCGGTCAGGCGCATGCGCACGGCGGTGACCGCCTCGCCCGCGAACGCGCCGTCGCGAAAGAGCTGGGCCGCGGTCAGCGAGCTCGCGCGGCGCGCCTGCTCCTGCGGGCTCTCGAGGCCCAGCGCCGGCGCCGCCTCGGCGAGCGTGCCGAGCGAGCGGAAGCCCGTGCCGGTGTCGACCTCGATCTCCGTCTGGCCGTAGGCGAAGCTGCGGACCTCGGTCGACTTGAGCAGCATGCCCGCCAGCGGCAGGGCCAGGCTGACGATCAGGTAGAGCCCGATCAGGGCGATGAAGAGCAGGCTCAGCTTGTCGTCGCGGCCCGCCCTGGGCCTGATGACCGGGGGCCTGATGACCGGGGGCTTGATCGCGGGGGCGGTGACGTCCGCGTCGGCGACGGCGCTAGCCATGGACACCGTTCCGCCGGAATACCCGCACGCGCTCGGGCGGCAGCTGCACGCGCACGCGGTGGCCTTCCGCGAGATCCAGGCGGCGGGTCAGGTTCTGCGAGAGCTCCGCGATCAGCGAGGTCTCGGCGAAAGCCGGATGCACCAGCGTCGCCCGGATATAGGAGCCGAGGAACTCGACCTCGCCGATGGCGGCATCGATGGCATTCTCGACCTCGCCGCTGCCGTTCTCGATCACGCGGACGTCCTCGGGGCGAATGGCGACCGTCACCGGATCGCCCTGCGTCCGCCCGTTCGGGCAACAGCCCAGCTGCAGGTCACCGATGCGCACCTCGGCCGGTCCGGCGGCCGTGCCCTCGAAGAAGTTCATGGCGCCGATGAAGTCGGCCACGAACGCGCTTGCCGGGTGGTTGTAGATCTCGCGCGGGGTGCCGACCTGGTCGACGACGCCGGTATCCATGACGACGATGCGGTCGGCGATCGACAGCGCCTCCTCCTGGTCGTGCGTCACCATGATCATGGTGACGCCGAGCTGCTGCTGGAGATGCTTGAGCTGCTGGCGCAGGCTGATGCGCACCTTGGCATCCAGGGCGCTCAGCGGCTCGTCGAGGAGGATCAGGCCCGGCTTGGGGGCCAGCGCCCGGGCGAGCGCGACGCGCTGCTGCTGGCCGCCGGAGATCTGCGACGGGTACTTGCGCGTCTGGTCCGGCAGGCGGACGAGCTCGAGCAGCTCGGCCACGCGCGCGTCGATCGCCGCCCGTTTCATGCCCCGGTTCTCGAGGCCAAAGGCGATGTTCTGGTGGACGGTCAGGTTCGGGAAGAGCGCATAGGACTGAAAGACGATGCCGAAGTCGCGTTCCTCGGGCGGCAGCGCCGAGATGTCCCGGCCGGCTTGGGCGATCGTGCCCTCGCTCTGGATGTCGAGGCCGGCGATGGCGC
>CAZGUW010000052.1:14670-22019 GCA_964528705.1 uncultured Geminicoccaceae bacterium
GGCGCGGAGCAGCGTGGTCTTGCCGCAGCCCGAAGGGCCCAGGAAACAGACGAACTCGCCTTCCCCGACGTCGAGCGAGACATCCTTCAGGGCGGTGAACTCGCCGAAGCGCTTGGTCACCTGGCGGATGACGAGATAGGGCGTCGACTCGGCCATCACCGCTTCTCCAGGCGCAAAGCCGGGCCCCCGCCCCGGAACTCGGGGGACAGCCGGGGCACGAACGCCCCGGCCGTCGACGCCGGCTTCAGCTCTTCGGCTCTGACTTCGAGTCGTAGCGTGCCTGCCACTCGTCGAGGATGCGGGCGCGGTTGTTGGCGGCCCACTCGAAGTCGTTCTCGATGATCGCGTCGCGCAGACCGTCCGGCAGGTGCTCGACCGGCTGCTCCAGCTTCTGGTTGGCGAGGATCGCATAGTTCTCGGCGTAGATCGCCATGGCCTCGTCGGAGACCGACCAGTCGATCAGCGCCTCGGCGGCGCCGATCTCGTCCGTCGTGTTGAGGATCGCCGACGCCTCCATGTCCCAGCCGATGCCCTCCGACGGGATGACCACCGCGAGCGGCGCACCCTGGTCGATCAGGCGGGCGGCACGATAGGCGAAGGAAACGCCGATCGGGTACTCGCCGCTGGCCGCCATCGTGCAGGGCTTGGAGCCGGAGTGGGTGTAGGCCGCGACGTTCTCGTGGAGCGCGTCCATGAATTCCCAGCCCCGCTCCTCGCCCATCAGCTGGAGCCAGCTCGAGACGTCGAGGAACCCGGTGCCGGACGACGCCGGGTTCGGCATGACGATGGTGCCGGCATAGGCGGCCTGGGTCAGGTCCTCCCAGGAGGTGGGCATCTCGAGGCCCAGCCGCTCCATCTCGACCGTGTTGACGCAGAGCGCGGCCGCCCAGGCATTCGTGCCGACCCAGTAGGGCGGCTCGTCCTGGTCGACGAAGCGCGGATCGAGCAGCTCGAGGCCGGCCGGCGCATAAGGCTCGAGCATGCCTTCGGACTTCAGCAGCAAAAGCGAGGTCGCCGCGGTGCCGAGCACCACATCGGCCTGCGGGTTGTCCTTCTCGGCGAGCAGCTTCGCCGTGATGATGCCGGTGCTGTCGCGGACCCACTGGATCGAGATATCGGGGTTGGCCGCCTCGAAGCTCGCCTTGTAGGTCGGCAGCAGGTCCGCCTCGAGGGCCGTGTACACGGTCAGGTCGGCGGCTGTCGCCGCGGCCGGCAGTGTCAGTGCAATCGCACCCGTCAGCAATACTCGGCGCATGGCGCTTCCCTTTCCTGGATCCTTGTCGCCGACGCTGAGTAAAGAGACAGTTTGACCGAACGATGACAGTGCGCCTTCAGGCCTCGAGCTCGACCTCCGCCTCGATCTTCGCCGGGTCGAGCGCCATGCCGACGCCGATGAAGCCGAGGCCCACTGCCCGGCTCAGGGCACCGGCGAGGGCGCCGCCGCTGACCAGCGCCATCGGTGCCAACAGGACGGGGGCGGCGATGTCGAGCATCGAGGCGATCGCGGCCGTCGGCGAGGAGCTGAAGCGGCGGACCTCCACCGGCGTCGCGACGACGCCCAGGCTGAAGCACTTCCGCGCGGCGCGGGTGGCGAGCGCCTAGCGAGCGCCGCGCCTCAGCCCAGCTCCACCGCCACACCCAGCGCTTTCGCCGCCTCGGCGATGCCATCGAGGGTGATGTCGTTGAGGGGGATGCCGTCCCGGCGATAGGCGGTCTCGAGCGCTGCCTCGAGGCCGCCGGGGGGATAGAGGGCCTTCACGCCCGGGCGCTTCCGGCTCTCCCGAATCTCGCGGGCAATCTTGTCGACGCGCGCTTTCACCTCGGCGGCCGGGCGGAAGGCGTCGATCCGGATCGCCATGGCGAACTGGCCGTCGCGGCCGACATAGGCGCCCTCCTCCATGTTGCCCGATTCACGACCGTAGCCGGCGTCGGCGAGGAGGGTGGAGAGGAGCCCCACCATGATGCCGATGCCGATGCCCTTGTGGCCGCCGGCGGGGAGGATGAGGCCGTCGAGGGCGGCCACGGCATCCGTCGTGGGGTTGCCGGCCGCGTCGGTGGCCCAGCCTTCGGGGATCGGCTCGCCTTTCTGGGCGTAGACACGGATCTTGCCGTGCGCGGTCATGCCGAACGCAGCATCGAGCACGATCGCCGGCTCCTCGGCCGCCGGCACGGCGATGCCGAGCGGGTTCATGCCGACGAGCTTCTCCGCCCCGCCCCAGGGTGCCATGGTGGGCAGGGCGTTGGTGCCGGCGATGCCGATCATGTCGTGCGGAAGCGCACGCATCGCCCAGTAGTCCATGGCGCCGCAATGGTTGCTGCGGCCGACGGCGGCCATGGCGATGCCGTGCTCGCCGGCGGCCTCGATCACCGTGCGCATGGCGAGGTCCATGGCGACCTGGCCCATGGCGTTGGCTCCGTCGATGACGATGGCCGCCCCCGTCCGCCGCTCGACCACCGGCACGGCCCTGGGATCGACGCCGTCGGTGGTGAGCTTCTTCACGTAGTCCGGCACCCGGAGCGTGCCGTGGCTGTGGATGCCCCTGAGATCGGCATGGACGAGGCTGTCCGCGAGGAGCGCGGCATCAGCCGGCCCCATGCCGGCAGCCGCGAAGATGCGGGCGACACCGTCGGCGAGTTGCCCTGCCGGTACCCGCCGCTCGTGTTCGCTGCCAGGGTACTCCGCCATGTTTCAGCCTCCGCTCGTGTCGTTGGTGGCGCGAATCCGCCAGTAGAGCTCGGCGACGGCGGCCAGATGGTCCTCCATGGCGAGCTGAGCCGCGGCACCGTCATGCGCGGCGACCGCCTCGAAGATCCGGACATGCGCGGCGTAGGCCGCGTCACCGGCGGTGGCCGCCTTGCCGGAGATGGCGCGCTGGTCGATCAGCCACTCGACGACGGCGCCGTGCACCGCGGTGAAGAGCGGGTTCCGGCAGATCTCCGCCAGCGCCACATGGAACTCGACATCGATCGCCATGAAGGCCCGATGGTCGCCGATGGCCTTGTGGTTGCGCTCGAGGATCTCCCGCAGCCGCTCGAGGTCCGCCGGCGTGGCGAGCTTTGCGGCCCGGCGGGCGATGGCCCCCTCGAAGAGCGACCGGGCATCCTGGAACTGGCGCATGCCGTCATCGTCGGCGAGCAGCAGCCGGGCGGCGCCGGAGAGCTCGGCCACCATCGCCTCGGCCGTCGGACGCACCACGCGCGAGCGCTCGCCGCTGCTGACCGCCACCAACCCCATGCGCCGGAGCGAGAGCATCGCCTCGCGCACGGCATTCCGGCCGACGCCGAACGCCGCCATGAACTCGCGCTCGGACGGCAGGGAATCGCCGGGCTGGAGGTCGCCGTCCCGGATCATCCGCTCGATGCGTTCGGCGACCTCCTCGTGGACCTTGCGCCGCCGGATGGGCGCGCGCGGCAGGGGCTGCGCCCCCCTCTCGTGGCGCCCCGCTCCGGCTGCTGCACGCTTCGTCTCCACCACCACGGACCCGCCAGCCTCGTCATCTGTCGAGCTATTGACCTATCAGACAGGTTCCCTATAGCCTAGCTGGAAAGTTCGTCCGGGGAGGAGTCGTCATGAAGCTGCCAATCGTCGCCCTTGGTGCCGCGCTCTTGCTCGGCACGTCCTCGCTGGCCACTGCGCAGTCGGTGCTCGACGAGGCCCGGCAGACGGTCGCCGAGCGGAGCGGGCCGCAGACTGTCTGGGACGGTCCGACCGAGGGGCCGAAGCCGGAGCCCGGCAAGAAGATCGCCTATCTCTCGACCGACGAGCAGAACGACGCCGCGAGGGAATGGGGCCAGGCGGTCAAGGAGGCGGGCGAGCTCGTGGGCTGGGAGGTCACGATCATCGACGGCCGCGGCAGCCCGAAGACCTGGATCGAGGGCTTCAACCAGGCGATCGCCCTGCAGGTCGACGGCGTCGTCACCACGGCCGACATCGCCAGCCTGCAGGAGCCGGTGCAGACGGCCCGGGAGCAGGGCATCATCGTCCTCGGCATTCACGGCCTGGCCTTCCCGGGGCCGGACGAGGAAATGGGCGTCTTCTACAACATCCAGCAGGACCCGCGTGACATCGGGCGCGCCCAGGCCGACTGGATCATCGCCGATTCCGACGGCAAGGGCCGGGTCGTGGTCACCACGCACTGCGAGTACGCCATCGCCTGCGCCAAGGGCGAGGCGACGCGCGACCGCATCCTCGAATGCGAGGAATGCGAGATGCTGGAGTTCTCCAACACGCCGATCGCCGAGGCGGCGCAGCGCCAGCCGCAGCTGGTCACCGCCTGGGTGCAGCAGTACGGCCCGCCGCTCTATATCACCTCGGTCGCCGACTACACGGCCGACTTCCAGGTGCCGGCGCTCCGGGCCGGCGGCGTTGATCCGGCCGACGTGACGATCGTGTCCGCCGATGGCAACCGCTCCGCCTATGAACGGATCCGCGCCGGCGGCGACTATCAGCGGCTCACGGCCAGCGAACCCTACGAGCTGCAGGGCTACCAGGCGATCGACGAGTTCAACCGCGCCTTCCACGGCGAACCGCCTTCGGGCTGGGTGCAGAAGCCCTATCTCGTCACGGCCGACAACATCGATGCCGAGGGCGGCGACCAGAACGGCTTCAAGCCGAGCATGGACTACAAGGGCGCCTACAAGAAGATCTGGGGCATCGATTAGAACCCCGGTCCGGACGAGCAGCACCTTGCAGCCGCCGTTGCTCGCCGCCGAGGCGCTGACCAAGCGCTTCGGCGGCACCCTGGCCCTCGACGCCGTCGACCTCGCACTCGAGGCCGGCGAGATCCGCGCCCTGCTCGGCGAGAACGGCGCCGGCAAGTCGACGCTGATCAAGATCCTGGCCGGCGTGCATGCCAGGGACACCGGACGGCTCACGATGGACGGTGTCGCCGTCGAGCCCATGACCGAGAAGCTGCCGATTGCCTTCGTGCATCAGGAGCTGGGGCTGGTCGACGGGCTGAGCGTCGCCGAGAACATCGCCCTCTATCGCGGCTTCCCCCGGCGCCGCGGCCTGATCGACTGGCCACTGGTGGAGCGCGAGGCACGGAAAGTCCTGGCGCTGATGGCAGCCGACCTCGATCCCGCCATGCCGGTCGGCGAGCTGCCGGCCGCCGAAAGGGCGCTGATCGGCATCGCCCGCGGTCTCGCCAGCAAGGCCCGCCTGCTCGTGCTCGACGAGCCGACCGCCGCGCTGCCAGCGAGCGACGTCGAGCGTCTGCACGCGGCATTGCGCCGCCTGAAGCGGGAGGGCCTCGCCATTCTCTATGTCACGCATCGCCTCGACGAGGTCGCGGTCCTTGCCGACAGCGTCACCGTGCTGCGCGACGGCCGCCATGTCGCAACCCGGCCGGTCGCCGGCACGACCCCGGCGATGCTCGCCGAGATGATCGTCGGCCGCAGCCTGGAGGAGCTCTTCCAGCGGCCGCCAGGCACCGGGGACGCGGCGACCCTGCTCGAGCTGGAAGAGCTCGAGCTCGACGGGGTCGGCCCGGTTTCCCTCACCCTGCACGCCGGCGAAATCCTGGCGCTCGTCGGTCTGCGCGGCGCCGGCCATCACGAGCTCGGCCGTTTCGTCTTCGGCGCCGCTCCGGGCCGCGGCGGCAAGGCCAGCCTCGCCGGCCGACCCTGGCGCCCGGCCTCCCCTGCCGCCGCGACCGCGGGCGGCGTCGGCTTCGTCTCGAGCCGCAGGGTCGAGGAGAGCCTGGCACCAAGCCTCGCGGTCCGCGAGAACCTCTTCATGAACCCGCCGCTCGCCGCGAAGGGCGCCAAGATCAACGACGCGAGAGAGCGGTCGCGCGCGGCTTCGGCCATGCAGCGCCTGGCGGTGCGGCCGGCCGAGCCCGAGCAGCCGGTGCTCAATCTCTCGGGCGGCAACCAGCAGAAGGTGGTCATCGCCCGCTGGGTCGAGACAGGGATGCGCCTGCTCATCCTCGAGGAGCCGACCTTCGGTGTCGATGTCGGCGCCAAGGCCGAGATCTACCGCATTCTCGACCGGCTCGTCGGCGAGGGCCGCGCCGTGCTCCTGATCTCGTCGGATTTCGAGGAAGTGGCGGGCATCGCCCATCGGGCACTCGTCCTCGACCGCGGCCGGATCACGGCCGAGGTGCCGAGGGACCGGCTCTCGGTGCCGCTGCTCACCCGCCTCGCCGGCGGCGAGGCGCTGGCCGGAGCCGCCGCATGAAGCAACCGTCCGGCCTGCTCCGCTTCCTCTCGGTCTGGCACCTGCTCGTGCTGCTGATCGTCCTCCTCGTGCTGTTCACGGTAATCAAGCCCGACACGTTTCCGACCGCCTTCACCTTCAAGTCGATGGCCAGCAGCCGGTCGATCAACGCCATGATGGCGCTCGCCGTCATGATCCCGCTCGCCTGCAACCAGTTCGACCTCTCGGCCGCGTCGGTGGTCGGCATCAGCCAGGTGCTCGCCAACGGGCTGCAGACCCAGCAGGGACTCTCCTGGCCCGTCGCCTGTGCCATCGTGCTGGCGATGGGCGCCCTGGTCGGGCTCGTCAACGGCCTGCTCGTCACCCGGGCCAGGATCAACTCCTTCATCGCCACGCTCGGCACCGGCACGCTGCTGCTGGGCATCAACCAGTGGTACACGGGCGGCCGGCAGGTGGTGGGGCAACTGCCCGAGGGCTTCACCGGCCTCGCCGCCGTCGTGCCCGGCATCGGCGTGCCCCTGCCGTTGCTCTATGCGCTGGCGATCGCGTTCCTGCTCTGGATCGTCTTCGACCACCGCCCGCTCGGCCGCTTCCTCTACGTCATCGGCGACAACCCCAGGGCCGCCGTGCTCTCGGGCATCCCGGCCGACCGCTATGTCGTGCTCGCCTTCGTGGCCTCGGGCGTCATCGCCGCCATCGCCGGCATCGTGCTGCAGGCGCAGCTTCGGGTCGGGCAGAGCACGGTCGGCCAGGAGCTGCTGCTGCCGGCCTTCACCGGCGCCCTGCTCGGCGCCACGGCGATCCGCCCCGGCCGGCCCAATCCCTGGGGTACGATCCTCGCGGTCGCGGTGCTCGCCGTCGCCGTCGCGGGGCTTAGCCAGCTCGGCGCACCCTTCTATGTCGAGCCGATCTTCAACGGCGCCATGCTGATCCTGGCGGTCGGGCTCGCCGCCTGGATGACGCGGCGGCGCGAGCAGCGCCTGGCTGCGGCGGAGGCGGAGCGGCGCCGGGCGACCGGCCCACCCGCGGAAGCCGGCGAGGCCGGGCGTGCCTGAGCCGAGCCGGATCGGGCTGCGGCTCGACGGGCAGCGGATCCTGGTCACCGGGGCCGCCGCGGGCATCGGCGAAGCGACGGCCCGCCTGCTGGCAAGCCTTGGGGCGACGATTTTGCTGGCCGATCGCGACGACA
>CAZGUW010000053.1:0-21905 GCA_964528705.1 uncultured Geminicoccaceae bacterium
GCCCGTCCCAGGTCAGTGGCACCTTGATGGTCACGTTGGGGGCGATGGGTACCAGCCTGGCCGCCTCGGCGAGCATGCCGTCCAGCGTGGTGGCCGCCACCTCGGCGCTGACCGGCCCCGGCACGGCCTCGCAGATCTCGCCGATCACCTCGATGAAGTCGCGCCCGGACTTGCGGATCAGCGAGGGGTTGGTGGTCACCCCGTCGACCAGGCCGGTGGCCGCGAGATCCCTGATCTCGGCCACGTCGGCCGTATCGATGAAGAACTTCATGTCAGCTCCACGGCCGGACGCCGGCCTTCGTGCTCAGTTCGCGTAGACGTGCTTGGGTGTGTACTGGCCCTCGTCCAGATTGTCGAACAGCTCGCCGATCTGTGGATGGTTGACCGGCTCGCCGGTCGCATCCACGAGCAGATTCTGCTCCGACACGTAGGCCACGTAGAAGGCCTCGGAATTCTCGGCGAGCAGATGATAGAAAGGCTGGTCCCGGTGCGGCCGGATTTCCTCCGGAATGGCGTTGTACCACTCCTCGGTGTTGGCGAACTCGGGGTCGACGTCGAAGATCACGCCCCTGAACGGGAACATGCGGTGCTTGACGATCTGGCCGATGCCGAATTTGGCGGCTCTCGCTTGCATTCTCCATCACTCCAGCAGGTCTTGCCGGTCGGGCGCCGGGCGGATCGTGCCGCCCGTCCCCGACAATGAAAATATGGTGTGCGATGCACAACCGCCAAGCCCGGGCCCGGCTCCGCCCCCCTTACTTGGGCGCGCGCAGGTTCAGGATCAGCGAGGACGTGTCGAAGCGCTTGCCGCCCTGCTGCTGCACCAGCCGGTAGAGCTGGTCGACCGCCGCCGTCACCGGCAGTGCGGCACCGTTGCGGCGCGCCTCGCCGAGGCAGATCGCGAGGTCCTTGCGCATCCAGTCGACGGCGAAGCCGAAGTCGAACTTGCCCTCGGCCATGGTCTTCCAGCGATTGTTCATCTGCCAGGAGCCGGCGGCCCCGCCTGAGATCACCTCGAGCACCTTGTCGGTGTCGAGGTCCGCGGCCTGGGCGAAATTCAGCCCTTCGGAGAGCGCCTGGACGAGCCCGGCGATGCAGATCTGGTTGACCATCTTGGTGAGCTGGCCCGCACCCGCCGGGCCGATCAGCCGGATCGTCCGGCCGTAGGCCTGCATCACCCCCTCGGCGACGCTGAAGTCGGCCGGTTTGCCGCCGCACATGATCGAGAGGATGCCGTTCTCCGCCCCGGCCTGGCCGCCCGAGACCGGCGCGTCGACGAAGCCGCAGCCGCGCTCGCCGGCCGCCGCGTCCAGCTCGCGGGCGAGCTCGGCCGAGGCCGTGGTGTGGTCGACCAGCACGGCACCCTTCTCGAGGCCGGCCAGCGCACCGTCGTCACCGAGTGCCACGGAGCGGACGTCGTCGTCGTTGCCGACGCACATCATGACCACCTCGGCACCCTCGGCGGCGGCCCGGGGCGTGGCGGCGGCGCGCCCGCCATGCTTCTCGGCCCAGGCCTTGGCCTTCTCGCCGGTGCGGTTGTAGACGGCGACCTCGTGCCCCTTGGCGGCCAGGTGCCCGGCCATCGGAAAGCCCATCACCCCGAGCCCGATAAAGGCGGTCTTGGCCATTCTCGCTTCCTTCCATCCATGCAGATTGAAACTCTTGGGCCGGTCTCCGGCCTTGCGCGGGCGAAGCTAATCGCACACCAAGGGTCCGACAAGCCGACCCGCGAGACCCGACGCGCGAGAATTCGATGATGAGCCAAGCGCCCGAGCGCCGCACCGTCCGCCTTGCCGACTACGCGCCACCGGCCTTCGTGACCGAGCGGGTCGAGCTCGATTTCGACCTCGAGCCCGAACGCACCACGGTCACTGCCCGGCAGAGTTTCGCGCGCCAGGCCGCATCCCCGGCACCCCTGATCCTCGACGGCGAGGGCCTGGAGCTCGTGCGAATCGCCATCGACGGCGAGGAGCTGGCGCCCGAAGCCTACCGCATCGACGCCACCAGCCTGACCCTGCTGGACCCGCCCGAGCGCTTCACGCTCGAGATCACCAACCGCATCGATCCTGCGGCCAACACGGCTCTCGAGGGGCTCTACATCTCGTCCGGCATCTTCTGCACCCAGTGCGAGGCCGAAGGGTTCCGGCGCATCACCTGGTTCCAGGACCGGCCCGACGTCATGACGCGGTTTCGCGTCCGCATCGAGGCCGAGAAGGCGCGCTACCCGCATCTCCTTTCCAACGGCAACCCGATCGGCCAGGGCGACCTGCCGAAGGGCCGGCACTTCGCCCTCTGGGACGACCCGTTCCCCAAGCCCGCCTATCTCTTCGCGCTGGTGGCCGGCGACCTGGCACTGCTCAAGGACCACTTCACCACCCGCTCCGGCCGCACGGTCGAGCTGCGCATCTATTCCGAGCACGAGCTCATCGACCAGTGCCACCACGCCATGGCGTCCCTGAAGAAGTCCATGGCCTGGGACGAGGAGCGCTACGGGCTCGAGTACGACCTCGACCTCTTCATGATCGTCGCCGTCAGCGACTTCAACATGGGGGCCATGGAGAACAAGGGCCTCAACATCTTCAACACCTCGGCGACCCTGGCGCATCCGACCACCGCCACCGACGCCGACTTCGTCCAGGTCGAGCGGATCATCGCGCACGAGTACTTCCACAACTGGACGGGCAACCGCGTCACCTGCCGCGACTGGTTCCAGCTTACGCTCAAGGAGGGCCTCACGGTCTTCCGCGACCAGCAGTTCACGAGCGACATGCACTCCGCCGCGGTCAAGCGCATCGGCGACGTCACCCTGCTGCGCGAGGGCCAGTTCCCCGAGGATGCCGGGCCGCTCGCCCACCCGATCCGGCCGGCCGAGTATATGGAGATCAACAACTTCTACACCCGGACGGTCTACGAGAAGGGGGCCGAGGTCATCCGCATGATCCACACGCTGATCGGCGAGGCGGCCTTCCGCCAGGGCATGGATCTCTACTTCGAGCGGCATGACGGCGAGGCGGTCACCTGCGAGGACTTCATCGCCTGCATGGCCGAGTCCTCGGGTCGGGACTTCGGGCATTTCATGCGCTGGTACGACCAGGCCGGCACGCCGAAGGTCGTCGTCACCGACGACTGGGACGCGGCCAGCGGCCGCTACAGCCTGACGCTCGAGCAGTCGACGCCGCCGACCCCGGGCCAGGCGGAGAAGCTGCCGCTCGAGATCCCGATCCGCATGGGGCTGATCGACCGGCGGACCGGGGCACCCGTGCCGCTGCAGCTCACCGGCGAGAACCGGCCCGAGGGCGACGAGCGCGTGCTCGAGCTGCGCCAGGCGAAGGAGACCTTCACCTTCGAGAACGTGTCGAGCCGGCCCCTGCCGTCGCTGCTGCGCGGCTTTTCCGCCCCGGTCGAGCTGACCTTCGACCTCAGCCGCGCCGAGCTCGCCACGCTTCTCGCCCGCGACACCGACACCTTCAACCGCTGGGAGGCCGGGCAACGCCTGCTGCTCGACCAGATGCGGGGGCTGCTCGAGGATTTCCGTGCCGGCCGCGAGCTGGCGCTCGATCCGGTGATCCTGCCGGCGCTGCAGGCCGTGCTCGACGATGCCGCCGGCGACCCCGCCTTCGCCGCCCGTGCGGTGGCGCTGCCGAGCCGCAATGTCCTGGCCCAGTCGCTGCCGGTGATCGACGTCGAAGGCGTGGACGCGGTTGCCACCTATCTCCGCCGGGCGATCGGCCAGGGCCTCGCCGCCGCCTGGGTCAGGGTGCTGGAGGCGGCCGGCGAGAGCCACCGCGACGAGCCGGCCGAGGTGGCACCCACCACCGACGCCATGGCCCGGCGTGCGTTGAAGAACACGGCCCTTGCCTATCTCGTCTGGTCCGGCCTCGACAGCGCACCCGCCCTGGCCGCCGCGCAGTACCACGAGGCGCGCAACATGACCGACCGCCTGGCGGCGCTGCGGGCCCTCTGCGACATCCAGGCCGAGCCCTACGAGGCGCTGCTCACCGACTTCCACGCGCGCTTCGAGCGGGCACCCCTGGTCATCAACAAGTGGTTCGCGCTCCAGGCGACCATCGAGGACGGGCAGAGCGTCGAGCGGGTCCAGCGCCTCCTGCACCACCCGGCCTTCACCCTCGCCAATCCCAACCGCGTGCGCTCGCTCGTCGGCATGTTCGCGACCGGCAACCTCACCGGCTTCCACCGCCCGGACGGCGCCGGCTACCGGCTGCTCACCGGAACCGCCCTCGAGCTCGACCGCAAGAACCCGCAGACCGCCGCCCGCCTCCTCCTCACCCTCGGCCGCTGGCGCCGCTACGACCCCGCCCGCCAGGCCCTGATGCGCGGCGAGCTCGAGCGCATCGCCGGGACCGCGGGGCTAAGCAAGGACGCCTACGAGGTGGTGACCAAGAGCCTCGGCTAGGCGCCGCCACTGGCCGGTGCCGGCACGGGCGCGCCGGCGACGGCGTGGACCCTGACGGCTTCCGGGAAGCCCTTGAGCCGGCGGTGGCCGGCCGCGACGAGGGGCAGCTCGCCGGCCGCACTTGCGGCGGCGTGCGCGTCGAGCAGGATCTCGCCGTCCGCCGCGGCATCGCACAAGCGGGCGGCGAGGTTCACGACCGGGCCGATCGCCGTGTAGTCGTGGCGGCCCTCGTAGCCGACCCGGCCGACCGTGGCCTTGCCCCGGGCGATGCCTATGCCGAAGCCGAGGCGATGGCCGAGGGCCCGCCAGCCGGCGCAGAGTGGTTGGACCGCCGCCTGCATCTCGATCGCCATGCGCGCGGCGATGACCGCGGGATCGCCGGCCGCCGGAAGCGGCGCGTTGACGAGGATCATGACACCGTCACCCGAGAGCTGCGTCAGGGTCGCCGCGCGCGCCGCGATGCAGTCGCCGACCGCGGCGTAGTAGTCGGCGAGCACGCGCATGATCTCCTCCGGCGTGGCGGCGAGGGAGAAATCGGTGAAGCCGCGAAGATCGCCGAAGACGACCACCACCTCCACCCGTCGCGCGTCGAGCAGCCCCGCCTCGTCGGAGCTGTCGACGATCTCCGCGACCTGCGGCGAGAGGAACCGCTTGAGGCGCGCGATCCGCTCGGAACGCTCGGCCGAGAGGGCCAGCTCACCGGCCATGCGGTTGAACCGGCCGGCGAGGCGCTCCAGCTCGTCGCCCGTCCGGATCCTGATGCGGTGGTCGAACCGGCCGGCGCTGATCTGGCCGGCGCCGTCCTCGAGGAGGCGGATCGGGCCGGTCATGCGCCGGGCGAGCCAGGCGGCGAGCAGGAGCGCGAAGCCGGCACCGCCGAGCACCATCCAGCCGGTCCGTTCGAGGGCGGCGCGGATCGGCGCCTGCGCCTCGCTGAGCGGCAGCCCGGCGAGGACCAGCCAGTCGGTGCCGGGGACCGGCGCCATGGCCGCCAGCACCACGCGGCCGTCGATCTCGACCTCGAGGATCGGCCCCCGGCCGCCGGGGATCACCTCGCCCCGCAGCCGAGAGAACGCGTTGGGGCCGAACACCTCGTCGCCGCGCAGCACGCGGTCGAGGTCGCTGTGGCCGATCAGCCGGCCCGTTCCGTCGACCACGAAGGCGCCGCCGCCGGCACCGAACCGGATGGCCGAGACGACGTCGCGGATGAGCTTCAGGTTGATCTCGGCGATGGCCACCCCGGCGGCCCGCCGGCTGCCGGCGAGCGCGATCTCCATGTAGGGCTCGGAGCCGCGGTTGAGGGTGACCGGCCCGTACCACACACCGGCCTCGCGGGCGCCGAGGAAGGCCGGCTCCGTGCCGAGGTCGCGGCCGCTGTCGACGACGTCGCGCTCGATCCTGGAGACCCGCAGCCGCTCCTGGCCGTCGCCGTCGACCAGCACGATGCCCATGGCCGCCGGCAGCCGCTGCAGCAGCCGCAAGGCGTCGACGCGGTGCGCCTCGGCGTTCGCCTCGGTCCAGGGCAGCTGCACGGCCCAGCCGAGCTGGTCCCTGATGCCGTCGAGGAAGGCGCCGATATCACCCGCGGCGACGCGCGCCTCGAGGCGCAGCCGGTCGTCGACCAGGGCGCGCTGCGTACGGTAGTCGAGCCAGGCCTCGGCGAGCCCGCTGACCAGGAGCGGGCCGGCCACGGCGGTGAAGAGGACGACGAAGTACTTGCGGAAGAGGGGCCGGCGCAGCGGTGGCGCCGCCGGCTCACTCGACGACATGGTCGGCGCGCACCAGCATCGCCGACGGGAACTCTAGCCCCAGCGCGTCCGCCGTCAGCAGGTTGAGCGCCAGCTCGAAGCGCGTGGCCTGCTGGACCGGCAGCTCCGCCGGGTGGGCGCCGTCGAGGATGCGCCCCGCATAGTCGCCGGCCAGGCGGTAATTGTCGCTGATCACGTTGCCGTAGCTCATGAGCCCGCCGGCCTCGACGAACTCGCGATGCTCGTAGATGGCCGGCACGCCGAGCCGCGCCACGGCGGCCACGATCTGCTCGCGCTGGCTGTTGAAGAAGGGGTCGTGGCCGACGATCAGCCCGTCGACCGGGTCGCCCGTGAAGCCGGCGAAGGCCGCGTCGATCGTCTCGGCACTGTTCGCCTCGCCGAAGCGGATCTGCTTGCCGATCGCCTCGGCGGCCGCCGCGATGTCCCTGGCGTCGTCCGCCGCCGTCGGGTTCGCCGGGTTGACCAGCATGCCGATGGTGACCGCCTCGGGCACCAGCTCGTGCAGGAGGTCGAGCTTCTTCTGCTCCAGCTCTGAGGTGAAGAGCGTGCCGCCCGTGAGATTGCCGCCGGGCCGGCTCAGGCTCTCGACGAAGCCGAAGCGGACGGGATCGTCGCTGCCGACGAAGACGATGGGAATGCTCGAGGTCGCCGCCATGGCGGCCTGGGTCGGCCGGTCGCCGCCACTCGAGACCAGGACGTCGACTTCCATGGCGACGAGTTCGGCGGCGAGCTCCGGCAGGCGGGCGTAGTCGCCCTCCGCCCAGCGATACTCGACCTGGACGTTGCGCCTCTCGACGAAGCCCGCCGCCTCGAGGCCGGCCCGGAAGGCAGCCACGTAAGGGGCGAACGGCGCCGGCGAGGCGCCGCTCAGGAAGCCGATCACCGGCATGTCGACGGGCTGCGCCCGGCCCGCCAACGGCGCCGACGCCACCCCCACCAGCAACAGCGAGAAAGCACGTCGCCGCATCGATGCCCCCGATCGAGCCGCCTGCACTGTCCGACGTCATATCATGACGGCGACGCGCTGACGATATGGACCGATGGCGCTCGTTGTGGCGGCGAAGGGGTCGTATCCGGATGCTTCGAGTTTCGATGACAAAGTGGTGTCATCTCAGTAGCCTGGCTCAATGGCGGGTGGTGACTGGACAGACGAGGAGAACGACCTGACCGTCGCGGATTACTTCGCGATGCTGGTCGACGACATCGCCGGGAACTCCTACAGCAAGGCGGAGCATCGGCGGGCGCTTCTCCCGCTCCTGTCCGACCGATCGGCAGGGGCCGTCGAGTTCAAGCATCGGAACATCAGCGGTGTTCTGAAGGGTTTCGGCGAGGAATGGATTCCGGGCTACAAGCCCGCGTTCAATTTCCAGACGTCGCTGGTCGACGCGGTGGCGCGCTGGCTCGTCCGGAATGCCGACTGGCGCGACCGTTTGCCCAGCCCGGGCCCGGTCACAGGTTTCCATGAAATCGCGCCGCTCTGGATCGGCCCGTCGCCCACCCTCTCGAACCAGCCACCGCCGCAGGAGCTGGAGAGAATGCTGCACATCGCCCGCAAGTTCGACGTTGCCGGCCGGGACGAGCGGAATCGGGCGCTCGGTCGTGCCGGCGAGGAGCGGGTGCTGGCGCACGAGCGGGCAACGCTGCGATCGTCGGGGCGCGATGACCTCGCGCGCAAGGTGCGCTGGGTGTCGGAAGAGGACGGTGACGGCGCGGGCTATGACATCGCGAGCTTCACTCCGAAAGGTCAGGAGCGGCTGATCGAGGTGAAGACGACGAACGGCTGGGAGCGCACGCCCTTCGTCATTACCCGCAACGAGCTGGAGGTGGCCAACGAGCGTCGCTCGGACTGGTGCCTGTTCCGGCTCTGGAACTTCTCGCGCGAGCCGAAAGCCTTCGAGTTGTATCCCCCGCTCGACGCCCACGTCACGCTGACGGCCACGACCTTCACCGCCGGTTTCCATTGAAGGAGCCGACCCCATGAAGGAGAGCGACGGGGCCGGATGCCCCGCCTCGTCGGTCAGCCGGTCAGCGCTGCCGCGAAGGCCTGGCCCCGGTTCAGGATCTCCGCCTCGGTCAGCCGGTAGCCGTAGACCTGGGCCTCGTACTCGACCGAAAGGGCGCCGTCGTAGCCGGCCCGCCGCAGTGCTTCTGCGAGAGCCGGGAAGTCGATTGTGCCCTCGCCCAAGGGCGGGAAGGCGAAGTCGGGGAAGGTGCCCTTGCCGTCCTTCAGGTGGACGTGATTGATCCTGGCACCGAGCTCGGCGACGACGCGCATCGGGTCCTCGTTCTGCACCACGAGATGGCTCGGGTCGAAGTTCACGCTGAAGGGCACGTCGGGCAGCTCCGCATGGAGCCGGTGGTAGTCGTCGACCTTGTGGAAGAGGTGCCCGGCGATGGCCTCGACGCCGAGGCCGATGCCCCGCTGCGCCGCATGCTCGGTGCTCGCCCGCACCGCGTCCCGGAACCAGGCCCAGGCCGTCTCGCGGTCCTGGCCCTTGTCGAGCGGGCCGGAGAGGATGTGGACGACCGGTGCCTCGAGGTCGGCGGCGAGGTCAATGCAGCCTTTGACGAAGGCCAAGGCAGCGGCCCGGCGATCAGGATCGCCGCTCACCATCTCGACATGCGCACCCAGGGCCGCGATCGGCAGGCCGCGCGCCGCGGCGGCGGCAATCACGGCCCGGCGCGCGCCGGCATCGGCCGCGGGCGTCAGGTGCGGCGGCGCCCAGGGCAGGGTCTCGCAATTGATCTCGATGGCCGCGTAGCCGGCATCGGCGGCGAGGTCGATCACCTCGATGAGGGGGCGGTCCGGCAGGCCGACGCTGTGGAAGCAGGTCCGCATGGCGTTCCTCACGCGTAGGTCGGGATGACGAACGGTGCGTCGTCGGCGAGCGGCAGGTCCACCCAGCGTCCCTCGTTCATCGACTGGTAGGCGGCCTGCACGAACTCCTGCGCGCGCAGGCCGTCCATGCCCGTCACCCGGACGGGGGCATCGTCGAGGACGCTGGCGCAGAAGGCGTCGAGCTGCTTGCCGTAAGGGCTGCGGCGTGGCGGCCGGACGGTGATCCAGCCACCCTTGAAGCTCTCCCACCAGGCTTCGGGGTAGTGCGCCTCGCGCAGCACGTCCGGCAGCTCGGCGGCGGGCTTTTCCGTATAGACGGCGAGCGGTGCGGAGGTGAACGGCCCCGTCGTCTCGCTGGCCAGGTGGATCGTGCCCTCGCTGCCGTAGAAGTCGGTGCCGTCGCCGATATTGGGGGAGTAGCGGTTGCCGGCGAGGCAGCCGCGGGCACCGCTCGCGAACCGGGTCAGCATGAGGACGTTGTCGTCGACCTTCTCGGGCAGGGCGCTGTGGACGAGCTCGGCCATCACCCCGCTGAAATCGCCGAGCAGGTGCCGGGCGAGGTCGATGCGGTGGATGGTGAGGTCGATGGTCGTGGCGCCGCCCGACTGGGCGAGATCGTAGCGGTAGCTGGTGGCGGCGGGATAGGCGCTGGCCTTCTCGGCGTAGATCGAGCGCATCTGGTGGACCTTGCCGATGAACCCGGCATCGATCAGCGCCTTGGCGATCTCCACCTGACCCCAGAAGCGCTGGTTGAACCCGACCTGGAGCCGCACACCCGCCCGGTCGCAGGCCTCGATCATGCGCCGGCTGCCGGCAACGTCCAGGGAGAGCGGCTTCTCGCAGAAGACGTGCTTGCCGGCTGCCGCGGCGGCGACCACGGCCGCCTCGTGGTGCCGGTTGGGCGTGGCGACGATGACAGCATCGAGGCCGGGCAGCGCCAGCATCGCCTCGAGATCGTCGAAGGCCCGGCCACCGAATTCGGCCGTCAGCGCCTCTGCCCGACCACGGTCGAGGTCGAAGGCCGCGACCAGCTCGGCCCGCCCGCTCGATCGAATGGTCGGCGCATGGCTGAGCCGCATGATGGCACCGGCGCCGACGAGGCCGATCCCGAGCTTGTCCGGCTTCGCCATTGCTGCTCCCTGTCGTTGCGGCCCATCTTTCCGATCGGGGGCCGTGCGTCACCCGCGGCGCAAGCTAGTGCCTGCCGGCCGGGGGCGAAAGGGGGCCGCGCATCGCCGGCTCAGTTGCGCTGGTCGGAGGGCTCGATCGGCAGGGGCAGGGCGGGGCCGAGCAGGCGCTGGCGGGCTAGGGTGGCGAAGGCGAAGCGCAGGAACGGCAGGTAGTCGACGGCATAGCGCCGCAAGAGCCGCCGCGGCTCCTTGTAGATCCGGTAGAGCCAGCGCAGGTCGTGGCGGTCGATCCAGGCGGGGTAGTAGCGCTCGGCCTCGGCGAGCTGATCGAGGAATCCGCCGCAGCTGATCATCACGCCCGTGTAGCCGGCCGCCTTGAGCCGCAGCATGAACCGCTCCTGGTGCGGCGCGCCCATGCCGCAGAGCACCATGGCGGGCCGCCGGTCGAGGATCTCCCGCTCGAGCTCGGCCCAGTCACGGTAGCCGTCGCGGGCGGGGAGGAAGTCGACGCCCGGGAAGGCCGCCCGCATTCGTGCCACGGCCCGCTCGGCCACTCCCGGCCTGGCGCCCACGACGAGGAGCGAGGCGCCGGTCTCCTGCAGGGTGCGGAGCACCGGCGGGTAGAGCGAGGTGGCATCGAAGCTGAACCGGCCGGCCGACCGGTCGTGCAGCCGGCGCAGCATGTGCACCACGCCGATGCCGTCCGGCAGCACCATGTCGAACTGGCGCAAGAGCCGCGCATGCTCGCCCGTCTCCTCTTCGATCCGCCAGGCATGCGGGTTGACGAAGGTCAGGAGCAGGGAGGTCCGCTCCGCGAGACTGTTCTTCAGGGCAGCGAGTATGGGCTCGCTGCCGGTGACGGTCGTGACCGGCAGACCGTTCAATTGAACCTTGTGCATGACGACCCGTGGCGTTGGAGAAACCCCGGGCAGGAAGCGAGCGCTCGACTGCCCGCGAGCGAATATGCACAGGTCGCCGGGCGCAGGAGTTAAGGCTCATGGTTAACAGATGCACAGTATTACTTGTGATCCTCGAATGATTGCTGCGGAAATTCCGGACGAGCACCGGCCGTGGCGCGGCGGCGGCAGCGCGCCGGTTGCCGTTGCCATTCATGCTGCAATGCACAAGAATAGCCGCGGCACGACGGGGGAGGGGAGACGATGCCAGCCAAGACCATCGACCTCGCGCTGCAGGGCGGGGGCTCGCACGGTGCCTTGACCTGGGGTGTGCTCGACCGGGTGCTCGAGGACGACCGGTTGAAGATCCACGCGCTGAGCGGCACCAGCGCCGGCGCCATGAACGCGGTCGTGCTGGCCGACGGGCTGCAGAAGGGCGGCCCCGAGGAGGCCAGGCAGGCGCTCGCCGCCTTCTGGAAGGCGGTCAGCAACGCCGCCCGGTTCTCGCCCATCCAGCGCAGCCTGTGGGACCGGCTCTCGGGCAATTTCAGCCTCGAGACCTCACCCTGGTATCACTACTTCGAACAGCTGACGCGCCTCTTCGCGCCGCGCCAGCTCAACCCGTTCGACATCAACCCGCTGCGCGACCTGCTTACCGCCACCATCGACTTCGACCGCGTCAACGCCTGCCACGAGGTGCAGCTCTACGTCACCGCCACCAACGTGCGCACCGGCCGCGGGCGGGTCTTTCGCACCGGCGAGCTCTCGGTCGACACGGTGATGGCCTCGGCCTGTCTGCCCTTCATGTTCCGCCCGGTCGAGATCGGCGGCGAGGCCTACTGGGACGGCGGCTACATCGGCAACCCGGCGCTCTACCCCCTGGTCGACGGCGCCGGCTGCCGGGACGTGGTCATCGTCCAGATCAACCCGATGCGCCGCGAGAAGCTGCCGGAAACCGGCCGCGACATCATGAACCGCCTCAACGAGCTGACCTTCAACGCGGCGCTGCTCAAGGAGCTGCGCGCCATCCACCTGCTGCATCAGATCATCGATGCGGAAGGGCTCGAGAACGAGCGCCACCGCGACATCCGCATGCACATGATCCATGCCGCCGACGAGGTCGAGCACCTCGAGGCCTCGAGCAAGCTGAACGCGGAGTGGGCCTACCTCACCCACCTCTTCGCCCAGGGCCGCGCCTGGGCCGACGAGTGGCTCGCCGAGCATTTCGACGACCTGGGCAACCGTTCGACCATCGATCTCGCCGATCTCTTCTCGGATACCTTCCGCCCGGTCGAGGTGCTGGAGGACATGGCCAAGCGGCCGGGCCGCGCCCGTCGCCGGCGGGCGGAGTAGCCCCGTCGTGTACGGGATCCTCGTCGTCGTGGTGGCCCTGGCGCTGCTCATGTACCTGGCCTACCGCGGCCTCAGCCTGCTGATTTTGGCACCGGCGCTGGCCACCCTCACGGTCGTCGCCACGGGCGAACTGCCGGTGCTCGCCGCCTACACGCAGATCTTCATGACCGCGACGGGCGGCTTCATCACGAGCTTCTTCCCGCTCTTCCTGCTGGGGGCGGTGTTCGGCAAGCTGATCGAGGATTCCGGCAGTGCGGAGGTGCTGGCCAACGCGATCATCGCCAAACTCGGCCAGGGCCGGGCGATCCTCGCCGTGGTGCTCGCCTGTGCGGTCATGACCTATGGCGGCGTCTCGCTCTTCGTCGTCGCCTTCGCCACCTACCCGATCGCCGACGCCCTCTTCCGCCGCGCCGACCTGCCGCGCCGCCTGCTGCCGGCGACGATCGCGCTCGGCGCCTTCACCTTCACCATGACGGCGCTGCCGGGCACCCCGGCGATCCAGAACGCCATCCCGATGCCGTTCTTCGGCACCACCCCCTTCGCCGCCCCCGGCCTCGGCATCCTCACGGCCGCCATCATGCTGGGCGGCGGGCTCGCCTGGCTGCAGTACCGGGCGCGGCGCCTGGGCGAGGGCTATGCCGGGCCGGCGACCGCCGCCTTCGCGCCCGCCACCTTCACGCCCGACAGGGACATGCGCGAGCACGCCGCCGGCGAGGGCTTCGACCTCGTCGAGCTGCCGGTCGAGGCACCGCCCCGCGACCTGCCGTCGCCGCTCACGGCCGCCCTGCCGCTGGTTCTCGTCATCCTCCTCAACTTCGTCTTCACCGGGCTCGTCATCCCGGCCATGGACACGTCGTTCCTCGCCCTGCCGGCGTTCGGCTCGACCGACATCAGCCAGGTGCGCGGCATCTGGTCGGTGACCGCGGCGCTGGTCATCGCCACGCTCGTGCTGATCGCCCTGCACTGGCGGCGCCTGCCGAAGCTCACGGGCTCGATCGACAGCGGTGCGAACGCCTCGCTCCTGCCGATCTTCAACACGGCGAGCCTCGTCGGCTTCGGCGCCGTCGTCGCCTCGCTCTCGGCCTTCACGCTGATCCGTGACAGCGTGGTCGACATCGGCGGCGACAACCCGCTGATCTCGCTCGCAATCGGCGTCAACCTGCTCGCCGGCATGACCGGCTCGGCCTCGGGCGGCATGAGCATCGCCCTGCAGACGCTCGGCCACACCTACCTCGCCATGGCCGAGGCCGCGGGCATCGCCCCGGAGCTGCTGCATCGCGTCACCGCGGTCGCCACGGGCGGCCTCGACACCCTGCCGCACAATGGCGCCGTCATCACCCTCCTCGCCATCTGCCGGCAGACCCATGGCCAGGCCTATCTCGACATCGCCGTGACGGGCATGCTCGTGCCGCTCCTGGCCCTCGTCGTCCTCATTGTCACAGGCACGCTCCTCGGCAGCTTCTAATGGTGGCCGAAGCCCGAAGGATCGGCTAGCGTCCTCCCATCGCATACGAAGAACTGGGAGGCTCAAAGCCATGTTGCGACGGACGATTCTCCTTGGTTGCGCCGCTGCCGCGGCCCTGATGGCGGGCATGGAGCGGGCCGAGGCGGCCTATCCCGACCGCCCGATCACGCTGATCGTGCCCTGGGGTGCCGGCGGCGGCACCGACGCCACGGCGCGCATCCTGGCCTCGCTGATGGAGCCGGAGCTCGGCCAGCCGGTGAACGTGGTCAACCGCACGGGCGGCTCCGGCGTGGTCGGCCACAGCGCCATCGCCACGGCCGAGCCCGACGGCTACACGCTCGGCATCGTCACGGTCGAGATCGGCATGATGCACTGGTCCGGCCTCACCGACCTGACCTACGAGGACTACACGCCGCTCGCCCTCTACAACGAGGACCCGGCCGGCGTGCAGGTCCAGGCCGATGCGCCCTGGAGCACTCTCGACGAGCTGCTCGCCTATGTCCGGGACAACCCCGCGGGCACGCTCAAGGCGTCCGGCACCGGCCAGGGCGGCATCTGGCACCTGGCGCTCGCCGGCATGCTGCAGACCGCCGGCATGGAGCCGGACCGGGTGCCGTGGGTACCCTCCGAGGGTGCCGCGCCCGGCCTGCAGGACCTGGTGGCCGGCGGCGTCGACGTCGTGACCTGCTCGGTGCCCGAGGCGCAGTCGCTGATCGATGCCGGCCGGGTCAAGAGCCTCGCCATCATGGCGAGCGCCCGGGCCGCCAACTTCCCGGACGTGCCGACCCTCGAGGAGGAGGGCGTCGCCTGGCAGCTCGGCGCCTGGCGTGGCGTGGCGGGACCGAAGGGCCTGCCGGAAGAGGTCGTGAACACCATCGTGCCGCTGCTCGAGAAGATCCACGCCAGCGACGAGTTCCGCAGCTTCATGAACGATCGCGGCTACGGCATGGTGTTCGAGGGCCCCGAGGGCTTCGAGCAGTTCATGGCGCAGAGCAACGAATCGCTCGGCAGCGTGATGAAAGAGCTGGGCATGGCGAAGTAGCCGGGCCGGTCAAGAAAGCTCGGGCGGGGCCGCACCGATGAGGTTCAACGACGCCGTTCTCGGCCTCGTGATCCTGCTGGGCGGCCTCGCCATCGTGCTGAGGGCGAGCACCTTCCCGGCGACGCACGGCCAGGCCTACGGCCCGGACTTCTTCCCCACGATCATCGGCACGGGCCTGGTTCTCTCCGGGCTCGTGCTGATCGTCTCCGGCTGGCGCGCCAGGGCGGTCGCGGGCTGGGTCGACGTCGCCGGCCACCGCCTCGACCGGCTGGTCGACGCGGGCCTCGTGCTGCTCGCGATCCTCGCCTTCATTCTCTTCGTCGACCGGCTCGGCTTCGTCCTGACCGCGGGCGTCGGCATGTACGTGCTGCTCGTCCGCTTTCGCGGCGGCCACTGGCTCAACTCGCTGCTGATCGCTGTCATCCTCGTGCTCGTGGTGGACTGGGCCTTCAGGACGATGCTGCTGGTGCCGCTGCCGCAGGGGCACATCCTGCCCCGGCTGCCCTGGTGACGATCGGCCCCTGACCATGACCGACACGCTGCTCGCCGCCTTCGCCCTGGTCTTCGATCCCTACGTCATCGGCGTGATGCTGGCGGCCGGCGCCTTCGGGCTCTTCGTCGGCGCCATGCCGGGCCTGACCGCGACCCTGGCGACCGCACTGCTCGTCCCCATCACCTTCTTCATGGAGCCGATCCCGGCGCTGGCCGCCATCGTCTCCACCACCGCCATGGCGATCTTCGCGGGCGACCTGCCGGGTGCCCTGCTGCGCATCCCGGGCACCCCCGCCTCCGCCGCCTATGTCGACGACACCTACAAGCTGACCCAGGCGGGCAAGGCCAATCTCGGGCTCGGCACGTCGCTGGTCTGCGCCGTCCTCGGCGGGCTCGTCGGCGCCACCATCCTCGCCTTCACCGCCCCGCTCCTGGCCGAGGTGGCGCTCAGCTTCTCGACCTTCGAGTATTTCTGGCTCGCCACCTTCGGCCTCACCTGCGCCGCCTTCGTCTCGACCGGCAGCCCGGTCAAGGGCCTCGTGTCGCTGCTGCTCGGCCTCTTCATCGCCACCATCGGCATCGACATCATGGCCGGCCAGCCGCGCTTCACCTTCGGGTCGGTCGAGCTGATGGGCGGGGTCAGCTTCATCCCGGCGATGATCGGCATGTTCGCCGTCTCCGAGGTGCTGCGCTGGGCGCTCGGCACCACGGGCGGGCGCGACCAGATGGCCAAGGTGAGCCAGGCAAGCGGCTCCATCATCCGGCCGGGTCTCGCATCGCTGCGGCGCTACAAGCTGGGTGCGGCGCGCGGCAGCCTGACCGGCACGCTGATCGGCATCCTGCCGGGTGCGGGCGCCGACATCGCCGCCTGGGTCACCTACGCCATCTCGAAGAAGGCGTCGAAGGAGCCGGAGAAGTTCGGCACGGGCCATACCGAGGGGCTGGTCGACGCCGGCACCGCCAACAATGCGAGCCTCGGCGGCGCCTGGGTCCCGGCCCTCGTCTTCGGCATCCCCGGCGATTCGATCACCGCCATCGTCATCGGCATTCTCTACATGAAGGGGATGAACCCGGGGCCGATGGTGATGCTCAACCAGCCCGAGCTGCTCTACGCCGTTTTCCTCGCCTTCTTCGTCGCGAATCTGCTCCTGCTGCCGCTCGGCTGGCTCGCCATCAGGTCCTACGGGCAGATGCTCAAGGTGCCGCGCGAGGTCTTGATGCCGGTCATCCTGCTGCTCTGCATGGTGGGCGCCTTCGCCATCAACAACACGGTCTTCGGCGTGACCGTCATGCTGGTGCTCGGCGTCATCGCCTTCATCATGGAGGAGAACGGCTTCCCGGTGGCGCCGGCGATCCTCGGGCTCGTCCTCGGCAGCATGGTCGAGCGCAACTTCATGCAGTCGATGATCAAGGCCGACGGCAACCTGCTCGCCTTCTTCGAGCGGCCGATCGCCGGCGTGCTCGGCGTCATCACCCTGGTCATCTGGCTGGTCGTCGTCGTCAGCGCCGTGCGCGGCCGCCGCAAGGTGCCGCCGGTGCTCGCCACCACCCCCAACGAATGAGGCTTTCATGTCGGGCTTTGCCACCTATCCGAGCCTGAAGGACCGCTCCGTCCTCGTCACCGGCGGCGGCTCGGGCATCGGTGCCGCCATCGTCCATGCCATGGCGGCGCAGGGCAGCAAGGTCGCCTTCATCGACTTCGACGCCGAGGCGAGCCGCAAGACGGTCGACGAGGTCAAGGCCGCCGGCCATGCGGCACCGTTCTTCCTCGAGGCCGACCTGCGCGACATCGAGGCGCTCCGCGCAGCGGTCGCCAAGGCGGCCGAGGCGCATGGCGACATCACGGTGCTGGTCAACAACGCGGCCCGCGACGACCGCCATCCCTTCGCCGAGGTGACGTCCGAGTACTGGGACGACCGGATCGCCATGAACCTCAAGCACCAGTTCTTCTGCGCCCAGGCGGTCCAGCCGATGATGAAGCGCCAGGGCGGCGGGTCGATCGTCAACATGGGCTCGGTGAGCTGGGTGGCGGGGCAGGGCGGCATGCACGCCTACACGGCCTCGAAGGCGGGCGTGCTCGGCCTGACCCGCGGCCAGGCCCGCGACTTCGGCCCGGACAACATCCGCGTCAACTGCGTCGCCCCGGGCTGGATCATGACCGAGCGGCAGCAGCGCCTCTGGCTCGACGCGGCGGGCGAGGCGGAGCTGATGCAGCGCCAGTGCCTCAAGCGCAAGCTGTACCCGGACGAGATCGCCCGCGTCGTTCTCTTCCTCGCCGCCGACGACAGCAGCGCCATGACCAACCAGCAGTATCTCGCGGACGGCGGCTGGGTCTGATCCACGGCTCGGCGTGGGACCGCCGGAACCCCGGCGCCCCGTTCTAGCCGGCCTGGAACATCGGCAGGAAATGGTCGTCGATCCCGGTCAGAATCATCTCGACCGAAACGGCAGCCAGGAGAATGCCGAGGATCTTGGTGCTGATGTTGATCGCGGTATGGTTCAGATAGCGCCCGGCCGTGGTGGCGAACGCCATGGCGAGCCACAGCGCGCCGACAACCGCCGCGATCGCCGCACTGAGTGAGATGAAGCCGCCGAGCGAATCGACGCGGCTGCTGAACACGATCGTCGTGACGAAGGCACCCGGGCCGGCGAGGAGCGGTATGGCCAGAGGATAGATGGCGATGTTCCTGCCGGGCGAGGTGCTCTGCGCCTTGGCGGCCAGTCTGGCATCGTCCTCTTCTTCCGTTTCGCCCTTGAGCATGCCAAGGGCAATAATCAGCACGATGAGGCCGCCCGCGATCTGGAACGATGGAACGTGGATGCCGAACAGGTTCAATATCTGATCGCCCACCAGCGCTGCGGCGACCAGCGCCACCAGAGTGCTCAACGCCGCCACGGCGGCAGTTCGTTGCCGTTCGCTGGCCGAACAGGCGCCTGTCATGCCAAGAAATACAGGGATCGCGAATAGCGGGTTCAGCAGTGCGAACAACCCGACAAGCACGTCCAGAAAAAGATCCTCGTGGAACATCATACGAAACGGTATTCCGTGATCCGGATTTTCTTTGCGTACGCGCCCGCCCACGACGGCAACGAGCACGGAGAGCTTGAGGGGCCGACGGTCATGTTGCCCCGGTGCGCGCCCCGAGGCAAGCACACCAGCGCCGATGGGCCGGCTTCCGGGGAATGCGATTTGATGCAGCCTCGCCTTCGAGCCAAGGCGCAATTGCACGGGCGCAACCGGCTTCAGGCGACTATCTGAGCGCGTCCGCAGGCAGGCGCCACCGACCGGAAGGCCGGTTCGCCGGCCGCTGCGGGGCCGATCGGAGTGAATCGCGCGTCATGGTCTACGCAATGACTGCCAGTTTCAAGAAGATCGCCATTGTGGCCGGGCTTTCGCTCGCCGCCACGGCACTCGCCACCACCTGGGTCTCGCGCCAGTTCGATGCGCAGCCGCCCGCCGCCTGGACGACGCGGCGCCACATGCGGGAGATCGTGTCCACCGTCGTCATGACCGCCTGGATGGTGGCCCTGCTGCTCGAGGGTGCCGCCATCCAGTACCTGCAGACGGGGCTGGAATCGCTCGGCCAGTTCGCCTGGGGCGGTGCCATCGCTTGTCTCGGCGCCCTGCCGGCGATTTTCTTCTACTTCAAGGGGCGTCGCATCCAAGCCGGCACGCGCCGGCGATAGGGCGTCAGACCGCTTCCTGCCCGTAGTAGAGCATCACCATGTGCTCGGCCTCGGCGAAGAAGAGCCAGCGCTCGATCGCCACGCCGAGGAGGGCGAGGGCGGCGCCGAGGCTCAGGAGCAGCGCCGCCAGGGCGTGCGGCAGGAGCAGCGCCAGGACGAGGGCGGCGAGCGGCAGGGCGAGCCCCGCCAGGAGCGCGTGGCGCCTGAGCTTGGCGCTGTGCTTGCGGGCGATCCTGAAGCCCATCTCGTCCAGGATGTAGTTGCGCTCGGTGTGCGGCGGCTCGACCAGCCGGACCGTGCCGCGGTCGCCGAGGCCGACGGCGTCGGCGGTGGTGGCGGTGGCTTTCTGCGTGTCCACCGACTGCCAGTAGCGCCACTTGAGCCCCCAGCCGACGACCAGCGCGATGGCGACGAGCGGCGCCAGCGGCAGCAGGGGAGCGCCCGTCCAGGCCGCGGCGGCGATGCCGACGGCACTGCCGCTCGCCGCACCGAGGCCGAGATAGACGGGCGGCACGAGCTTGTGGTGCCAGCGCGGGATCGGCTTCAGCGAGGCGTAGATCATGGCCGTGCAGTAGACGGTGAGCCCGGCCATGACGATCGCTGCCAGCGCCCAGACCGGCGCCAGCCGGCCGTCCAGCGCCCAGGCCCAGGCGAGGCCGAGCGCCGGCACGAAGCTGATGACGGCGGCCACACCCTCACGCGACAGCCAGGACGAGCGCCACTGGCTGAAGGCCCGCCAGGCCCGCTCGGGATGACCGAGATGGCCGGCCGAGGCGAGGAGCCCGCCGGCGACCAGGAACAGTGCCGGCAGGAGCAGGGCGAAGCCGCTGGCCCTGTCGACGGGCACGAGGCCGACGAGTCCGGCGAGGGCGGCGAAGACGAGGAGGCCGTAGCCGGCGCCGGAGGCCGCGGTGAAGAAGATGATCGAGGGAGCTGGATGCAAGGCGGGCTCCTACGATTGATCGGCGAGCAGGCGGTCGAGCCAGCCGAGGAAGCCGCCCGGGGCCGGCTCCAGCGCTTTGGGCCGCTCGGCCGCCGGGACAGGCCGACGCGGCGGCAGGTAGCGGTTGGTCGGGCGGTAATCGAGCTCGGGCATCAGCGCCACGCCGCCCCGCTCGGCAACGACCTGCGAGACGTCGCTCTCGGGATCACCGAGATCACCGAAATGGCGCGCCCGTGCCGGGCAGGTGCGCACACAGGCCGGCTCGCGCTCCTCGACCGGCAGGTTCTCGTTGTAGATGCGGTCGACGCAGAGCGTGCATTTCTTCATCACCTTCGCGACCTGGTCCATCTCCCGCGCCCCGTAGGGGCAGGCCCAGGCGCAGAGGCCGCAGCCAATGCACTTGTCCTCGTCGACGAGCACGATGCCGTCCTCGGCGCGCTTGTGGGAGGCGCCGGTCGGGCAGACGGTGACGCAGGCGGCATTCTCGCAATGCAGGCAGGAGCGCGGGAAATGCACGGTGCTGCCGCAGCCGCCCGCCGCACTGTCGTCCAGCTCGAAGCCGTGCACCCGGTTCAGCCAGGCGCCGCTCGGTTCCTCGCCGTAAGGCTCGGTGTCGCTCAGCGCCGAGGCGCCGCTGCTGGTGTTCCATTCCTTGCAATGGACGACGCAGGCCTGGCAGCCGACGCAGGTGTCGAGGTCGATGACGAGGCCGAGTCGCTTGGCGGAGGGATTGGCGGGTAGACTGGTCATGCGCCACCTCGACCCCGGTAGCTGAGCGTTTCCGGCACCGGCATGGCACCGGGCGGGCGGGGCAGGGGGGCCGGCTCCGTCGCCCGTGCATCCGTGGCCAGCTTCTCGACCCGCACCAGGAGATCGTACCAGGCGGCCTGGCCGGTCACCGGGTCGGCATTGGCGTAGCGATAGCCGCCGTCCCGCTCCGGCAGGAGATCGTCGATCAGCGAGTTCAAGAGGAAACCCTCGCGTGCTTCGGGAATGTCGCCCTGGAGCGCCCAGGCGCCGCGGCGCTTGCCGATGGCGTTCCAGGTCCAGACGGTGGAGGGATGGACGCCGTCCATCAGCTTCGCCCGGCCCTCGACCCGGCCGTGCCGGCTGGTGACGGCGACCCGGTCGCCCTCCTCGATGCCGAGCTTCGCGGCGGTCTGGCGATTGAGGTAGAGGGCGTTGCGATCGAGGATCTGGCGGAGCCAGGGATTCTGCCCGCCCCAGCTGTGGTACATGAACATCGGCCGCTGCGTCACCGCGTGGAGCGGGAAGCTCGAGGTGTCGACCGCCGCCTCGTCGAACGGCATGTACCAGATGGGCAGCGGGTCGAAATAGGTCTCGATCCGCGCGCGCTTCTCCGCCGGCGGCTGCAGGGCGCCGTGGCCCCGTGCGGCGAGGCGGAAGCGCTGCAGGGGCTCGCTGTAGAGCTGCAACCGGATCGGTGCCGCCTCGTCGATGAGGCCGTGTTCGACCGCGAATTTCAGGTAGGCCGCGTTGGCGTGCTTGAAGTAGCTGGCTTCCTCGGGGATCGGCAGGCTGAAGAAGCAGCCGTTCGCCTTGTAGCGTTCGAGCTGGTCCGGGTTGACGGCACCCTTGCCGTGCCGGTCGCCATCGACGCCGCGCCAGCCGGCGAGCGAGCCGACGCCGGGCTTGCGCTCGTGGTTGACCATGTAGTCGGCATAGCCGCCGGGGAAGCGGGGGGCGCCACTCTCGTCGACGAAGGCCGGCAGGCCGAGCCTCGCACCGAGCTCGATCAGCACGTCCTGGAAGGGCCGTACGTCCCGCCCGGGCGTCTCGACCGGCTGGCGGATCGCGTCGGCGATCGCATCGGCCGAGCCGATCGGCCGGTCGAGCAGCGAGATGCAGTCGTGG
>CAZGUW010000054.1:0-21537 GCA_964528705.1 uncultured Geminicoccaceae bacterium
CGGCGTCAACATGATGCGCGGGCGCGAGCTTCTGGCCTACGGCGTGCTGGCGCTGCAGCTCACGGGCTCCGCCCTCTGGGTCGCGACCATGACCGTGGCCCGCCTCCTGCCGCTGCTCACCGGCGCCGTCGTCACCGCCGCCATCGCCGGCCGTTCGCGTAAAGTCGTGGTCACCACCGTCATCGCTCTCCTGGTGGTGACCGACATCGTCCTCCTTGGCCTCGCCCTCACCGGCCGGCTCGAGCTCTGGCAGCTGCTCATCGCCGCCGTCATGGGCGGCATCGCCTGGACCATCGAGACGCCCGTCCGCCGCACCATGCTGGCCGACGCGGTCGGCCTCGAGCGGGTCTCGGCGGCCATGGGCCTCGAGGTGGTGGGCGTCCAGTTCACGCGCATCGCCGGCCCGGCGATCGGCGGCATCCTCCTCGACATGGGCGGCATCGCCAGCGTCTTCGCCATGGGCATCGTCGTGCACGGCCTCTGCACCTGGATGATGCTGAGCCAGCCGCCCGACCGCCCGACCATGAGCCCGACCAACCTCGCCGGGATCGCGCGCAACCTCGCCGAGGGCTTCACCTATGTGCGCCGGCACCGCCTCCTGACCGGAGCGGTCATGCTCACCGTGGTCTTCAACTTCTTCGGCTTTCCCTATGTGGCCCTCGCACCGGTGATCGGCGAGCGGGTGCTCGACCTCGGCCCCACCGGCATCGGCCTGCTGCTCGCCAGCGACGCCGTGGGTGCCCTGATCGCCGCCTTCATCCTGACCGAGCGGAGCCCGCCAGAGCTCGCCGGGCCGATCTACGCCCTCGGCGCCACGCTCTACCTCGTCGCCACCCTGACCTTCGGCCTCACCAGCTCGATCGGCGTCGCCTTCACCGTCCTCTTCATCGGCGGCTTCGGCATGGCCGGCTTCAACGCCATGCAGATCAGCCTGCCGCTCCAGGCCTCGCCCGCCGCCATCCGGGTGCGCGTGCTCGGCATCATCACCTTCGCCATCGGTGCGGCCCCCTTCGGCTTCCTCCATGCCGGGCTGCTCGCCGAGTGGCTGGGTGCCGTCAACGCGCAGCGCCTGATCGCCGCCGAGGGCCTCGCCGCCGCCGCCCTCGTCCTTTGGCTCTGGCCGGAAATGCTGAAGCGCGAGCCGCCCCGGCCGCTGCCGGATTGAGCCTAGACCTCGAGCCGGCGCAGGACGGCGATGACGATGACGCCCAGCACGGTCGCCATGATGGCGAGGCCGATCAGCCCCTGCCCCGAGGCGATGCCGATCGCCCCGGCCATCCAGAGCCCGCCCCCCGTGGTGAGCCCCTTCACCCGGTCCTTCTCGCGAAAGATCGAGCCGGCGGCGAGGAACGCCACGCCGGCCGTGATCGCCTCCAGAAGACGCAGCGGGTCGGCGTTCACCTGTTCCTCGAGCGACCGTACCCAGGCGAACATCTCGTGCGCCACGACGGTCAGGAGCGCCGCGGCCAGGCCCACCAGCATGTGCGTGCGCAGCCCGGCAGCCCGGCCGATCAGCTCGCGCTCGAAGCCGAGGAAGCCGCAGAGCACGAGGGCCACGACGAGCCGGAGCAGCGCCTCCTCCGGCGCGATGTTGGCGGTCCAGAGCTCCGGGACCCAGTCCGGCACGTTTCCTCCCCCTTCGGTCGACCCGACGCCGATAATCTCAACCGGCATGCCCGCGCATTGTTCCAATTGCCTTGTGCGGGCCGGCCGTGGCGCCCATTCTCGGGCCACCTCCAACCTGCGGGGTGCCGACGTGCAGGCCTTGCTCGACCAGTGCCGTGACCGTCCGACCCGGACCTTTCCGCCTGGAGCCATCCTCCTCGTGGAAGGCGAGCGCTCGGGCCGGCTGCTCGTGCTGGCCGAAGGCACGGTCGAGGTCTTCCGCGACGCGGTCGGGATCGCCGTCATCGACGAGCCGGGGGCCGTCTTCGGCGAGATGGCGGTCCTGCTCGACCAGCCGCACACGGCGAGCGTCCGGGCCAGGACGGAGGTCGTGATGCACGTGGTGCCGGAGCCCACGACCTTCCTCGCCGAACGCCCGGAAGCGGCCCGCCTGATCGCCATCCTCCTCGCCCGCCGCCTGCGCAACGTCACCGACTACCTGGTCGACCTCAAGCGGCAGTTCAGGGCCGAGGCGGGGCATCTCGGCATGGTCGACGAGGTGCTGCAGTCGCTCGCCCACGAGCAGGGCGAGGAGTTCGTGCCGGCGGACAGGCTGCCGGCGGAGCCCGGCAGCTAGGTCGTCCGGTAGAGAGCGAGCAGCCAGGGCGGCGGCTCGTCGACGGGCGAGAACGGGCGCTCCGGCGCCACGTCGAGCGGCACCAGCTCGGCGCCGGCGAGCGAGGTCCAGTAGGCGCCGGGCTCCTCGAGGTCGACGACGATGTGCGCCGGCCGCGGCCCGATCTGGTGGCCGGCATTGAAGACCCAGGTCCGGCCGATCCGGTCGGCCCAGGAGCCGTCTTTGGTGAAGGGCGACTGGTGGACGTGGCCGGAAAGCACGATCTCCGGCGCGAAGGCCTCGATCCACTCCCGGAGCCGCACGTCGCCGAAGCAGCGCTTGCCGTCCCAGCTCACGGGCGAGGCCGCGGGCGGCGCGTGATGCACCCAGACCCAGCGCTCGGGCCGAAGCGCCGCCGCGGCGGCGAGCTGGGCGGCGATGCCCCGCTCCTGCCCCTTGCTGTCGCACCACGGGCACAAGCTGAAGAGCGTGTCGCCGAAAACACGCGACTGCCCGTCGGTCAGCACGTCGAAATGCCGTGACCGGGCGAGCCAGCGCGTGGTCAGCCCGCCCATCCGGTCGGGGCCGTCGAGGTCGTGGTTGCCCGAGCACACGAGGAGCGGCGCAACCTCCCGGATGCGGCGGAAATAGCGCTGCACGATCACCGCCTGCGCCGGGCGGGGGACGGTCGAGCCGGCATCCAGATGATCGCCGGCGAGCACGACGAGATCGACATGGCACGCGGCGTCGACCACCCAGTCGAACTTGCGCAGGTCATAGTGCAGGTCGGCGACCAGCAGGCATTTCATCGGCCGGTGGCTCCGTCTCGGGCGGCCGTGCCCTGATACACCGCCAGGGCAGGGCGGCCAAACCAGGGTCAGCGGTTCGCGACGCCACGGCGCGGGTGTTCGCAGATCGCCCGCTCAGGATCGGCATCATCGCCACCCGCGTCGGCGGGTTTTGTCCCGTCCTCTCGAACCCGCTCCGGCCGAGGTCGATGCTCCGCGAACCGCACGTCCACAGCCATGGCGCGCTCTCCACGCAACGCCTTTCTCTGCCTGGTTGACTGCGGCTTTCGTTATGTTGCACAAAGACCTCAATAGGCGCTGAGCGCTGTCTCAAAAATGCCTTAAAATAAGTTGTGGAGTCATCTGGACTTGAGATTCAACAAGGTTGTTGTTATTTCTCTGCTGTTTTGTCTGCCGATTGGTGCATGGGGCGTCATTTCTCCTGAACGAATGGCAGCAAACGTATTGGGGTTTACGGGCTATTTCATGGTTGGAGCCAGCTGGTGGTGGCTTCTCCTCTGCTCATGCTTCGTCATCCTCGCCGCATTTCTGGCACTCGGCCCATACGGCTCGATTCGCCTCGGCAAGGATGACGAGGAGCCCGAATTCTCGTTCACATCCTGGATTGCGATGCTGTTCGCGGGCGGCATGGGCGCCGGGCTTCTCTTCTGGGGCGTCGCCGAACCGGTGACGCACTTCATGGATCCGCCGGATGGTGTCGCGCAGTCCACCGAAGCGGCCCGCCAGGCATTGGTGATCACCAATCTTCACTGGGGGCTGCACGCCTGGTCGATCTACGGCGTATGCGCGCTCGTCATCGCCTACTTCACGTTCAGGCTGGAAAAGGCGCCGCTGATCTCGACCCCGTTGCGCAGCCTGTTCACCTGGCGCTCCTCGGAGGTCGCGGCGACAATGGCGGATGTGCTCGGCGTCGTGGCCGTGGTCTTCGGCCTTGCCGGATCGCTGGCCATGGGTGCTTTGCAGGTGCGTTCCGGCCTGACGTCGCTGTTCGACGTGCCCGCCGTCGACAGTGTTTCTTTGATGGTCCTGGCCGTGCTCTTCGCGATGTACATGATCTCGACCCTGACCGGTGTCGAGAAGGGCATGAAGCTCTTGTCGGACATCAACATGGTGCTTGGCCTGGCGATGATGGCCTACATCCTGACGATGGGCCCGACGAGCTTCATCATGGAGACCTTCGTCACGACGTTGGGCGCCTACGTTTCCCAGTTCCTGAACATGTCGTTCCGCCTGTTCCCGTTCGAGGGCCTGACGCAGTGGTCGGCGAACTGGACGCTGACCTACCTGATCTGGTGGCTGGCCTGGGGTCCCTTTGTCGGCGTGTTCATCGCGCGCATCTCGCGCGGCCGCACGATCCGCGAATTCTGCATGGGCGTGATCCTGATCCCGACGGCCTTCTCCCTCTTCTGGTTCGCGGTGTTCGGCGGTGCGGGGATCTACATCGAGATCCATGGTCCGGGCGGCCTGGCTTCGGTGGTTGCGCAGGATGTGGCCACCGCACTGTTCACCTTCCTCGACTACTTCCCGTTCTCGGCCTTTCTCAGCATCGTCGCCTTGCTGCTGATCGTGATCTTCCTGGTCACGTCGGCTGACAGCGGCACGTTCGTGCTGTCGATGATGACGACCAACGGCAACCTGAACCCGCCGGCAGCGGCGAAGGTCGTCTGGGGAAGCATTGTCGCCGTGATCACCGCCGCCACGCTTCTGGCCGGTTCCGTCGACGTGGCGCGGGCCATGTCGACGCTGGGCGCCATACCGTTCTCGGCAATCCTGGTTCTCCAGATCGTCAGTTTCATGCGCCAGCTTCGCCAGGACCCCGCGAACGAGAAGTCGGCTTCGGCGAAGCAGGCCGCCGTCGAGGCCCGGCCATGAGAGGTTTGCTCGCCCTGCTGATGGCCCTGGCTCTTACCGGCTGTCTGTCGGAGACGGTGCGCGTGGGATCGAAGGATCTGGCCGAGAACCGGATCATCGCGGAGATGTTCGCGCTATTGCTGGAAAGGGAAGGCGCGGACGTGAAGCGGCTGCCGTCGCTCGGGTCGAGCGAGATCGTGCTGCAGGCGCTCAAGAACGACGATATCGATCTCTACCCTGAATACACCGGCACTGCGCTGGCGATGCTGGCTGCACCGCGTTCCGGCGACGCGGATGAGGAGTTCGAGGCCGTTTCAGCGGCGCTGGCGCAGAACGGCCTGGTCATGATGGATCGGCTGGGGTTCGAAACCGGCTACGCCGTCCTGACACGCCCGGCCGTCGCGGCGGCCAACGGCCTTGCCTCGATCGGTGATCTCTCGGGACCCGATGCCGGGCTCCGGCTCGGCGTCACGCAGTCGTTCGTCGAACGCCCGCGCGATGGTCTCGAACCCTTCCTCGATCGCTTCGGCCTGAACTTCGATGACGTGGTGGTGTTCGCCGATGGCAACCGCGAGGACCTGTACGACGCCCTGGTCGAACGGCGGGTCGACGTGATCGTCGGCTTCACCACGGACCCGGAAATCGCGGATTACGAGCTGGCCGAACTCGCGGATACGACCGGATTCTTCCCGACCTACCAGGCGGCACCGCTGACATCCGTTCAGGCCCTCGAGCGGTCGCCGGTCATCGAAACGGTGATCGCCGAGCTCGCGGGCAGGATCGACAACCGCCTGATACAGGAGCTGAACGCGGCGGTGCGGCTGGATGGCCGACCGGTGAACCGTGTGGCGCGCCGTGCCCTCTTCGATCTTGGTCTGGTGGACCAGCCGCCGCGCGAGCGCACCCCGGTCCTGGGTATCGCCATGCAGCCCGAAGCGCTCGGCACGGACGCGGCAATCGCCACGCTGCGTGCCGTCCGCAAGGCGATGCGCGGGCGCGACGTCAACATCACGCCGGAAAACGTGCCGCTCGAGGCGATGGCTGCGGGAGAGGCACGGCTGGCGCTCTCGCCGGCGGTCGCCGGCTTCACGAGAGTTGGCGACTACCTGGCGCGCGATGACCGTGTCGAGGCGCTTGCGGCGGTCGGCTCCACTTTTCTCCATGCGCTCACCTTGTCCGATGACCCGGTCGAACCGGTCAATGCAAGCGTGATCGCTGCCGGCCCGCGAGGCTCCGCATCCTTCACCCTGGCGACGGTGATCGCCGAGGCGGGAGGCGGCGGCACCACGGTCGTGCCGCTGGCCGACGAGGCAGCCGCCACGGCTGCCGACGCGTTGCGGAACGGCGAGGCGGAGGTTGCGCTCTTCTTCGCCAATCCCGGTCGTCAGGATGTCCTCGACCTGTTCGCCGGCAACGACGACCTGACCCTGGCCGATGCGGACGCCTGGTGGCGAAGCACGGCTCGTCTAACCCTGCCCGTGATGCGTGAGGCGCAGCTGAACGCCGGCGCCTATCCGGGCCTCGAGCGGCCGGTCTCCACGCTCTCGACGCAGCTCATCCTGTTTGGACCGGCCGCACCCGAGGGCTTTGTGCTCGGTCAGCAGGGACCCAGTTCGTTCTTCGGCGAGGTGCGGCCGATTCAGGACCGCAATGTCGAAGCCATCAACCGCAACCTTGGACTGCATGCCGCGGTCGATCCGCATCTGCGCCATGCTGCTGCACTGACGCCGAACGTCGTCATCCGTGATGACCGGATCAATCCGCATCCCGGCCACGCGCTGCTCATGATCGCTATTCTGGCTTTCGCCGTCTGGGCGCTCTGGCTGTATCTGCGGCCGGAGAAGCCAGGTCAGTCGCACTGAGAGCCGGTGAGCTTCTCAACGCAGGTTGACGCACCGGCTAATGACAATCCTGGAGACGATTCTGCCGCCGGGCCTCGCCGCCCGTCGGCCGCAACAGCCCGCTCCGCACCTTGCCGGACGCGGGCGCCGTCCGCTCACTCCTTCACCACCTCGTTGATCTCGAGCAGGTTCATGGCGGGGTCGTAGACATAGACGTGGCGCATGTGCGGGATGGCGAAGGTGGGGGCGTAGGAGAAGGGAATGCCGGCCGCCTTGAGGCGCTCCATCACTTCGTCGAGGTCGTCCACCTGGATGGCGACGTGGCCGCCGATCGAGGGGTTGTGGTCGAAGCCGTTCTTCCGGGCGAACTCGGGCTCCGGCAGGATCAGGTGCAGGCCGCTGTTGGCACCCCGGCTCGCCGTCGGGCAGGGAAAAAGCGTCAGTCGCTTCGGGTCGGCGGAGATGTGGCCGACCTGCTCCGGCGGCGGGAAGGTCCAGGGTGCCTCGGCCATGCCGAGGATCTTCGTGTAGAACTCGGCCGAGGCCCGGACGTCCGTCGCCGGCAGGTTCACGTGGTGGATCGACCAGCTCATGCGCCGCTCCCGCGATCGGTCAGGTAAGGCGTCGATCCTGCGATCCGGCAGCCCTTCTGTCACCCCCTTCCACCCTGCCATCACGAACGCTTATGGCACCCGCCGCAAAAGAGCCCTGCCTAGGCGCTTCGACCCGCGAAGAGGTGTGCCGGCGCTCGGGTTGTCGCGTTATACGCGACAGGCTTGGGTTCGTTGTCGCGTATAATGCGACACCTCAGGCCCGACTGTCGCGTATAACGCGACATAAGCGATCGTGATGTCGCATATAGCGCGACATTTCGAGTCGACTGTCGCGCTATATGCGACAGCCGGCGACGAACGAACCCGCGGATTCGACCAACGAACCCACCGAATCGACGATCGAACCCGGGGATTCGACGAATGAACCCAACCGGCCGCAAACGAACCCGAGCACCACCAAAACCTTGCAGATGCAGGCTTTTCACCAGTCCGGCCGGCTCCGCAACCGCGGCCGCCGCAGCCCGAAAGCCGATTTTACCGAGCGAACCCGACCCGGCTTGCCTTTCGCGACGATCTGGGATATATTACCTATTACCTTCACCCCTCGCGGACTGTTGCGCAACGGGGACGGCATTCGCAGTTCGGGTTTTCCCATGTTGCGCCCAAGCGGCTAGACTGCCATGGCGATAGCGGTCGCGCGGGCGATGCTGGATGGCCCGCGCCGGTATCGATGACACAGCTCGAGGACACTGCCGTGGCCTTCCGTCCGTTGCTTTCGATCTTGCTGCTCACCGGCTTCATCGCCCTTTCGCTCGTGGCGTGCTCGGGTGCCGAGCCCGGCACGGGCTCCCCGCCCCCGCCGCCGCCCGGCGAGTTCGAGGATCCCGCCGATTCAGGCGTGCTCGGCACTGTCGACGACCCGATGGAGGGCGGCGACGAGGACCTCAATCCCTAGGCCCCAAGGGAGCCCGACGCTGTCGCGGCTGTGACGCATTCCGGTCACAATGTCGGATCGCCTCTCTTCTTGCCGCTTTCGGTGCAACCCGAAGCGCGTTACAGCAGTTGGGCTATTCGATTGACTGTGCGTCAGTCACGCGAGCAGCGATGGTCGCACAACGCCAATGACACACGATGAGGAAGTGCCATGACGATCCGTACCTTTTTCTTGAACCTGATGGCCCTCGGTATTCTGACCGTCTCGCTCGCGGCCTGCGGCGACACTTGGGACGGCCTGAAGCAGGACACCGGTGACAACCTCGAGGCTACCGGCGAGGCGGTCGAGGACGCCGGCGAGGCCGTCAAGAGCGACTGACGTTCGTGCAGCACCCGGCCGTGCCGTCTTGGCGTGGCCGGGTCTCGCTCCAGTTGAGGGGCTGTCGTTGAGCGGCGGATGAAACCCGGCATCGATCTCGACCGGTTGCGCTCCGACATGCTCGAGCTCGCGCGGATCGGGACGGTTGCCGGTCGCCCCGGTATCAACCGCCCGAGCTTCTCGGATGCCGACATGGCAGGCCGGCGCTTCTTCATGGAGCGTTGCCGGGAAGCTGGATTAGACACCGACATGGACGTAGTCGGCAATGTCATCGCCCGCTGGGATACCGGCAGCGGGCCTGCCGTGATGGCCGGCTCGCATCTCGATACCGTCCCCGATGGCGGCGTCTTCGACGGCACGCTCGGCACCTGTGCCGCCCTCGAGGCAGTGCGCGCCATGCGTGGCGCGGGCGTGTCACCAAAGCACCCCCTTGAGGTGGTCGCCACCGCCGACGAGGAAGGCCGCTTCGGCGGTATGCTCGGCAGCCAGGCGCTGGCCGGCATGGTCGACCCTGCATGGCTCGAGGCGGCCACGGACAGCGACGGTGTCAGGCTCGTTGACGCCATGCGCGCCCAGGGCCTCGACCCGGACCGCCATGCCGAGGCCGCCCGCGACCCCGCCACGCTCCATGCCTTCCTCGAGCTGCACATCGAGCAGGGCCCCGTGCTCGAGGCCGGCGGCCTCGCCATCGGCATCGCCACGGGCGTCTCCGGCGTCTTCAACTGGACCGTGACCCTGACCGGCGTCGCCAACCATTCCGGCACGACGCCGATGGACCTCCGCCAGGACGCCTTCGCCGGCCTCGCGGCCTTCGCCGGCCGGATCCCCGCCATCATCGATGAGCTCGCCTCCGACCAGGCCCGCCTCACCATCGGCAAGGTCGAGCTTCAGCCCAATTTTCCCCACACCATCCCGGGCAGCGCGGTCTTCTCGATCATCGGCCGCGACACGGACGATGCCGTGATGCACCGCATGGCTCATCTCTGCCGGCGCGAGCTCGACAAGGCGGCCGGACGCCATGGCCTCGCCCTCGCAATCCGGGAGGAGAGCCGCCTCGCCCCGGTCGCCCTGGCGCCGGATGTCGCGGCGCTCCTGGCAGGGCAGAGCCGGCAGCTCGGCTACGCCACCACCACGCTCCCCTCCGGCGCCGGCCACGACGCGCAGACCATGCAGCACGTCACCCGCGCCGGTCTCATCTTCGTGCCCTCGAAGGGCGGCATCAGCCACGCCCCCGATGAAGATACCGACTGGCAGGACGTCGAGCGCGGGGCGAACGTGCTGCTGCACGGCCTCCTTGCCCTGACAGTCTGAGAGCCCCGATGCTGCTCTTCCTCCACATCGTCCTCTCGCTCGTCTTCGTCATCCGGGTGATCCTCAAGCCGCATCGCGACCCGGCCTCGCGCATCGCCTGGACCCTCGTCATCCTGATCCTCCCGGCGGTCGGCATCATCGGCTACCTGCTGCTCGGCGAGACCAATATCGGCCGGCGCCGCATCGAGCGGATGAACCGCATCCTGGCCGGCCTGCCCCGGGTCGCGGAGGCCTCTGCGGAGCATGATGGGGCCCTGCGTGCCGCCATTCCCGAGCGCTGGCAGCCGCTCTTCCGGGTCGGCCATTCGATCAACGGCTTCGAGCCGCTCGGCGGCAACCGGGCCGAGCTGATGGCCGATTCCAATGCCGCCATCGACGCCATGGTCGCCGACATCGACGCCGCGACCGAGCACGTCCACCTGCTCTTCTACATCTGGCTGCCGGACACCAACGGCCTGAAGATGGTCGAGGCGGTGAAGCGCGCCGCGGCCCGGGGCGTCGTCTGCCGGGTCATGGTGGACGACCTCGGCTCGCGCATCCTCTGGCGCAGCGAGCACTGGCGGGCGATGGAGGCAGCCGGCGTGAAGGTTGGCCGCGCACTGCCCATCGGCAATCCGCTGCTCCGCATCTTCAACGGCCGCATCGACCTCCGCAACCACCGCAAAATCGTCGTCATCGACGATGCCATCACCTATTGCGGCAGCCAGAACTGCGCCGATCCCGAGTTCCGCATCAAGGCCCGCTACGCCCCCTGGGTGGACGCCGTCGTCCGCTTCGAGGGGCCGATCGCCCGCCAGAACCAGCATCTCTTCGTCGCCGACTGGATGGCCTATGTCGACGAGCGGATCGACGACCTGCTGCGGGCCCCCTTGCGCGGCTTCGACCGGGGCATCACCGCCCAGGTGGTCGGCAGCGGGCCGACGGTGCGCTACTCGGCCATGCCGGAGATGTTCGAGACCCTGATGTACAGCGCCCGCGAGGAGCTCGTCATCACCACCCCCTACTTCGTCCCGGACGAATCGATGCAGGCGGCCTTGTGCGCCAGCGCCCGGCGCGGGGTGGCGACCACCATCGTCTTTCCGGCCCGCAACGACAGCCGCCTCGTCGCCGCCGCCAGCCGCAGCAACTATGCGGAGCTGCTCGCCGCGGGCGTGCGCATCTTCGAGTATGGCGAGGGTCTGCTCCACGCCAAGACGCTGACGCTCGACGGCGAGGTGACGCTCATCGGCTCCGCCAACATGGACCGGCGCAGCTTCGATCTGAACTACGAGAACAACATCCTGGTCTACGACCCGATGCTGACCCGGGCCGTCAGGGAGCGGCAGAAGAGCTATATCGCCAGCTCGAAGCCCGTGACCCTGGACGAGGTCGGGGCCTGGACGATGTCGCAACGCCTGCTCAACAACACGCTCGCCATGCTCGGCCCCGTCCTCTGAGCCGCTCCGTCGCCTTCGGCGTCACGCGGTCTAGTTCTTCGGCCGTATGGCAGGGCAGCGAGGAAACACGCACTTGAGCACCACCCGCAAGGTCTGGATCTGGACGATCGCGCTGGTCGTCTTCGTCCTCCTGCTCTACGTGCTGAACGACGTGCTCCTGCCGTTCGTCGCCGGTCTCGTCGTCGCCTACCTGCTCGACCCCCTGGCCGACCGGCTGGAGGCCATGGGCACGTCGCGGACCTGGGCGACGGCCCTTCTGACCGTCGGTTTTCTCGTCGTCGTCCTGGGCGGCGTGGTCCTCCTCGTGCCCGTGATCCAGAACCAGGCCGCGGCCCTCGCCAGGGCCCTGCCGCAGGTCATCGATTCCGTCTGGAGCTGGGCGAAGCCGCTGATCGAGGGGCTGCGCGAGCGCTTCGACATCGCCGGCGACGAGGAGCTGCAGCAGGCCCTGACCTCGAATGCCGGCAATGCCGCGGGCTGGGCCAGCAACATCTTGGGCGGCCTGCTGACCGGCGGCATGGCGATCGTCAACGTCGTCTCGCTCCTGTTCATCACGCCGGTCGTCAGCTTCTACCTGGTGCGCGACTGGGATTCGATGATTCAGACCGTCGACGGCTGGCTGCCACGTGACCACCGCGACACGATCCGCGAGCTCCTCGCCGAGATCGACCGCAGCATCGCCGGGTTCCTGCGCGGCCAGGTCTCGGTCTGCGTGATCCTCGGCCTCTTCTACGGCATCGGCCTCGCCATCCTCGGCCTGAGCGGCGGCCTGCTGGTCGGCCTCCTCGCCGGCCTCCTCTCCTTCATCCCCTATGTCGGCTCGATCACCGGCTTCGTCGCGTCGATGGGCCTCGCCGCCGTCCAGTTCGGCCCGACGAACTTCCTGATGCTCGGCCTGACGGCGGGCCTCTTCATCCTCGGCCAGGCCATCGAGGGCAATTTCCTGACGCCGAAGCTGGTCGGCGACCGGATCGGGCTGCACCCGGTCTGGGTGATCTTCGCGCTGCTCGCCGGCGGCGCCCTCTTCGGCTTCCTCGGCGTCATGCTGGCCGTGCCGGTCGCCGCCGCCATCGGCGTGCTGGTCCGCTTCGGCCTGCAGCAGTACCTGGCAAGCCCGCTCTACAAGGGGCACGGCGCGGAGGAGTAGCCGCCCGGCCGTTCACCAGGAACGGTAGCGGCCATTGACGTTGTTGACATGGGTCCCGGGGCCGCCCGGAGCGTGGCCGGGCCGTTTGGTGCATTCAAACGTGCCGCTCGGATCCACTGATGGGCAGTTTTTCCGCGCGCGACAGCCGGCCAGGACAACGCAGGCGGCCAGAACGACGACGAGCGCCAGCAGGCCGCCCCCGGCACGGGTAGCCGCAGGTTCTGTCAGGCCGAGTTCCTCGGCCAGCTCGACGAAGGCGTCGGGGTCGTCGAGCCGGTCGAACAACCGCGAGAAGGCCTCCGGCCGCTCGCGGAGGACCCGGCCGATATAGTCAACGTCAGACTCAAGAGCACTGATATCCGGCGCCTGGTCCTGCAGCTGCCAGGGATCGACGAGGATGCGCGGAAAACACCCGCGGGCAAAGGCCTCGATCCGCGCGGCCGCGAAAAGCCGATCGTCGGCCCGGCAGTTCATGACGAAGTGGTGCCGCAGGTAGTGCTCGCCCAGCGACGCGAGGAATTCCTCGCCCCGGATGGCAAGGTCCGTCAGATCCGATGGCTCGCAGGCTGTCTCGACGGTGCTCGACATCGTTCATCCCCCCGATGATCGCAGGTGAAACGAGTTCGGAGCGGCGCGCGGGCGCAGGCGGAAGGTTAGGCGGCCGGCGACGTCGCACCGGGCAATCGTCAATTATACGTTGAACTGAGCGATTCGAGAAATCGCCGGTCCATGGCCCCGGCTGCTGCCGACCGATGGATCAGGTGCCTGCCCGGCGCCGGGCCCGCATGAGCTCCACCAGCGCGGCATCGCGCAAGGCCTCGAGCTCGGCGACGCTCCGCCCCTCCGCCTCCTCGGCGACGCCAGCGACCAGGCGGCGGCGCATCTCGGCATCCAGCCTGGGCTCGCCGAGCGTCGCCCAGCGGCGCTCCTGGCTCGGTCCCAGATGCTCGAGATAGTCGGCGATGCCCCCGGCCCCACCGCCGAGATGATAGGAGAGATGCGCCCCCTGGACCGCCCAGCGCAGCCCCGGGCCCTCGACCAGCGCCGCATCGATGTCGGCGACGCTCGCCACGCCCTCGCCCACCAGATGCACCGCCTCCCGCCACAAGGCCGCCGCCAGCCGCCCGGCGATGTGACCCTGCATCTCCCGCCGCAGCCGGACCGGGCGCTTGCCGAGAGCGGCGTAGAACTCGGTGGCGTGGTCGGCGAGCGCCTGCTCGGGCGTGAAGAGCTCGACCAGCGGGATCAGGTGGACCGGATTGAAGGGGTGCGCCACCAGCAGCCGCTCGGGCCGGGCCATCTCCTCCGCCAGGTCCGACCAGAGCAGCGCCGAGGTGCTGCTCGCGATCACCGTCGCCGGATCGGCGGCGGCCTCGATCCCGGCAAAGAGTGCCCGCTTGACCGCGAGCTTCTCCGGCGCGTTCTCCTGCACGAGGCGGGTACCGGCCACCGCCTCCTCGAGCGAGCTCGCCAGGACCAGCCGCCCGCGATGCACCGGCTGCAGCTTCCGCAGCGCCGCCCGCATCGGCCGCACCCGCGCCCGCAGGCCCGAGAGGCGCGCGGGCTCGGGATCGAAGGCCCGGACCTCGAGCCCGGCAGCGGTGAAGACCGCGGCCCACCCCGCACCGATCAGCCCGGCACCGATGATTGCAACGGGCCCGCGGTCAGCGATCTGGTCGGTCACGGGCGCCCCGCCACGGTGTCGTGCCCGTCGCCGGCAACGCCGCGCCGGCCGGTCGTCTCGGCCATGCCGTTCCAGCCCTCCTGAAGCCCGGCCGCCTTCTCGAGATCCCGGGCAGCGGCTCCGGTCGTCGCAGCCGTGATCGACCAATAGCGGCCGGCGCCGCCGGCGGGCAAGAGCGCCCCGGAATTCGTTTTGCTCCCGCCCCGCAGAAGCGTACGATTCGCCTTCATCGGTGTTGGCTCACAGGAGGCGACCGGCACCATGCAACGCAGACTGGCTGCGATCCTCGCCGCCGACGTCGCCAGCTACAGCCGGCTCATGGCAGCGGACGAGGAGGCGACGCTCCGCACGCTGCGCGCCTATCGCGAGACGATCGGCGGCCTCGTGGCCGAGCACAACGGCCGCATCTTCGGCACCGCCGGCGACAGCCTGGTCGCCGAGTTCGCCAGCCCCGTGCAGGCGGTGCGCACGGCGGTCGCCATCCAGCGTGCCCTCGACCGGCGCAACGCCGACCTGCCGCACGACCGGCGCATGGCGTTTCGCATCGGCGTCAATCTCGGCGATGTCGTGGCCGAGGGCGACGACCTGCTTGGCGACGGCGTCAACGTCGCGGCGCGCCTGCAGGAGACGGCCGCACCGGCCGGCATCTGCATCTCGGGTGCCGTGCGCGAGCAGCTCGACGGCAAGGTGACCTTCCCCATCGTCGCCATCGGCGAGCGTTCGCTGAAGAACATCCCGCGCCCGGTGCAGGTCCACCGCGTCGACTGGAGCCTCGACGATCCGGACCGGACGGGCGTGCTGGGCGGCGTGCTCGCCTTGCCGGACCGGCCGTCGATCGCCGTCCTGCCCTTCGCCAACCTGAGCACCGATCCGGAGCAGGAGTACTTCGCGGACGGTCTCTCCGAGGACATCATCACGGCCCTCTCGCGCTATCGTTGGTTCTTCGTCATCGCTCGCAACTCGAGCTTCACCTACAAGGGCCGGGCGGTGGACATCAAGCAGGTCGCCCGCGAACTGGGCGTGCGCTACGTGCTCGAGGGCAGCGTCCGCAAGGCCGGCAACCGGCTGCGGGTGACGGGACAGCTCATCGACGCCGAGACCGGCATGCATCTCTGGGCGGAGCGCTACGATCGCGACCTCGCCGACATCTTCGCGATCCAGGACGAGATCACCGAGAGCGTCGTGGGCGCGATCGAGCCCGAGATCCTGATGGGCGAGGGCCGACGCGCGGTCGACAAGCCGACCGACAACCTCGATGCCTACGACTGCTGCATGCGCGGCATCTGGCATCAGTACCAGATCTCCGCCGAGCACATGGCAAAGGCCGAGCAATGGCAACGCCGGGCGATATCCCTCGACCCGGATCTCGCCCGCGCGCACATGGCCCTGGCCCGGACGACCATGGCGAAGTGCCTCTTCGGCTACAGCAACGACGTGGTCCGCGACCAGGCGACCACTACCGAAGCGGCCAGCCGGGCGATAGCGCTCGACGCCAAGGACCCCTATTGCCACTATGCGAGATTCCTGGCGCTGATCTCCGCATCGCGCCATGACGATGCCCTGGCCGAGGCCCAGCGGACCATCGACCTCAACCCGAACTTCGCGTTCGGCCACTTCGCGCTCGGCTGGGCCAGGCTCTTCATCGGGCATTTCGAGCAGGCGCTCAGCCCGCTGCTGCGGGCCTTCCGGCTGAGCCCGAGCGACCCGCTGGCGTTCTTCAACCTCAGCCGTGTCGCCCTCGTCCACTATCATCTCGGCAACCGCGAGGAGGCGCTGCATTTCGCCGAGAATGCCCTGGCGGTGCGCCGTGTCCATGTCGTGCTGACGGTGATGGTCGCCAGCCTCGGCAAGCTCGGCCGCCTCGACGAGGTGGCACCGCTGGCCGCCGAGATGCAGCGCCTCACCCCACCCGACCCCGCGGGCTACTGGCGCATCTGCTACCCCTACGCCCGGGCCGAGCACCGCGCGGAGCTGATGGACGGGCTCCGCCGCGCCGGCGTCGTGGTCTGAGGCTTCGCCCGCGTCAGGTGCCGCAGAAGGTGGCGAGCACGCGCTCCTCGGGGCGGGGCGGCTTCATGTACTTCGCCAAGCGGTCGGGCGGATCGTCATAGGGCCGGCCGAGCGCTTCCAGCAGCTCGCCGAAAGGCTGGAGATCGCCCCGCTCGACGGCAGCCTCCAGCGCCTGCTCGACCCGGTGGTTGCGCGGGATGATCGCGGGATTGACCCGGCGCATGAGCGCTGCCTGCGCCGCCGGGCGCGTGCCTTCGCGCGCCAGCCGCGCCCGCCAGCCGGCGGCCCACTCCCGATAGGGCTCCGGCGTAGCGAAGAGCCCGGCGACCCGGTCGTCAGCATCCGCGTCCACCGCGGCATCGGCGAGGCCGCGAAAGGTGAGCGTGTAGTCGGCCGCCCCCTTGTGCATGACTTCCAGCAGGCCATGGACGAGGGCGAGGTCGTCCTTCCCCGCCGCCTCGAGGCCGACCTTCCGGCCCATCCGCTGGAGGAGTTCGCTTTCGAAGGTCCGGCCAAAGACCTCGACCGCTTCCGTGGCGCGGGTCACGGCGCGCTCGACATCGGGGTCGATCAGGCCGAGCAGCGCCTCAGCGAGGCGGGCAAGGTTCCACCCCGCAAGGCGTGGCTGGTTGGCGAAGGCATAGCGCCCGGCCTCGTCGATCGAGCTGAACACGGTTGCCGGGTCGTAGGTGTCCATGAAGGCGCAGGGGCCGTAATCGATGGTCTCGCCCGCGATCGACATGTTGTCCGTGTTCATCACCCCATGGATGAAGCCGACCGAGAGCCACATGGCGACCAGCCTCGCCTGGCGCGCCGCCACGGCGGCGAGGAGGTCGAGGGCCGGCTGCTCGCTGCCCTCGAGCTCCGGATAGTGGCGGTCGATCACGTAGGCGACGAGGCGGGTCAGAGCTTCGGTATCGCCGCGCGCCGCGAAGAACTGGAACGTGCCGACCCGCACGTGGCTGAGCGCCACGCGCGTGAGCACGGCACCCGGAAGCGCTGTCTCGCGGTGGACCGGCTCGCCCGTGCTGACCGCGGCAAGCGCCCGCGTCGTCGGAATGCCGAGCGCGTGCATCGCCTCGCCCATCAGGTACTCGCGCAGCACCGGGCCGAGCGCCGCGCGGCCGTCGCCGCCGCGCGAGAAAGGCGTCCGGCCGGCCCCCTTGAGCTGGATGTCGCGACGCTGGCCCGCGCGGTCGCTCACCTCGCCCAGCAGGATCGCCCGGCCGTCACCGAGCTGCGGCACGAACTGGCCGAACTGATGCCCGGCATAGGCCATCGCCAGCGGCTCGGCGCCCTCCGGCACGACGTTGCCGGCGAGCATCGCCGCCCCGGCCTCGCCGTCCAGCAGGAGCGGGTCGACGCCGAGATCGCGGGCGAGCGCCCGGTTGACGGCGACCGTCACCGGAGCGGCCACGGGTGTCGGCGCCAGGCGGGCGAAGAAGCGATCGGGCAGCCGGGCGTAGCTGTTGTCGAAGGTGAAAGGCGAGGTCATGGGATATGCGGTCCGACGTGGCGCGAAACCCTGATATGGGCCGCACCCGCCCGATGATCCAGCCGGGGGCTCAGCCGGTCGGCTCGACCTCGCCGCCGAGCGGGAAATAGCAGGCGGCCGCATGGGTCGCCTTCCGCTCAAGCGGGGGGAAGCTCTCGCGACAGACGTCCTGCGCCCGCCAGCAGCGGGGATTGAAGGCGCAGCCCCGGGGCGGGTCGAGCGGCGACGGCAGCTCGCCCTCGAGCCGGATCCGCTGCTTCTGGTGCTCCGGGTCGGCGATCGGCGTCGCCGAAAGGAGGGCCGCCGTATAGGGGTGCTCCGGCCGGGCGAAGACCGCCTCGGCAGGGCCGGCTTCCACAGGCCGGCCGAGATACATCACCATGACGTCGTCGGCGAAGTGCCGGACCACCGAGAGATCGTGGCTGATGAAAAGATAGGCGAGCGCGAACTCCTTCTGCAGGTCGATCAGGATGTTCAGCACCTGCGCCTGGATCGAGAGATCGAGGGCGGACAGCGGCTCGTCGAGGACGAGGATCTCCGGGTTCAGCATGAGCGCCCGGGCGACCGCGATGCGCTGCCGCTGCCCGCCCGAGAACATGTGCGGGTAGCGCTCGTAATGCTCGGCCCGCAGCCCCACCCGGGCCAGCATGTCGAGCGCCTTCTGCCGCCGCTCGCCCGCACCCGTGGAGGTGTTGATCTTCAGGGGCTCCTCGAGGATGGCCCCGATCTTCTGGCGCGGGTTGAGCGAGCCGTAGGGGTTCTGGAAGACGATCTGGACCTTGCGCCGCAGCTCCCGGTCGGCGGGGTCGGCCGGTCGCCCGGCGATCAGGAGGCTGCCGGAGCTCGGCGGCTCGATCATCGTCACGAGACGCGCCAGGGTCGACTTGCCGCAGCCGGACTCGCCGACCACGGCGAGCGTGCGCCCGGCCTCGAGGCTGAAGCTGACGCCGTTCACCGCATGCAGCTCGCGCGCCTCGCGAAAGGCGCCCTGTGAAATGCTGTAGCGGCGGGTCAGGTTCTCCGCCTGGACGACAGCGGCGCTCAAGACGTCACCTCGGCCGCGGCATGGCCAGGATGGCCGAGCGGCTCGCCGCGCTCGAGCGGATAGTTGCACAAGGCGTGGCCGAACTCCTCGCCCTGCCGCACGACCTCGCGCCGGCAGCGCTCGGTGACGAACCGGCAGCGCGGCGAGAAGAGGCAGCCGCTCGGCCGGTCGCCGTGGCCGGGGACCACACCCGGGATCGACGGCAGCTTGCCATGGCGGGTGGCGCGCTCCGGCAGGGCCGCGAGCAGTGCCGCCGTGTAGGGATGATGCGGATCGCGGAAGAGCTCGCGCACCGGCTGCTCCTCGACCTTCTGGCCGGCATACTGCACCTGCACCCGCTCGGCGGTCTCGGCGACCACGCCCATGTCGTGAGTGATCAGGATGAGGCCCATGTCATTCTGGCGCTGCAGCTCGACCAGAAGATCCAGGATCTGCGCCTGGATGGTGACGTCGAGCGCGGTGGTCGGCTCGTCGGCGATCAGGAGCTTCGGGTTGCAGGCGAGCGCCATGGCGATCATCACCCGCTGGTTCATGCCGCCCGAAAGCTGGTGCGGGAACTGGCCGAGCCGTTCGGCCGGGGCCGGAATGCCCACCTGGTCCAGAAGCTCGATGCTGCGCTCGCGACGCTCCCTTCGGTCGAGCCCCAAATGGAAGCGCAGCGTCTCGCCGATCTGGAAGCCCACCGTGAAGCAGGGATTGAGACTGGACATCGGCTCCTGGAAGATCATGGCGATGTCCTTGCCGATGATCCGCCGCCGCTCGCGGGCGCTGATGCCGAGGATCTCCCGGCCGTCGAAGCCCAGATGCTCGGCGGTGACCCGGGCGGTCGGCGGCAGGAGGCCCATGAGAGCCAGCATGGCGACCGACTTGCCCGAGCCGGACTCGCCGACGATAGCGAGGATCTCGCCCCGGTCGCAGGTCAGCGAGACGCTGTCGACGGCGCGGAAAGGCCCCGTGGCGGTCGGGAACTCGACGGAGAGGTTGACGACCTCGAGCAGCGACATCGTTCAGCCCCGCTTCATCTTCGGGTCGAGCGCGTCCCTGAGCCCGTCGCCCATGAGGTTGATCGCCAGCACCGTGACCAGGATCGCGAGCCCCGGGAAGGTGACGACCCACCAGGCCCGCAGGATGAACTCGCGCGCCTCGGCCAGCATGGTGCCCCACTCCGGCGTCGGCGGCTGCGCCCCCATGCCGAGGAAGCCCAGGGCCGCGGCATCGAGGATGGCGCTCGAGAAGGCGAGCGTGGCCTGGACGATCAGCGGCGCCAGGCAGTTGGGCAGGATGGTGAGGAACATCAGCCGGACCCGCCCGGCGCCTGCGACCCTGGAGGCCGTGACGTATTCGCGGCCGCGCTCGGCCATCACCGAGCCTCGGGTCAGCCGCACGAAATGGGGCTGGTAGACGAGCGCGATGGCGATCATCGCGTTGATCAGCCCGGGCCCGATGATCGCCACCAGCACGAGGGCGAGCAGCAGCGAGGGGAAGGCCAGGATGACGTCCATGAGGCGCACGATGGCGACGTCGAGCCAGCCGCGGAAATAGCCGGCGGCGAGCCCCAGCAGCACGCCCGAGGTGACCGAGAGCGCCACCACGATCATGCCGATGAAGAGCGAGAACCGTGCGCCGTAGATGAGGCGGGAGAGCATGTCGCGGCCGACCGCGTCGGTGCCGAGCGGATAGGTCAGCGAGCCCCCCTCTTCCCAGAAAGGCGGCAGGAGGAGGGCGCCGCGATTCTGCAGGATCGGGCTGTGCGGTGCGAGGAGCGGGGCGAAGACGGCGATCGCGAGAATGCCGAGGAAGACGAAGAGGCCGATCACGGCCCCGCGGTTCTGGCTGAAGTAGAACCAGAACTCGGCCAGCATCGCCCGCCGCATCGCCCAGGCGTCGACCGGGGCCCTTGCCTGACCGCCGCTTGCCGTCTGATCTTGCGCCATGACCGGCTCCTTCCCCCTGGCCGTCAGTGGCGGATGCGCGGGTTGACCAGCCCATAGAGCAGGTCGACCAGGAGATTGACGAGCATGATGACGCCCGCGATCAGCAGGAGGCCGCCCTGCACCACCGCATAGTCACGCTTGGAGACCGAATCGACCATCCACTTGCCGATGCCGGGCCAGGAGAAGATCGTCTCGGTCAGGATGGCGCCAGCCAGCAGCACACCGACCTGCAGGCCGATGGTCGTGACCACCGGGATCAGCGCATTGCGCAGCGCGTGCAGCCCCACGACCCGCAGGGGGCCCAGGCCCTTCGCCCGGGCGGTCCGCACATAGTCCTCGCCCAGCACCTCGAGCATCGCCGAGCGGGTCTGCCGGGCGATGACGGCGAGCGGGATGGTGCCGAGCACGATGGTCGGCAGGATGAGGTGGCTGAGCGCCGATCGGAAGGCGCCCTCCTGCCCCGAGAGCAGGCTGTCGATCAGCATGAAGCCGGTCACCGGCGGGAAGAAGTAGAGCAGCGAGATGCGGCCCGAGACCGGCGTCCATTGCAGCATCCCGGAGAAGAAGATGATCAGCAGCAGGCCCCACCAGAAGATCGGCATCGAGTAGCCGACGAGGGCGACCCCCATGAATCCCTGGTCGAACCATGAGCCCCGTTTGACCGCGGCGACGACGCCGACGGTCACGCCCACGACCGTGGCGAGCACGATGGCGCAGACCGCGAGCTCGACGGTGGCGGGGAAGAGGACGAGGAATTCGTCGAGCACCGGCCGCTTGGTGACGATCGACGTGCCGAGATCGCCGGTCAGGACGTCCTTCAGATAGATCAGGTACTGGACGACGATCGGCTTGTCGAAGCCGTAGACGGCCTGAAGCTGCGCGTAGCG
>CAZGUW010000055.1:0-1849 GCA_964528705.1 uncultured Geminicoccaceae bacterium
CGAGGTCCCGAAAGACGAAGGCCGCGTGCAGACCCGCATCCTGCACCGGCACGCTCGCCACCTGCCCCATGGGCAGCCGCCCCCAGGCCGGCCCGCGCTCGCGCAGGGTCGGCACGGTGTAGCCCCCGCCGGCCGCCCGGCGCACCCGGTTGAAGGCGAGCGACAGGGCACCGATCCCCGCATTGTAGCCGGCCTCGACCGGCTGCTCCGGGTTGACGACCGGCAGGCGCGGCAGGCTCGAGTCGTCCAGCAGGAAACGGCCCTCGACCGTCAGGACCCCTTCCCGCCGGAGCGCCCAGGCGAGCGCCATGAGCCCGTCGATGTCGAGAAGCGGATCGCCGCCGCCCTCGAGCACCACGTCGCCGTCGAGCCGGCCGGCGGCGTCCACGGGTCCCATCGCGAGGAGGCGCGTCGCGAAGCGGTGCTCCGGCCCCAGCGCATCGAGCGCGCCGAGGGCCGTCACGAGCTTCAGCGTCGAGGCGGCGGGACCCGGCCGGTCGGCCCGGTGCGCCACGAGCCGGCGGCCGGTATCCGCCTCCTCGACGACGATGCCGACCGCATCGGGCGCGAAGCCATGCGCCCGGATCAGCTCCTCGAGCGTCTCCGCGCGCACCGGCCCGGCCAGCAGCAGACCGACCAGGATCAGCCCGATGAAGCGCATCTCAGAGCTCCCGCAGCCAGAACTGCATCGGCTTCGGGCTGGCTTCCGCTTCGCCCAGGTCCTTCCAGGGGAAGGTCGTGGTCATGCCCGGCACCGGCGCGTAGCCGCGCTTGCGCCAGAAGGCATCCAGCGGCCGATAGCCCGCCGGGCGGAGCAGGTGATCGTCGGGCCGCACCACCGCACAGAAGGCGGCCTTCGCGAAACCGAGCCGCCGGCCCGCCGCCTCGCGCTCGTCGAAGAATTCATGACCGATGCCCCGGCCCCTGTACGCATCGAGCAGCACCGATTCCGCGAGATAGAAGACCTCTGCCGGGTCGATACCGCGGCGAAGGAAGGGTGCCTTGAAGTCCTCGTGCTCCGCGGCGAGCGGCGCCGCCGTGGCGGCGCCCACGAGCCGGTCGCCGGCGCACGCCGCCACCACCAGCGCGTCCCCGGCCGCGGCGAAGCGCTCCAGATACCAGCGCTCATAAGTGAGATCGCCGTCATAGAGATAGGGAAAGTCGCGAAAGACCTGCATGCGGAGCTCGGCCAGCGCCGGCAGCAGCGGGGCGATCGCCGCCCCGCTCAGCGCCACCACCCGCACCGGCAGGGCCTCAGCCACCGCGCACCTGGGCGATCCAGTCCTGCAGGTTGTAGCAGGTGGTGACCCGGCTGATCCGGCCGTCCCGGATGGCGAAGAAGGTGCCGGCGCGCAGCTCGTAGGTCTGCCCCTGTGCCTCGGGCAGCCCCTCGTCGGTGGCGATGTAGCGGCCGCGCACGGTGAACTCGGCCGCCGCCCGCTCGCCGGACGGCTCGGTCATGACGACGATGTCGGCCAGCTCCTCCGCGTAGCACCGGGCCATGTGCGCGCTGAACGCCCGAAAGGCCTCGATGCCGTGCCGGGTGGCGCCCTGGTTCACCTCGTGCACCACGTCGTCGGTGAGGCAGGCCAGCATCGCCTCGCTGTCGCCCCGGTTGAAGGCGGCGTAGTAGCGTTGGATCAGGGCTTCGCTCATCGGCCTTCGGCACCCCTTCGCTGGCGATGTCCGGGGCTTGCTAACCGACGGCTCCAGCCGGGGCAAGCGACGGCCCGGCTTGACAGGCCCGGGCCGTCGCACGCATAAGCATGCTTGATGCCGTCGCCAAGGTGAATAACCGCGTTCTGCCGCACGCTGCCGGCCTCTCGGCACTTGGATCCGCAAGGAGAGA
>CAZGUW010000055.1:1859-20820 GCA_964528705.1 uncultured Geminicoccaceae bacterium
GGAGCAGCCATGCGGCGCAATCTCGATACCGGGCTCCTGCGCGCCTTCGTCGCCGTCGCCGAGACCGGCGGCATGACCGCCGCCGCCCGCCAGCTGCATCTCACCCAGGCAGCCGTCAGCCAGCAGATTCGCCGCCTCGAGGACATCCTGGAGCGGCCGCTCTTCGAGCGCGGCCGGCGCGGCCCGACGCTCACCACGGCCGGCGGCATGCTGCTCGCCCGGGCGGAGAAGATGCTGGCCCTGAACGACGAGATCATGGCGACCATGACGGCCCCGGCCATCGAGGGCGAGGTGCGCATCGGTGTGCCGCACGACATCATCTCGCCCTACCTCGTGCCGGTGCTCAAGAGCTTCGACAAGGCCTGGCCGAAGGTCCGGGTCTTCATCGTGGCCGACGTCACCTTGGCGCTCTTCGACCTTCTGAAGCAGGGCGAGATCGATCTCTGCCTGTCGACCGAGCCGGCACCGCAGAAGGGCGGCGAGACGCTTCTGCTCGACCCGCTCGCCTGGGTCGGTGCCCCGGGCGGTACGGCGCACCGGCGCGATCCTTTGCCGGTGGCGCTGGGCGATCCGAACTGCATCTTCCGCCACGCCATCCTCGAGTCGCTCGCCCGCGCCGACCGCGACTGGCGATCCGTCTGCGAGACGAGCAGCATGGCGCCGCTCTGCGTCAGCGTGGAGGCCGATCTGGGGGTCACCGCCCTGCTCGCCTCTTCCGTGCCGCCCAACCTCGCGGTGCTCGGCAAGGACAGCCAGCTGCCGCCCCTGCCGGACTTCCACATTTGCCTCTATTTGCCGCAGGCCGGCGCCAGCGACATCGCCCAGGAGCTGGCCCGTCACATCCGCCAGTCGCTCGCCCCGCTCCGCAAGGCCGCCTGAGCCGCTCAGCAGACCCTGGCGGAAACGCCGAGCCGCTCGGCCACGCCGTCGAGCAGCTGCGCCAGGGTGGCGCTGTCCAGCGTGTCGACGGGGCGGAGATGGGCCAGCGGATCGCCCAGCAGCTCCAGCGACACTTCGGTGCAAAGGCTCATCCAGAGGCGGAACCGGGCGGTCCCCGATGGTGCCAGGTTGAGGAAATGCGCGGTCAGGGAAAGCTCCGCCCCGGCCCGCTCGCCGGCCGGCCGAACGAGGCTGCGGCGCAGATGCAGCACCGCCTGACGAAGCTCGGCGAGTTCGGCCGGCTCGACGCCACCCCCTTGTCCGGCGACCCCGACCGGGGCGGCCGAACCGGCCGGCAGGCCGGCCCCCCTGCCGATCACCGGCCCTGCCCGCCCGGCGCCGGCCGGTTCACGTCCACGAGCGGCGTCACCATGGCGTCGATCTCGTCGAGCAGGGCAACGAGCCCCTCATCGTCGATCTCGGGCGCGTCGTTGTAGGCGAAGATGTCGGCCTGCGGGTCCCCCAGGATCTCGACCGCGGCTTCATGGGCCAGGGCCATCCACCGCCGGAAGAGCCAGGGCGACGGGCGGGCGGCGGCGAGAAAGGCCCCGACGATGCTGAAGCTCCGCGCGTCCGGATGGACCGGGTCCACCGGCCGGCCCATGGCGTCCCTGGCCTCCGCTCCACGCGAACGACCGGCACGCCGGGCCATGAAGGTCCGCACCTGCCGATTGGCACGCCGGATCTCGACCATTTCGGCCCGAGCAAGGCCCGACGCGCTCGGTCGCCTCCCCCAGAGCTCGAGGCCGACGTTCGGGCCTCGGACACCAGTGGAACACTCCTGACTTGTCATCGCCGCCTCTTCGATCACACTGTTCGACGAGGCACAGTCGGAGCATGTCTCGGGCCCGCGCGGCATGTGAGTAACGGCAACTGACAGTCAGCCCGCAGGCGCCAGGCGCGCCCGGAGGGTGCAGCCGGGCGGGCGGGTTGCCGGTCGCCGGGGAGCAGGATGGACCAGGAACCGATCCCGGACGAAGTCGTGCACGACGCCCTCGAGCGCGTGCTCGCCAGCGCCGAGTTCGAGGGCTCTTCGCGCCTGCAGGTCTTCCTGCGCCATGTCGTCGAGGCCAGGCTCGCCGGCGACGAGCGCGCCCTGCGCGCCTACGCCATCGGGGTCGATGTGTTCGAGCGGCCGGCGGACTTCGATCCGCAGGCCGAGTCGCTGGTCCGTGTCGAGGCGGGCCGGCTCAGGCAGAAGCTCGCCGCCTACTATGCCGGCGACGGCAGGGCCGACCCGGTTCGCATCACCCTCCCCAAGGGCGGCTATGCACCGCGCTTCGAGGCCCGGGCGCCCGCGGCACCACCCGCGACCCGGCCTCCCGCCCCCCTTGCCATCCGGGCGAAACCTGCGGGCAGCCATCGCCGGCCGGGCCGCATCGCCTTCCTGACGGGCGCCCTCATCGCCATCGCCATCGGCGTCGCCGCCCATTATGGCCTCGAGCGCCGCACGCCGACGCTGCCGGTGGAGGCGGACGGTCCTGCCGACCCGGCGCGCCAGACGCCCGCCCTCGGGGTCCTGCCCTTCGAGGCGCTCGATGACGCGCCGGGCACCGCCACCGTCGCCGGCGGCCTCACCGCCCTCGTCACCGCCGACCTCACGCATTTCCGCCAGTTCTTCGTGCTCGCCCGGCGCAGCGCCCTGGCCCTGGCCGAGGCCGGCGGCGACCCGATCCGGGCCGCTGCCGAGGCCGGTCTCGACTACGTCGTCGACGGCACGGTGCGGCACGACGGCGAGGGCTTCATCGTCACCGCCAGCCTGATCTCGACCGAGGATGCCGGCGTGCTCTGGACCAGGTCCTTCAGCGGCCCGCACGAGGGCAGCGAGGCCCTGGCCCTCGAGAGCGAGATCGCCTCGGCCATCGTCACCGCCGTCGCCCAGCCCTACGGCCTCGTCAACCGGCAGCTCAGCCGCGCCGCCGACCAGGCGGGCCTGCCTTCGAGCCTCTCGAGCTATGCCTGCATCCTGGCGGCCGACCACTACTACGCGACCTATGCGCAGGCCGACTTCGCGGCGGCGGAAGCCTGCCTCGAGCGCGCGGTCCGCATCGAGCCCGACTACGCCCATGCCTGGGCCTATCTCGCCTATCTGCACCTCGAGGCCCTGCGCTACGGCTACAAGGCCGACCTCGCGGCGGACAAGCTGGCGGCGGCCATGGCGGCGGCGCGCAAGGCGGTCGAGCTGGAGCCGGAGAACGCGGTCGCCCAGCGCGCGCTGGCGGCCGTGCTCTTCACCGCCGGCGACATGGACGGGTTTCGCCGCCACGCCGACCGGGCCCTCGAGCTCAACCCGAACGACAGCGACGCGCTCGCCGATCTCGGTGGCAAGATCGCCTATTCAGGCGACTGGGAAACTGGCCTCGCCATGCGCGCCCGGGCGATCGAGCTGAACCCGTCGCACCCGGCCTCTTACCGCATCCCGTTCGTGATCGACGCCTACCGGCGCGGCGACTACGCAGCGGCAAAGGCCGAACTCGAGCACGGCGACCTGCCCGACTTCCTCATGACGCGCTTGCTGCGCGCCGCCGTCTATGGCCGGCTCGGCGAAGAGGCGCAGGCGGCCGAGGCCGTCCAGGGCCTGCTTGAGCTCGCCCCGGACGCCGGCGAGCGGGCCGGCGAGTATCTGGGCTACTGGCAGCTCCCGCCGGCGCTCGTCGCGGACCTACTCGGCGGCTTGCAGCGCGCCGGCCTGCAGGCTGCCTGAGCGGCGCGCCGCCCAGATCGACTGGGCCGGTGTGCCCGCCGTGTCGTCGTACTGGTAGGCGAACGGCACGTCGAGCAGCGCCGAGCGCCAGCTCTCGAGGGCCCGCCCCTCCACCACCTCGAAGGCATCGAAGCCGACGCGCAGCATGAAGGCATGCTGGTCGACCAGCACGTTGCCCGTGGCCCGAATCTCGCCCTTGAAGCCATGCCGCTGGCGCAGGATCGCGGCGGCGCTGAAGGCGCGCCCGTCGACGAAGGCCGGAAAGACCAGGGCCACGAGGGAGAGCCGGTCGAGCCAGGGCTCGAGCGCCTCGACCGGCTCCCCGCTCTCGAGCCGCACGCCGAGCGGGCAGCCGCAATGGAAGAGGTAGTCGCCGTCGTCGCCCTGCAGCCGCGCCAGGGTGACGATCTTCGGCCCGGCCGCCGGCAGGGGCTCGTCATCGGCCACGAAGCGCCAGTCGTCCGTCGTCCATTCGCCGTTCTTAAGCAGGGACATAGACCGCCTCCTTGAAGTGCTTGATGCCGACCCGCCGGAAGAAATCGAGGAAGCGCTCCTCGGGACCGTGCCGGTCGGCCTGGTAGACCCGGATCACCGCCTCCACCGCGTCGACGATCTCGTCGGCCGCGAAGCCCGGGCCGATCAGCTGGCCGAGTGCCGCGTTCTCGTCGCCCGAGCCGCCGAGCGTGATCTGGTAGGACTCCACCCCCCGCTTCTCGAGCCCGAGGATGCCGAGATGCGCCACGTGGTGGTGCCCGCAGGCATTGATGCAGCCGGAGATGTTGATCCGCAGGTCGCCCACGTCCTCCTGCAGCGCCAGGTCGGCGAAGCGGCGGCTGATCGCCTGGGCCACCGGAATCGAGCGCGCCGTGGCGAGCGCGCAGTAATCCATGCCCGGGCAGGAGATGATGTCCGAGACGAGGCCGAGATTGGGTGTGGCGAGGTCGGCTTCGACCAGCGCCTCCCAGAGGGCGTAGAGATCGCGCGTCGGCACGTTCGGCAGCACCAGGTTCTGCTCGTGCGCGACGCGGATCTCGCCGAAGGAATGGCGATCGGCGAGGTCGGCCACGGCCCGCATCTGCGCAGAGCTGGCATCGCCCGGAATGCCGCCCGTGGGCTTCAGCGAGATGTTGGCGATGCTGTAGCCCTGCACCTTGTGCCGCGCCGTGTTCTGCTTCACCCAGCGGGCGAAGTCCCGGTTCTCGAAGAGCCGGGCCAGGTGGCCCGGGTCCCGCTCCGGCAGGTCCTCGTAGGGCGGCGGGGCGAAATAGGCGGCGATCCGCTCGACCTCGCCCACCGCTAGCTCGATGCCGGCCGCGTGGTCGCCGGCCCGGTACTCGGCCTCGACCAGCTCGCTGAACGCATCGACGCCGATCTCGTGGACGAGGATCTTGATCCGCGCCTTGTACTTGTTGTCGCGCCGGCCGAAGCGGTTGTAGGCGCGCATGATGGCCGTGACATAAGCGACGATCTCGGCCACCGGCAGGAAGTCGCGCACCGTCTTGCCGACCATCGGCGTCCGCCCGAGCCCGCCGCCGACGATCACCTCGAAGCCGGGCTCGCCCGCCTCGTTCCTGTGCATGCGCAGGCCGATGTCGTGCACCTTGACGGCCGCCCGGTCGAAAGGTGCACCCGTCACCGCGATCTTGAACTTCCTGGGCAGGAAGCTGAACTCCGGGTGCAGGCTCGACCACTGCCGCAGCAGCTCGCAGTAAGGCCTTGGATCTTCGACCTCGTCCGCAGCCACGCCGGCGAACTGGTCGGTCGTGACGTTGCGGATGCAGTTGCCGGAGGTCTGGATGGCATGCATCTCGACCTCGGCCAGCGCATCCAGGATGTCCGGCACGTCGCCGAGCTTCGGCCAGTTGAACTGGATGTTCTGGCGGGTCGTGAAATGGCCGTAGCCCCGATCCCAGCGATCGGCGATCATGGCGAGCTGGCGGAGCTGCCTCGAGCCGAGCACGCCATAAGGGATGGCGACGCGGAGCATGTAGGCGTGGAGCTGCAGATAGAGCCCGTTCATCAGCCGGAGCGGGCGGAACTCCTCCTCGCTCAGCGTCCCGTCGAGGCGGCGTCTCACCTGGTCCCGGAACTGCGCCGCCCGGTCGGCGACGAAGCGCGCGTCGAACTCGTCATAACGGTACATCAGGGCTGGCTCCCGAACTCGGCCTGGTGGCCGAGGTCCGGCCTTACGGTCGGCCCGCGCGTGCGCATGACCTCGCGATAGTGCAGCGGCACGATGCGCCCGCCTTCGCGACGGACGTCCACCGCATAAGCGCCGACGACGATGTTGGCCTGCTCGGCCTCGGCCGCCCTGGCGAGCAGCTGCTGGAGGGCGGTGTCGTCATCGGCGACGACCGCCCGGTCGACCACGGGCGTCCAGCCGTCCTCGGCGAGGAAGACGACATCGCCGACGACGAGATGATTGGCAGTGATGATCTTGGACATCAGGCAGCCTCTTCGAGTTGCGCATCGTGGCCCTGGCCGGCTTCGGCCGGGCTTGCGTTGGGGTGCGGGAGCGGCGCCACGCCGACGAAGAGCATGGCGGGTCCCCCGATACAGGCGGTGCGGAGCAGCTCCGGCAGGGCCGCGATGCGGCAGCCCCGCACCCGCTCGTTTGTGAGCGAGGCGTTCTCCACGACGGTGACCGGCGTCGCCGGATCGAGCCCGGCTTCGAGCAGCCGCCCTGCGATGGCGGGACCGGCGGCGACGCCCATGTAGATGGCGAGCGACTGCCCGCCTTGGACCAGCGTTGCCCAGTCGTGCCCTGCGGGACCGTCCGCGGCCTGGCCGGTGAGGATGGTGAAGGCGCGCCGCTTGCCGCGCTCCGTCAGGGCGAGGCGGGCATTGGCGGCGGCGGCCAGCGCCGCGGTGACCCCCGGCACCACCGTGACGGCGATGCCGGCGGCGTCGAGCGCCTCGATCTCCTCGGCGGCCCGGCCGAAGACGAAGGGATCGCCGCCCTTGAGCCGCACCACCCGGTTCCCGGCCAGCGCCTCACGCACGAGAATGGCGTTGATGTCCTGCTGGCGGGCGCCGTTGCCGCCGTCCGCACCGGTCCGGTAGGGCAGCTTGCCGACGTCGATGCGCCGTGCGTCGGGGCGCGCGAGGTCGAGGATGGCCGGCCCCACCAGCCGGTCGGTGACGATGACGTCGGCGTTCTCGAGCTCGCGCAGGGCCCGGAGCGTCAGGAGCTCCGGATCACCCGGCCCGGCGCCGACCAGCACGACCGAGCCGCGCCGTGCATGATCTTTTGCGAGGACTGGCGCCTTCGCCGGGGCCAACGCGCGCGACAGGTCGCCGGCCTGCACCAGCCGCGCCAGCTGCCGGCATGCCTCCAGCACGGCACGGATGCGGCCACCGAAGGCCGGCAGCGCGCCCATGGCGACGTGTTCCTGGACGACGACTTGCGGGGAACAGCTCATGGCGACCCGGCTCCACCCGATGGTTTTCCAACCAAGCAGGTGGCATCATCCTATTTCACACTGCAATGTCAACTATCTCAAAATCTACTATCTATTGACGTTGAATATCCCGTGCCAACTCCCTGATGACGGCCCAGCCCTCCTCGACATGCCGGCGCTCGGTCGTCGACTGGCCGATGGAGAAGCGCAGCGCGAAGCGGCCGCGCACGATGTTCTGGGTGAGATAGATGCGCCCGTCATCGTTGATCCGCTCGATCAGCCGCCGGTTCAGGGCGTCGAGCTCCTCCTCGCCCATCCCGGAAGGCCGGCAGCGGAAGGAGAGCAGGCCGAGCACCGGCGGCGAGACCAGCTCGAAGCCGGGCGCCGCCTCGATCCAGGACGCCAGCTCCCGCGTCCAGGCGATATGGTCGCGCAGCATCGCCTGCAGGCCGGTGATGCCATAGGCGCGGATCACGAACCACAGCTTGAGCGCGCGAAATCGTCGCCCGAGGGGAATGCCCCAGTCCCGGTAGTCGACCGCCTGCCCGGTTCCAGGGCCGGTGAGGTAGGCCGGCATCACCGAGAGCGTGCGGACCAGCTCGTCCGGCCGGCGCACGTAATGCGCCGAGCAGTCGAAATTGGTGCGCAGCCACTTGTGCGGGTTGGTGACGAAGCTGTCCGCCTGCTCGATGCCCTCGATCATCCAGCGCGTCTCGGGCAGGAGCAGGGCGCTGCCCGCCCAGGCCGCGTCCACGTGGAGAAAGATGTCGTGCGCCCGGCAGAGCCGGCCAATGGGCGCCAGCGGGTCGATGCCGCCGGTACCGGTGGCACCGAGCGTCGCCACCACGCAGGCGGGCTTGATCCCGGCCGCGATGTCGGCCTCGATCATCGCTTCGAGGGCGTCGGGCCGCATGGCGAAACGCTCGTCCGACGGCACGAGCCGCAAGGCAGAGCGGCCGAGCCCGGCGATGCGCACCGCCTTCTCGACCGAGGAATGCGCCTGGTCGGAGGTGTAGACCGCGAGCGGCGGCACGGCGTTGAGCCCGGCCTCGCCGGCCTGCCAGCCGGTCGCCCGCTCGCGGGCGGTCAGGATGGCGCAAAGCGTCGCCGAGGAGGCCGAATCCTGGATCACCCCGGCGAAGCCCGCATCCAGCCCCAGCATCTGCCGGAGCCAGTCGAGCACCCGCCCCTCCATCTCCGACGCCGCCGGCGAGGTCTGCCAGAGCATGCACTGCGCGGCGAGGGTCGCCGTCAGCATCTCGGCCAGAATCGAGGGCGGGCTGGAATTGGCGGGGAAGTAGGCGAAGAAGCGCGGATGCTGCCAGTGCGTCATGCCGGGCATGACGATCCGCTCGAAGTCGCGGAAGATGGCCGCGAACGCTTCCGGATCCTCCGGCGCCGCCGGCGGCAGGGCCGCGGCGATGCTGCCGGGGCTCGCCTGGCTGCGCACGGGCCGCCGCTCGATGGTGGAAAGGTATTCCACCATCCAGTCGACGAGGCCGTGCGCCTCCTGGCGGAACTGCTCGAGATCCATGCCGCGACCTCCCCGATAGCCCGAGGAGGCCTGCGTATCAGGACATGGGCACCGGCGACACCCTGGAGCGCCGCCAGCGCCTGTCGGCAGCCGTTACGCGGGAACGGTATCCCGTGCGGTCTCGCGAGCGATCGTCCGGATATCGCAACGGGCGATACCGATGTCGTCCAGCTCGCGATTGGTCAGCGACATCAGCTCCTCGTAGGTCTGCTTGTAGACGCGGTGGATTTCCAGCTGGCGGCGCAGGCCGGCAAACAGCTGACCGATGCGCGAGGCGTCGCGGCTCTCGCCGCGCCAGGCACCCGCGACGCCACCGACGGGCAGGGTCATCTGGTTGTTCATGATACAGGTCCTTCACGTTGCAACGCATCATTCACGCGTTGCTTCTAACGATCTGCAATGTGGCGGTTCCCCCGGGACGGTACCATGCAGTTTTTTGCAACGCAGCATTGTCGCCCGGGAAGGTCCACGGTCACGATCCGTTCATCGCCCGAGGCGCATGATGCCGGGTTCAGCGTGACGTGATGGGTCGCGAGCGCCGGGCCGGTTGGTGCGCCGCGCCGTTCGGCGTAAAGCTCGAAGGCGCCAACCCCGGAGGCCGCCCATGCCCGCTATCATCCGGCGTCTTGTCGGCGGCGCCGCCCGCGAGCGTGCCGGACGAATCCTGCTCGGCCCGCCCCTGCCCGCCGCCATGCCGCAGCGCGTGGCCAACGCCATCGGCCGCGAGCAGGCGCGCAGCGAGGTCCTGGTCAGCCTGATCCAGCTCGGCGCCATCGTGCTCTTCGCCGTGCTCTACAGCCTCACGCCCAAGGCCTTTCCGCCGGATGTGCCGTTCGAGCCCGTGCCGATCGCTCTCGTGCTCTACGCGCTCTTCACCTTCTGGCGCCTCAGCCTGGCGCTCAAGCAGCGCCTGACCCGCCCAGTCCTCGCCGTCTCCGTGGTGGTCGACATAGCACTCCTGATGGTCACCATCTGGAGCTTCCACCTGCAGTACCAGGCGCCACCGGCCCTCTACCTCAAGGCGCCGACGCTGATGTACGTCTTCATCCTGATCGCCCTGCGCACGCTCCGCTTCGAGCCGGCCTTCGTCGTGCTCGCCGGCATCAGCGCCGCGATCGGCTGGCTGGCGCTCGTCGCCTATGCGGTCTTCGCGGGCGACGGCACCGGGGCGGAGCCGATGATCACGCGGAACTTTGCCGAATATGTGATGAGCTACAGCATCCTGATCGGCGCCGAGGTCGACAAGATCGTCTCGATCCTCGTGGTGACCGCCATCCTCGCCCTGGCGCTGCACCGGGCGCGCAAGCTCCTGGTGCTGGCCGCCGTCGAGAGCCAGGCCGCGTCCGACCTCAAGCGCTTCTTCGCGCCGGAGATCGCCGGCCGCATCACCGCCAGCGACGGCGAGCTCGTGCCCGGCCGCGCCGAGCTGCGCGAGGCGGCCATCATGTTCATCGATCTGCGCGGCTTCACCGCCCTGGGCGAGCGCCTTGAGCCGGGCGACGTGATGCGGCTGCTCGGCGAGTACCAGTCCCTGATGAGCCAGGCGGTGCGCGCCGCCGGCGGCAGCATCGACAAGTTCATGGGCGACGGCATCCTCGCCAGCTTCGGCGCGGTCCGGCCGAGCGACACCGCCGCCGCCGAAGCGCTCGCCGCCATCGAAGCCGTGCTCGACACGGGCCGGCGCTGGAGCGAGGACCGCGCCGCGCACGGCCTTCCCGCGCCTGCCGTCGCCGCGTCGGTGGTTGCCGGGAAGGTGATGTTCGGCACGGTCGGCGACGCCGAACGGCTCGAATACACCGTCCTGGGCGAGCCCGTGAACCTCGCCGCCAAGCTGGAGAAGCACGCCAAGGTCGAGCATACGGCGGCGGTCGTCATGGCCCCGACCTTCGATGCCGCACGACGCCAGGGCTTCCGGCCACGCCTGGAATGGGAACTCAGGCCGGGGCGCGCGGTTGACGGCGTCGGTCGCGCCATCGACATCCGGGTGTGCTAGGAAGCGCTCCAAACGATTCTGCGGAGGGCGGGAAATGGCATTGTTCACGGGCTTTCAGGGCCATCGGCTGAGCACGGCGGAGACCGAGATCTTCGCCCGCACGAAGGGCGACGGCCCGCCCCTCCTGCTCCTGCACGGCTATCCCCAGACTCATGCCATGTGGCACCGCGTTGCCCCCGCCCTCGCCGAGACCTTCACCGTCGTCTGCGCCGACCTCCGCGGCTACGGCGACAGCGGCAAGCCGATCGGCGACGCCACCCACAAGGCGATGAGCAAGCGGACCATGGCGGCAGACCTGGTCGAGGCCATGAGCATGCTCGGCTTCGACCGGTTCATGGTGGCCGGCCACGACCGCGGCGGCCGCGTCACCCACCGCATGTGCCTCGACCACCCGCAGGTGGTAAAGCGCGCCGCCGTGCTCGACATCGTGCCCACCCGCACCCTCTTCGAGGCGACCGACAAGGCGATCGCCGAGGGCTACTACCACTGGTTCTTCCTCAGCCGCCCCGCCGACTTCCCCGAGCGGCTGATCGGCGCCGACCCGATCTACTACCTGCATCAGAAGCTGGGCGGCTGGTCCGCCGGCAGGAGCAGCTCCTTCGTCCAACCCGACGCCATGGCCGAGTACGAGCGCTGCTTCGCCAGCCCCTCGACCATCCATGCGAGCTGCGAGGACTACCGCGCCGCCGCCACCATCGATCTCGAGCACGACGCGGAAGACGAGGACGCGCGCATCCATTGCCCGCTCCTCGTGCTCTGGGGCCGCCACGGGCTCATGGAGAAGCATTTCGACGTGCTCGCCACCTGGCGCGAGAAGGCCGCGGGCGAGGTGACCGGCGAGGCGCTCGACTGCGGCCACTACCTCCCCGAGGAGGCGCCGGAGGCGACGACCGAGAAGCTCCAGGCTTTCTTCAAAGCATGAGGCTTCAAAGCGTGAGGTCGACCGAGACCGGCACGTGATCGCTGGTACGCCGGCTGCCGAGCCCGGCATTGATCCGCTGGTGCACCGTATGCTCGACCCGGCCCGCCCCGCCTTTGATCCGGGGGCACGCCCCCTCGCCGACCAGCGCCTGGGTGAAGAGAATGTGGTCGATGAGCTGGAAGCGGGTCGCGTCATAGGGCTCGGCCGGCAAGGGCGGCGTCCCGGCCCGCTCCCTCGACCAGCGCTCCACCCGGTCGTCGAAGGCCGTCGTCCAGCGCAGGTCGCCCGGGAAGTCGAAGAGCGCGTGGTTCAGGAACTTGTCCGCGGCGAAGACGTCGCCCTGCAGGTTCCCGACGAGGTCGAAATAGAGATACTCGCGCTCGAAGAAGCCACGCCCCGGCCCGTCGTTGAAGTCGCCCGCCACGAGGATGCGGGGCTTCGGCGTCTGGGCGAAACGGCCGTCGATGTAGCGGCGGATGTCGTAGGCCTCGGTGGCGAGCTGGATGCGCGCCCTGAGCGCCTCCTCGACATAGTCGTCGGTCAGCTCGCCCGAAGCGTCGAAGGCGCGCTTGTGGTTGATCTTGCTCTTCAGGTGCGCGCCCACGACCTCGATCTCGACTCCGCCGAGCTGCAGCAGCAGCACCTGCGGGTGCCGCCAGTGCCGGTGCCGCCGCACGATGCGCTCGCCCCAGCGATGCACGGGCCAGGTCTGCTGCCCCGTCAGGTCCTGCCAGACCACAGGCGCGAGCATCGTCGCACAACTCTCCTCGTAGAGCCCGTCCCGGACGAGGAACCAGAGCCACTGGGCACCACTGACCCGGTTGCCCTGCATGGCGTAGAGTTCGGCCAGCGCCCGTCGCGGGTCGTCGGGCGCCGCTGCGAGCACCTCGGCCGTGCCCGGAATGGTGGCGACGCGCCAGCCGCCGCCGAGCCCGTGCGGCTCGGCCGCCGCCACCCAGGCCTCGAGCGCCGGCAGGCTGGGCGGCCCCTCGACGAGCAGCAGGACGTCCGGATCGATGGCCCGGATCTCGGCGGCGATGGCGGCGAGCCGCGCCGCTTCAGCCACCCCGCCGTCGAGCAGCCGCGAAAAATGCTCGATGTTCCAGCTCGTCACGGTCAGTGTCGTCATTTATCAACCCCTGGATGATAAAACCTGCTACACCTCTCGCGTTCGTGCGTCTCTTGACGGCTTCGATGCCCTCGTCGATGGTCGGAGAATGAAGCGTAATTCGCCCCTCGCGTCCCTCCTTTTCCTGCTCGGCGTGCTGACGACCGTGCTCGGCATGCCGGCTGCGGCCCATGCCACCACCGTGCATGTCGTGCCGATCACCGGCCCGATCGGCCCCGCCACCAGCGACTTCCTCGCCCGCGCGATCGCCGACGCGGCGGACGACGGCGCCGATCTCGTCCTCCTCGAGATCGACACACCGGGCGGGCTCGAAACCTCGATGCGCAGCATGGTCGAGGCCATTCTCGACGCCCCCCTGCCCGTCATCGGCTATGTGGCACCGCCCGGGGCGCGGGCGGCGAGTGCCGGCACCTTCATCCTCTACGCCACCCATCTCGCCGCCATGGCGCCCGGCACCAATCTCGGTGCGGCCACGCCCGTCCAGCTCGGCGGCGATGCGGAGGAGCCGTCCGCGCATGCCAAAAAGGCGATTGAGGACGCGGCCGCCCTGCTCCGCTCGCTCGCCGCGATGCGCGACCGTGACCCGAAATTCGCCGAGGCCGCCGTGCGGCAGGCGAAGAGCCTGACCGCGGACGAGGCGCTGCAGGCCCGCGTCATCGAGCTCATCGCCCCGGACCGGGCAGAGCTGCTCCGGCGGATCGACGGACGCATGGTCGAGCTGGCGAGCGGCCCCGCCCTCATCGACGCCGCCGACCCGGTGGTCGTCGAGGTCGAGCCGGACTGGCGCTACCAGCTCCTCGCCGTCATCACCGACCCGAACGTCGCCGCCATCCTGATGCTCGTCGGCATCTACGGCATCATCTTCGAGCTCTACTCGCCGGGCCTCGTCGGCCCCGGGCTCGTCGGCGCCATCTGCCTCCTGCTCGGCCTCTACGCGCTGCAGGTGCTGCCCGTCTCCTACGCCGGCCTCGCCCTCCTGCTCCTCGGCATCGTCCTCGTCGTCGCCGAGGCCTTCGTGCCGAGCTTCGGCGCCCTCGGGCTCGCCGGCATCGCCGCCTTCGTCGCCGGTGCGGTGCTGCTGGTGGACACCGACGTGCCGGGCTTCGGCGTCTCGCCCTGGCTGATCGGCAGCCTGGCGGTGGTGCTGAGCGGCATCTTCCTCCTGGCTCTCAACCTCGTCCTGCGCAGCCACCGGCGGCCGGTCGCGACCGGTGCCGAGGCCGTGGTCGCCGGCCACGGCACGGTCGTCGACTGGGCCCATGGCGAGGGCCGGGTCCGCCTCGACGGCGAGATCTGGGCGGCCCGCGGCCCGGCCGACCTCGCCAGCGACACCGCCGTCACCGTCGAGCGACGCGACGGGCTGGTGCTCGTCGTCGCCCCCCACCAGCCCGGAGGCTGAGCCCGCCCATGGACTTCGACCTTACCTTCCTCTTGCCGCTGCTGCTCGTCCCGCTCGCCATCATCGTGATCTCGCTTCGGATCATGCGCGAGTACGAGCGGGCGGTCGTCTTCCTGCTCGGCCGGTTCTGGAAGGTGAAGGGGCCGGGCCTCATCCTCATCATTCCCGGCCTGCAGACCATGGTCCGGGTGGATCTCCGCACCCGGGTCCTCGACGTGCCGTCGCAGGACGTGATCAGCCGCGACAACGTCTCGGTCAAGGTGAACGCCGTCCTCTACTACCGCGTGCTCGACGCCGACAAGGCGGTGATCCAGGTCGAGGATTTCGACGCCGCGACCAGCCAGCTCGCCCAGACCACGCTGCGCTCGGTCCTCGGCCAGCACGAGCTCGACGAGATGCTGGCCGAGCGCGAGCGGCTCAACAACGACATCCAGAAGATCCTCGACAGCCAGACCGACGCCTGGGGCGTGAAAGTCACCAATGTCGAGCTCAAGCATGTCGACATCGACGAGAGCATGGTGCGCGCCATCGCCAAGCAGGCCGAGGCCGAGCGCATCCGCCGCGCCAAGGTCATCAACGCCGAGGGCGAGTACCAGGCCGCCGAGCGGCTGGTCGACGCCGGCCGCATCCTCAACCAGGTCCCCGAAGCCATGCAGCTCCGCTACCTCTCGACCCTGCACGAGATCGCGGGCGACCGCAGCAACACGATCGTCTTCCCCTTCCCCACCAGCCTCGGCGAGTTCCTGACCGGCATGAAGCCGGGCGGCTGACCGCCCGGCTTCATGCCTGGAGCAGGACGCCCGCCTACCGGCCGAGCAGCCCGATCGGCAGGCGGAAGGGCAGCCCCGTGCCGCCGAGAAGACCGCCGAGCACGGCGCCGAGCTGCCTTGCCTCGAGCTCGCGCTGCACGAGCAGCAGGCCATCGAGCGCGTTGTGCGCCTGGAGCACCGCCGGCACCTGGGCCAAGAGCGGGCTCGTCGGGAAGGCGATACCGGCAGTGACGTGATCGAGCTGGGCGTCGTCGAGACGGACTTCCCCGGCCTGGGCCGAGGTGGCGGTCGCCGCGAGCAGGGCGGCGAGTGCGGTGAGGCGAAGGCTTCGCATGAACGTCTCCGTCGATGTGTCGGATGGGTCAGCGCCAGGTCGATCGTGACCCGCCTGGCTACTGTCGCCCAGTTTCCCCGGATGAGCCCCGCGATGCAAGAATTCTTAAGACGTCGACCAAAGGTCGTAATGACGAACCAGAATAATTTACCAAGATCATGCTACACGAAGAGTTATCTCTGCCGCCATTATTATTTATGAAGATTTATCGTTAATCCGTCAACCCGAGCTGCACCGCGAAGGCCGGGTAGACCTCGCGCAGCACAGCCCCGACCGGGCCGGCGAGCAGCGCCAGGGCGTCGGGTACCAGCGGCGGCGTCTCGTCGGCCTCGGGTGCCACCTCGAAGGCGAAGCCCGTGGCGGCGCGCACCGTCTCCACAGTCTCGCCGGCATGCCAGTTCAGAAGGCGAAGCCGCCCCGCCCGCCGCCGGAAGACGGCCCGGTCGGTCACCAGCCAGCGCCCGTCGACCCCGGGTGCGGTGACGAAGTCGACCTTCTCGACCAGGGTCCGGGGCCCGTGATCGGTGCGGAAGAGGATGACGTTCGGCACCAGGGACGCGAGGTAGGGTGCCCCGAAATTGCCCATGAAGCGGCGGCGCAGCCTTTCCGGCTCGCCGAGGCCGAGCAGGTTCACCGCCCCCGTCGCGTCGATTTGCGCACCGGAGAGGAAGAACGCATCGAGGCGGCCCTGGGCGGCGCAATCGAAGAGCTCGCGCCCGCCATCGGTGAAGGGGTTGGCGCTCTCCGACCCCAGGATCGAGACGGTCGGCCGGCCCCCGCCGAGGCCGCGCGCCACCAGCGCCGCGGCCGCCGGCACGGGCGAGCTGGCCCCCACGGCGACGTGGCCGAGCCCCTCGAGCAGGCGGGCGATGACGCCGATCATCACCAGGAGACGCTCCGGCTCAGCCATCACGCAACCAGTCGTCGATGAAGGCCCTGCAGGCTTCGGGATCGCGCGCCGCCTCGGCATAAGCAGCGAGCCAGGTCCGGTCCGGCCCGTAGCGTCCCCGAAGGCCCACCGGTGCCGCCCCCGCCGGTGCGGTGGCGACCCGCTCCACATAGAGTGCGGGGATGGTGCCCGCGGCCCAGAGATCGTCGGCGAGGAGATCCTGCTCCGCCACCTCCTCGACCGTGGCCAGGGTGCGCCGCGCCGCGTGCGCCGCCAGCATCAGCTCGCGCCGCACGCCGATCCAGACATTGCCGGACCGGTCGGCGACCGCCGCGTGGAAAAGGAGGTAATCCGGCCGAATGGCGGGCACGAGCAGGCCCGGCTCGCCGGTGAAGGGGTCGGGGCCGAGCCGCCAGTCGGGACGGAGACCGACGAGGTCCGAGCCGATCACCCCGGCGAGCGGCAGATGCGAGACCCCCTTTTCGGCAGCGGTCAGGCCGGCATGGATAGCGGGGCAGGTGCTCTCGGTGACCGTGACACTTCCCGCCCGCCAGGCCCGGTCGAAAGCCGGGGCGAGGCCCAGCTCGCCGAGCGAGATGGCGGCCGTCTCGATGCCCGCGACGCAGCCGGCCGCGATCAGAAGATCCGCCTGCAGGCCGAGCTGCGGCAGGCCGACCAGGCAAAGCCCCCTTGCCTCCCGACGAATCAGCTCGCGGATCGTGGCGAGCGAGCAGCCCGAATAGTCGGGTGCCAGCGCCAGCGTGGCGCCATCCGGGATCAGCGCCGCGAGCTCGGCCGGCGTCGCCGTCACGGCTTGCCCGCAATGGCGCTGATCGCGGCCTCGGCGCTGATCAGATCGGCATATTTCTGGCGCATGTCGAAGAGGTTCGCCGCATGCGGCTCGAGTGCCCGGTCGCCGACGCACTCCTCGATCACGATCGGGCGAAAGTTCCACCCGACCGCGTCCACCACCGAGGCGCGCACGCAGCCGCTGGTCGTGCAGCCCGTCACATAGAGCGTGTCGACGCGCCGCTGCACGAGCCAGGGGGCGAGGTCCGTGCCGAAGAAGGCCGAGGCCTGCTTCTTGTCGATCACGGGCTCGCCCGGCCGCGGCGCGAGGGCGTCCACCACCCGGTTGGCGGGCGAATCGGGGGTGAGCTTCTGCAGCGCCGGCAGCTTGGTCGCCCAGACCCCGACATCCGAGCCGTCCGCCGCATAGACGATGCGCGTGAAGACCACGGGCAACCCGCGTTCGCGACAAGCCCGGAGCACCGGCACGGTGGCGGCGACGGCGGCCTGGATGTTGCCGCCGCCCAGCATCTCGGGATCGGCGAAGGCATTGACGAAATCGACGACCAAAAGCGCCGGCCGCTCGCCGCTGCCGACCACCGTGCCGAAGCCCTGGCGGGTGTAGACGTCGCTCCCGGTCACGGCACCTCCGACGGGCTGGTTGCCCCGGCAGTCTGCGGTGCCCCTGCATCCCTTGGCAAGAGATCGCCGGCCGCCAGGGCGAAGACCGGCGGCGGCGGCGCCGTCACCACGACGGGCGGGCGGTTCTGGTAGAGCGGCAGGGCGATGGAACGCGCGTGCAACATCAGCGAGCCGCCGGGCCGACGCGCCGCCACCGGCCCGCCATAGACCGGGTCGCCCTCGATGGCATGGCCGATGGCCGCGAGGTGCACCCGGAGCTGGTGCGTGCGCCCGGTGCGCGGCCGACACTCGACCAGCGAGCGGCCGCCGGCACTGGCCAGCACGCGGATGTCGGTGACCGAAGCCTGCCCGCCCTCGGCCGCGACCTGCATCCACCAGCCCCGCGCCGCGGTCGAGCGCTTCTCGAGATTGAGCGCGATCCGCCGCTCCGCCGGGTCCGGCGTCCCCTCGACCACCGCCCAGTAGACCTTCTCCACCCGGCCCGCCTCGAAGAGCCGGCCGAGACGCCGAAGCGCCTTCTTGTGCCGCCCGAGCACGAGGCAGCCCGAGGTGTCGCGGTCCAGCCGGTGCGCCAGATAGGGCCGGTCCGGCAGGCCGAACCGCAGTGCATCCAGATAATCCTCGAGATTGGCCCCCCGCTTGGGCCCGGCATGCACCGGCAGCCCGGCCGGCTTGTCGATGACGAGGATCAGCCCGTCCCGGTAGAGCAGGCGGTCGAGGAGAAAATCGGCTGGCAGCACCTCGGGCATCGAAATCTTTCGGTCTCGCTGTCGCATGATCGCCGCAGACTAGGGCCCCCGCCCGCCGACCGCCACCACCGGGTCACCGGCCCCGGCTCCTCACACCTTGAGGTTGCAAAAAACTGAATGATAAAAATCTTCTGGTCGTCGGTTGACAGGATTGACGTCCGTCAGTCATGTGGGCTGCACACTCCTTGAGAGGCCGCTCCAACGGCCTCCGTCCCGGTCTCTCGGTTCACCGCTCGCGGCCTTGTCACGGCCGCGTGCCATGCTGGTTTGGAGTTGCGCCGGGCCCGAACGGGAGGCAGGAGCCATGCGCCCAGCCGGCGCACAGATTCGCGTTACCTCCGGCGTGCCGCCGGGCCGTCCCCGTCGATACCGGCGACATCAGTCGCGTTGCCGCCGGCTGCAACGGGCGGAGAAGGGCGCGATCCGTACTTTACCAAATATATATTTCAGGGTGTGAATCATGAGCTTCAGCGGCAATCGCGTCAAGGTAGAAGTCCTGTACCCGACCATCCAGGACGTTGACGAGAGTCTGATCGTAGCCGTCGACAATTCAGTCGAGATCAATAATTCGTTCACAGACTTGGTCTACGAGCGATTTGATATAGACATTTTGTCTTCATCTATTAGTTTATCACTCGATGCTTTTCAAACCGATGGCTATGGACCACCAGGAAGTGTTGGGATTGTTGACGTCGCGCCTTACAGTTTTACTGGATTTTCATTTTTTGACGTCGACGATACTATCCCCGATATCATCGGCGTCCGCG
>CAZGUW010000056.1:0-7452 GCA_964528705.1 uncultured Geminicoccaceae bacterium
GGTCGGCGGTCCCGGCACGGCGAGCCTCTTCAAGACGGTGCAGAACGGCCTCGGCCTCGTGCAGATGACGGCCATCGCCGAGGCGCTGGCGATGGTCGCCTCGGCCGGCGGCGATCTCGACCGGTTCATCGACGTGGTCGGTGCCGGCGGCGGCATGGCCGCCACCCCGCTCTTCCGTGCCAAGGCGCCCCTGATGCGCGATGCCCGGGCGAAGGCCGTCGGGCAGTTCTACATCGGCGCCAAGGATGCCGGCCTCTCGGCCGCGCTCGCCAGGGCGCAGGGCCTCGACCTGCCGCTCTTCGCCGCCAGCGACAGCGCCTGGCGTGAAGGCATGGCGGCGGGGCTCGCCGATGCGGATGTCAGTGCGGTGGCGCGGGTGATCGAGGCCCGTACCGGCACGAAGATCGCGGGGAGCTGAACCGGTGCGCGAACGCGAGATCCTGATCGACGGCCCCGAAGGCAAGCTGCCCGTCTTCATCACCCAGCCGGAGGAGGGCGGGCCGCACCCGACCGTCATCTTCTACATGGATGCGCTCGGCATCCGCGAGGAGCTGAAGGACATGGCCCGGCGGATCGGCACCGCCGGCTACTCGGTGATGCTGCCGAACCTCTTCTGGCGCGAGGGCGGGGCGAGCTTCGATCCCGCGCTCCTGCCGACCAAGGGGCCGGATCCCGAGATGATGCGGCTCAACCACGCGACCACCAACGCCATGGTGCAGGCCGACACGGCGCTGCTCCTCGACCACGCCGCCGCCGATGGTGCCGCCCGCGATCCCGTCGGCGTCATCGGCTACTGCATGGGCGGCCGGCACGCCATGGGTGCCGCCGGCACCTATCCCGACCGGGTCGCCGCCATGGTCTCGCTGCATGGCGGCTTCCAGGTGACCGACCGGCCGGATTCGGCGCATCTCCTGATCCCGAGGATGCGGGCCGAATGCTATTTCGGCTTCGCCGACGGCGACCCGCTCTCGCCCGACGAGCACCAGAAGATCATGGCCGAGGCCTGCGCGGCGAACGGTGTCGAAGCCCGCTTCGAGGTCTACGAAGGTGCCCACCACGGTTTCACCTTCCCGACCCGCTACTGCTACGACAAGCCGTCCGCCGAGCGCGCCTGGGAGCGCGTCTTCGCCCTCTACCGGCGACGGCTCGGCTAGGACTTGCTGTCTTGATCCTTCAGCCGCACCTCGACGCCGGCCTTCGCCTCGTTCAACCGGAGCATCGAGGTGAAGTCGTCGTCGCCATAGCCGGCGGCGATCGTCCGGCTGAGCGTCTCGTAGACGCCATGGCCGACCGGCGCGTCGAGCCCGGCCGCCGTGGCGAGGCCGAGACCCAGGCGGATGTCCTTGTGCGACAGCACGGTCTTGAAGCCCGGGCTGAAATCGCCGTGGAAGGCGCGGGCCGGCAGCATCTTCGTCATGATGCCGCTCGAGGCGAAGGTGGCGCCCACCACCTCGAGGATGGTCTCGAGCTCGAGGCCCGACTTCACCCCCATGGTCAGCCCCTCGCTCAGCAGCGCCAGGATGCCGCCCGAGATGTAGTTGTTGACCAGCTTGACCGCGTGGCCGTTGCCCAGGGGGCCGCAATGGGTGATGTCGGAGCCCATGCACTTCAGCACCGGCATGGCTTCCGCGACGTCCTCGGGCTCGCCGCCGACCATGATGCTGAGCGTGCCTTCATAGGCGTTGTCGACCGTCCGGCCGACCGGCGCGTCCACCATACGGATGTGGCGCGCCGCCATGGCAGCCCCCACCTTGCGCGTGGTCGCCGGATCGACCGTGCTCATGTCGATGTAGAGCCCGCCCGACGCCAGGCCCTCGATGACGCCGCCGGCGCCGAGCGCGGCCTTCTCCACGTCGGGCGCGTCCGGCACCATGGTGATGACGATGTCGCTCGCCTCGGCCACCGCCGCCGGCGAGCTCTTGCCGGTGGCACCCGCGTCGATCAGCTCGGCCACCGCCGCCTGGTTGAGATCGAAGACGGCGAGCTCGTAGCCGCCCTTCCTGATGTTCAGGGCCATCGGCTTGCCGATCGTGCCGATGCCGACGAACCCGATTCGTTTGGTCATGAGCGTCTCCACTGTCTTGTTGGTTGCCGGCGGCCCGGTCGGCCGCAAAGAGCCGTGTTAGCGTTGTTGCGTCAAGGGGAGGTCTGAGAAGATGCGCTGTGTGTTCCTGCTGTTCGATTCCCTCAATCGCCATTTGCTGGGGCCCTATGGCGGCCAGCGGATCAAGACGCCGAACTTCGACCGGCTGGCGAAGCGGTCGATCACCTTCGACAACCACTACGTGGGCTCGATGCCCTGCATGCCGGCGCGGCGCGACATGCAGACCGGCCGGCTCTCCTTCCTGCACCGCTCCTGGGGCCCGCTCGAGCCCTTCGACAACAGCTGGCCGGTGCTGCTCGCCGAGAAGGGCGTCTACAGCCACCTGATCACCGACCACGCGCACTATTTCGAGGACGGCGGCGCCACCTACCACACCCGCTACGACACCTTCGAGTTCATTCGCGGTCAGGAGGGCGACCCCTGGAAGGCGATGGTCCAGCCGCCCTGGGAGCGCCTGCGCGAGAAGTATCACGAGCGGCAGTACGGCGAGGCGAACCGCAACTACTTCCGCAACAACATGGTCAACCGCGAATACATCCGCTCCGAGGCCGACTTCCCCTCGGTGCAGTGCTTCGCTGCCGGGCTCGAGTTCCTCGAGACCAACAAGGACGCGGACAACTGGCTGCTGCAGCTCGAGACCTTCGACCCGCACGAGCCGTTCACCGCCCCCGAGCGCTTCAAGGACGCCTACAGCACCGGCTGGAACGGCCCGATCCGCGACTGGCCGCGCTACGCCCGCGTTGACGAGCTGCCCGAGGAATGCGAGGAGCTGAAGGCCAACTACTACGCGCTCGTGGCACTCTGCGACCACCTGCTCGGCACGGTGCTCGACTTCTTCGACGCCAACGACATGTGGAAGGATACCGTCCTCATCATGACGACGGATCACGGCTACCTGCTCGGCGAGCACGACTTCTGGGCGAAGAACCGGATGACCATGTACGAGGAGGTGGCCCACATCCCCCTCTTCGTCCATCACCCGGACCATGCCGACAAGGCCGGCCAGCGGCGCTCGGCGCTGACCCAGAACATGGACATGGCCGCCACCTTCGTCGAGCTCTTCGGCGCCGAGCGGCCGGCCGAGATGCAGGCGGAATCGCTCCTGCCGCACCTCGCCGGCGACCTCGAGGGCAGGGAAGCCGTGCTCTTCGGCTATTTCGGCGGGGCCGTGAACCTCGCGGACGGGCACTACACCTACCACCGCTACCCGCCCGATCTCGCGACCCAGGAGATCTATCAGTACACGCTGATGCCGACCCACATCTGGGCGCGGTTCTCGGTCGAGGAGCTCCGGCCGGCCACGCTGAGCGAGCCGCTCGCCTTCACCAAGGGTGTCCCGGTCCTCAAGGTGCCGATGAACGACAAGACGCCGATGTACAACAATTACGGGCCGGGCTGCCTGCTCGAGGACGAGACGCGACTCTACGACATCAAGGCCGATCCGGGGCAGGAGAACCCGCTGGTCGAGCCGGAGCTCGAGGCGCGTCTCGCTGCCCTCATGGCGCGGCTGATGGCCGGCAACGACGCCCCGCCCGAGGCCTTCGCCCGACTGCAGTTGGAGCCCGCGGCCGCGGCTTGACCCGCTGGGCAGCGAGACCTAGCGTCACAACAACAAAACGGGGAGGGACGACATCATGAGGAACTATCGCAAGTCGATACTGTCGACCCGTCGCACGGCGCTCGGCATGGGCGCCGGCACGGCGGCGACACTGATCGGCGCACCCTACGTGATCCGCCGGGCACGGGCGCAGAGCGACTTCGACTGGAAGCGGTTCGAGGGCGAGCACCTCGAGATCTTCCTCTCGAAGAATCCGCGCTCCGCCCTGCTCCAGGAGCACGAGGCCGAGTTCGTCGAGCTCACCGGCATCACCGTCGGCTCGGAGCAGGTGCCGGAGCAGCAGCATCGCCAGAAGCAGGTGATCGAGTTCACCTCGGGCGCCACCAGCTTCGATGTGACCATGACCGCCTACCACGTCCAGAAGCGGCTCTTCGCCAAGGGCGGCTGGCTCGAGGATCTCCGGCCCTTCCTCGAGGACCCGGAGCTGACCCCGCCCGACTACGACTTCGCCGACTTCTCGGAAGGCTCGGTCGCCTACGCCACCCAGGCGGACGGCCGGATGGACACGGTGCCCTTCAACATCGACCCCTGGATCGTCTACTGGAACCAGGATCTCTTCGCCGAGGCCGGCATCGAGTATCCCGACACCTTCGAGGGCATGCTCGAGGCGGCCGCGGCCATCCACGCGCCGGACAAGGGCATCTACGGCGTCGTCAGCCGCGGCCTGAAGAACGCCAACACCCCCGTCTGGACCGGCCTGATGCTGGGCTGGGACATGGAGGCGGTCGATGCCGAGGGCAACCTCACGACGACCTCCCCAGAAGCCCTCGCCGCGGCCGAGCTCTACACGCGACTCAACGCCGACTACGCGCCGGAAGGTGTCGTCGGCTTCAACTGGAACGAGTGCCAGACCAGCTTCATGCAGGGCACGGTCGGCATGTGGATCGACGGCCTCGGCTTCGCCAAGCCGCTCGAGGATGCAGCCACCTCCAAGGTCGCGGGCAAGGTCGGCTACGGCGTCTTCCCGTCGGGCCCGACGGCCCGCCACTCGCCGCTCTTCGGCTCGGGCCTCGGCGTCTCGGCCTTCAGCCCGAGGAAGGAAGCCGCCTTCCTCTACTGCGCCTGGGCCACCAACAAGGTGAACCAGATCCGCATGCTGCAGTCCGGCGCCGGCGCACCCTGCCGCAACTCGGCCATCTTCGACCCCGAGGTGCTGGCGAGCCTCGCCTTCCCCGAGCAGTGGGCGGAGACGCTGGTCGAATCGGCGCGCATCGCGCGGCCCGGCCTGCCGGTCATCATCCCGGTCTCCGAGTTCCGCGACATCTACGGCGTGGCGCTGACCAACATGATCTCCGGCGCCGACCCGGCGGAGGAGCTCGCCAGCGCCACCGAGCAGTTCAGGCCGATCCTCGAGAAGAGCGAACGGGCTTGAGCCGCGATCTGACCATCAGCGGCGGCGGCATGGCGGCGTGAGCGTCGAGTCGCCGGGCGGGATTGCCCTCGGGAGATCGGGCAATCCCGCGGTGCGGCGCTGGCAGTATCTCCTGTTCGCCGCCCCGGCGCTCGTCGCCGTCTTCCTGGTGATCGTCTTTCCCTGGGCGTTCACCGTCTTCATGTCGATGCACGACTGGGGCGTGGTCGGCAGCCGCACCTTCGTCGGCGGCGACAATTTCCTGCGCCTCCTCTCCGACAGCCGGTTCATCGAGTCGATCGGGCACACGCTCTATTTCACGGTCCTGGCGATCGTGCTGCCGGTCGTGCTCGGCGTCTTCGCCGCCGTCATCTTCCACCGCAACTTCCCGATGCGCGGCTTCCTGCGCGCCATCTTCATCATGCCGATGATGGCCACACCCGTGGCCATAGCCCTCGTGTGGACCATGATGTTCCACCCGCAGCTCGGCGTGCTGAACTACCTCCTGACCTCGGTCGGCCTGCCGCCCTCGCTCTGGGTCTATTCGCCCGCCACGGTCATCCCGGCCCTCGTCCTCGTCGAGGTCTGGCACTGGACGCCGCTCGTCATGCTCATCGTCCTCGGCGGGCTCGCCTCGCTGCCGATGGAGCCTTACGAATCCGCCGTGATCGACGGCGCCTCGGCCTGGCAGATGTTCCGCCACATCACCTTCCCCCTGGTCCTGCCCTTCATCATGGTGGCGGTGATCATTCGCGCCATCGACGCGCTCAAGACTTTCGACACCATCTTCGTCATCACCCAGGGCGGGCCGGGCACGGCCAGCGAGACCATCAACATCTTCCTCTACCTCCAGGCCTTCGCCTTCTACGACATCGGCTACGCCTCGGCCGTGGTGGTCGTCTTCTTCGTCATCATCGTCATCTTCTCGCTGATCCTGCTCTGGGCACGGCAGCGCACGCTCTGGGTGGTCGACAATTGATCGCAAGCATGAATGCCACGGGCCCGCTCGCCCAGATCCGGGGCGCCTTCTCCGTCTCGGCGAAGCGCGGCTTCGAGGTGCTCTTCGGCAAGCTCGCCTTCGCCTTCGCGGTCGTCGTCATCGTCTCGCCGGCGATCCTCGTCTTCCTGTGGATGCTCTCGCTCTCGCTGAAGACGGAGGTCGAGAACACGGCCTTCCCGCCGGTCTTCATCCCCGGCACGCTGACGCTGCAGAACTTCTACGCGGTCTTCGAAAGCAGCCCCTTCGCCCTCTACACGCTCAACAGCGTCATCGTCTCGGGCACGGCGACGGGCCTCGCCCTCCTGGTCGGCGTCCCCGCCGGCTACGGCATCGCCAAGGCGCGGGCCAACGGCATCGCCGTCCTCATCCTGATCGCCCGCATGACGCCCGGCCTCTCCTACCTGATCCCGCTCTTCATCCTCTTCCGCGTGCTGGGCCTCACCAACTCGCTCACCCCGATCATCATCACCCACCTCGTCATCACCGTGCCGATCGTCGTCTGGATCATGATCGGCTTCTTCGAGAACCTGCCGCGCGAGCTCGAGGAATCGGCGCTGATCGACGGTGCTTCCCTCTGGCAGGCCTTCTGGCGTATCGCCCTGCCGCTCTCCCGCCCGGGCATCGTCGTGGCCGCCATCCTCGCGTTCATCTTTTCCTGGAACAACTTCATCTTCGGCGTGGTGCTGGCCGGCCGCGAGACCCGCACACTGCCCGTCGCCGTCTACAACGTGCTGACCTTCGAGCAGATCTCCTGGGGCCCGCTCGCCGCCGCTGCCCTCGTCGTCACCCTGCCGGTCCTCGTGCTGACGGTGGTCATCCAGAAGCAGATCGTGGGCGGCCTCACCTCCGGTGCGGTGAAGGGCGGCTGATTCCACGATGATTGTCGTCTGGCGACCATCCGCCCCAGGGGCTAGGCTCGCCCCCACCTGACCTTTCCATGGAGCTCGACCCTTGACGCTGAACGCCCCGTCCGGCGCGCCCGACTACGACGCCATCATCGTCGGCGCCGGGTTCTCCGGCCTCTACATGCTGCACAAGCTGCGCGGCCTCGGCATGCGCGCGCATGTCTTCGACGCGGCCGGCGGGGTCGGCGGCACCTGGTACTGGAACCGCTATCCGGGTGCCCGCTGCGACGTGCCGAGCGTCGAGTACTCCTTCTCGTTCGACGAGGAGTTGCAGCAGGAGTGGAACTGGAGCGAGCGCTACGCTCCCCAGGCCGAGATCCTGGCCTATGCCGAGCACGTCGCCGACCGCTTCGACCTCAAGCGCGACATCACCTTCGAGGCGCGTGTCGAGACCGCCGTCCTCGACGAGGCCCGCAACATCTGGCAGGTCGAGACGACGAAGGTCACCGGCCGCTCGGCGTCCTCCGCCGGCGC
>CAZGUW010000056.1:7462-20724 GCA_964528705.1 uncultured Geminicoccaceae bacterium
AGCGCCCGCTTCCTGATCCTCGGCACCGGCAATCTCTCGGTCCCCAACCGGCCGGCCATTCCGGGCCTCGACGATTTCACCGGCGAGGTGCTGCACACCGGCGCCTGGCCGCACGAGCCGGTCGACTTCAAGGGCCGCCGGGTGGCCGTCATCGGCACGGGCTCCTCCGCCGTCCAGTCCATCCCGCAGATCGCCCGCGACGCGGCGCAGGTCTTCGTCTTCCAGCGCACCCCGGCCTATGCCGTGCCGGCCCACAACCACCCGCTCACCGACGAGCAGCGGAAGGCCATCAAGGCCGACTATGCCGGCCTGCGCGCCGCGGCGCTGACCCGGCGCAACTACATCAACTTCCCGCAGAACCAGGCGAAGGCGATGTCGGTCGACGCCGCGGTGCGCCGCGCCGAGTACGAAGCGCGCTGGGCCACGGGCGGGCTCAGCTTCAACGGCGCCTTCGTCGACCAGCTCATCGACCCCGAGGCCAATGCAGCGGCGGCGGACTTCGTCCGGGAGAAGATCCGCGAGATCGTCCACGACCCCGCGACGGCGGCGAAGCTCTGCCCCGACACGATCATCGGCTGCAAGCGGCTCTGCGCCGAGATCGGCTTCTACGAGGCCTTCAACCGGCCGAACGTCGAGCTGATCGATATCCGCGAGGAGCCGATCGAGGCGGTGACCGCAAGCGGGCTCTGGGCCGGCAAGCGTGAGTTCGCCGTCGACACCATCGTGCTCGCCACGGGCTTCGATGCCATGACCGGCAGCTTCGTCGGCGTCGACCCGGTCGGCGTCGGCGGCCGCCATCTCAGGGACGCCTGGGCCGAGGGCCCGCGGAACTATCTGGGCCTCGCCGTATCGGGCTTCCCCAACCTCTTCACCGTCACCGGGCCCGGCAGTCCCGCCGTCTTCAGCAACGTCATCATGTCGATCGAGCACCACGTCGAGTGGATCGCCGACTGCCTCGCCGCCATGCGGGACGCCGGCCAGACCCGCATCGAGGCCACGGCCGAGGCCGAGGCGGACTGGATCCGCCACGTCGCCGAGGTCGCCGGCGGCACGCTGCTCCTAGGCTGCAATTCCTGGTATCTCGGCGCCAACATCCCGGGCAAGCCCCGGGTCTTCATGCCCTATGTCGGCTGCCCGCCCTATCGCGAGATCTGCACCGAGGTGGCGGCGGAGGGCTATCGGGGCTTCGCGCTGAGCTGAGGGCCGAAGGGCCCGGAGCGCAACCGGGGCACGACCTCGGGCTGACACCCCACGGCGCGAGCAGGGGCACCCCGACGCGTATCCGGTACCGCCCCCGGCGGCACGTCGCGGCGCCGAATGCAGCCAGCTTGACACGATAAGACACTCGCCGCCGCCGCCCGAGAAGCGTTCCAGGAGGCTGCACGCGGATTCCGCTGGACGCGGCGCGCCGGCCTGCATAAAGCAACATTATAACATAACAGACTGGAGTTGCGCATGCGGACGAAACCGATCCTCTCCGGCCTCGTGGCCGGTTTCTTTGCGGCCACTTCCCTCTCGTGGACGGCTCCGGCCCGGGGCGAGGACGCGGAGACCTGGCGGCTCTTCGTCACCGACCAGGCCGAGGGCAAGGTCACCGCGCTCGACCCCGATTCGGGCGAGGTCCTCGATGTCTTCGCGACCGAGGGTTACGTCACCCATCTCGTGCCCAGCGACAGCGGGGCGCTGCTGGTCGCCGTGCAGATGGACCACGACCGCGTCGCCGTGATCGCGAGCGGCATCCACCTGGCCGACCACGGCGATCATCAGGACATCGAGATCGAGGCGCCGGCGCTCCTGCCGCTCGGGATCGAGGGCGGCCGTCCGGTGCACGCGGTCATGCATGGCGACGAGATCATTCAGTTCTTCGACCGCGAGGGCGCAGCCAGGGTCTTCAGCGAGGCGGCCCTGCTCGAGGGCAGCGCCGCCTTCGAGACCATCGAGGCGACGGCACCCCATCACGGCGTCGCCGTGCCGATGGGCGATCACGTGCTGATCTCCGAGCCCGATCTCGCGGTCGAGACCGAGCCCGACGCGCTGCCGCCGCGGCTGGGGCTGAAGGTGCTCGACCAGGACGGCGCCCAGGTCGGCGAGGTCGCCACCTGCACCGGCCTGCATGGCGAGGCCGCTTCAGCCGGCATGGTGGGTTTCGGCTGCGACGAGGGTGTGCTGGTCGCGGCGCCGCAGCCCGGTTCGGCCCCCGCCCTCACCATGCTGGAGTATGGCGACGACCTGCCGAAAGCACGCGTCGGCACGCTGCTCGGCGGCACGGCCATGCAGTTCTTCCTCGGCAATTACGGCGATGATGCGGTCGTCGTGATCGACCCTTCGGTCGACCGGCCCTACACCCTGGTCGAGTTGCCCGTGCGCCGGGTGGATTTCGCCCTCGACCCGAAGAGGGTGAGGACGGCCTATGTCTTCACCGAGGACGGCGAACTGCACGCCCTCGATGTCCTCAAGGGAGAGCTCGTCCGTTCCGCTCCCGTCACGGAGCCCTACAGCAAGGACGGGCACTGGCGCGATCCGCGCCCCCGCCTGGCGGTGATGGGCGACTTCATTGCCGTGACCGACCCGCGCGCCGGGCTCGTCCGCCTCGTCGACGCCGAGACCTTCGAGTCCGTTCGCACCATCCCGGTCGCCGGCCTGCCCTTCAACGTCGTGGCCGTCGGCGGCTCGGGCGTCCAACACTGACGTCCGCCCGGGCCTCCGCGCTCGAACGAAGCGCGCCAGCGAACAGGCACGAGCGGGGGCGAATCCCCCGCTCGTGCCCGGTGTGGTCCGTCAGCCGTCGAGGCGCTCGTAGACGTCCTTGATCTTGGCGTGCGCCGCCGCCACCGCGTCCTCGGCGGAGACGCCGTCGATGATCATCGACTGGACGGCCGCCGGGATGATGTGGGTGGCCAGCACCTCGCCCGATGCGGCGGAGGGCGGACCCTTGTAGGAGACCGGCACACCCGTCTCGGCGATCTTGCGGAACTCGCTGTATTCCGGACGCGAGGTCCACCACTCGTCGTCGAACTGCTTCGGATAGACCGGCACGAAGCGGCCGTTCGTCTTGAGCAGCATCTTGCTGTAGTTTTCCGGGTTCATCAGATAGGCGACCCAGCCACGCGCCAGCTCGGGCTCGGGCGACTGCTTGAAGAGGCCGGTCGACCAGGTGTCGATCTGGTTGACCGAGCCGGCGGGGCCGGCGGGGACCGAGTAGAGGCCCGTGTTCGCGGCCATCTCGGGGTCCTTGTCGAGCAGGTAGGCGTAGACGGAGGTGGGGTTGTTGATGAAGGCCACCTGGCCCGACTGGTAGGCCTTGTTGTTCCAGGCGGTATCGGCGTTGCCGACCACGCCCTTCGGGATGATCTTGTCCTCGTTGTACATCCGGTTGATGACCTTGAAGCCCTCGACATTGCCCGGATTGTCGAAGGCGACGTTGCCGTCGTCGTCCACCGTGTAGCCGCCATAGCACCAGAGCAGCTGCATGATGTTGTCGGTGGCGTCGGCGGTCAGGCCGAGATCCATGCCGAACCCGTAGAAGGGCGGCTGCTGCATGGCCTTGCAGGTCTCGATGAACTCGTCCCAGGTGGCGGGATAGGCGAGGCCGGCCTCCTCCAGCAGGTCGTTGCGGGCATGCATCGGCCAGGGGTTGATGGCGAAAGGCACGCCCCAGTAGCTGCCGTCCTTGGCCACGGCGCGCAGCGAGCTCTCGAAGAGGCCGCCATCCTCGCCCTGCATCTCCTCGACCATGTCGGTCACGTCCATCATGTGCCCCTGGCCGCGATAGAGCTGGAGATAGCTCTCGTAGAGGCGGCAGGCGTCGGGCGGGCTGCCGGTCTCGAGGCTGGCCGAAAGCTTGGGAATGAGGTCGGCATTGTTGACGGTGATGAACGCCGCCTCGTCCGGGCTGACGCCGGCCAGCTCGAGATACTCGTTGAAGAGATCCTCCGCGGCCTGGTCGGCGAGCGGCGTGAACATCGGCAGGTGCCAGTAGACCAGCCGCTCCGCGCGCTGCGCATAGGCCGCGTAGGGGCGGATGATCATCGGCGCGGCGACGGCACTCGCCGCCGCAGCCTTGATGGTGGTGCGCCTCGTCAGTTTCTTCATGGTCAGCCTCCGTCCTTGTCGTTTCTCGGTTGGTGGAAACGTTCAGCCCTTGACCGCACCCATGGTGAGCCCGGTCACGAGCCAGCGCTGGAAAATGAAGTAGACGATGAGCGGCGGGATCACGGTGAGCACGGTCGAGCCCATGATCGGCCCCCAGAAGAAGACGTCCTCGGTGATGAAGTCGTTGAGCCCGGTCGGGATGGTCCGCACGCTCGGGTTCGAATTGAACACCACCGCATAGAGATACTCGTTCCAGGCGAGCGTGAACGAGAAGAAGGCGATCACCGCCAGCGCCGGCAGCGAGATCGGCAGGATGATGCGCACCAGCACGCCGAGCCTGGAGCAGCCGTCGACCAGCGCCGCCTCCTCGAGCTCCACCGGGATCGACATGAAGTAGCCCATCAGGAGCCACGTGCAGAACGGGATGGTGAAGCCCATGTAGGCGATCGACAGGCCGGTGAGCGAATTGTCGAGGCCGACCGCAACCAGGATGGTGAAGAGCGGGATGAACAGCAGCGACTGCGGCACGAGGTAGGTGTAGACCATGCCGCGCGCGATCAGCGCCCGGCCGGGGAAGTCGAGCCGGGCGATGGCGTAGGCCGCGAGCGAGGCGACGACCACGGTGACCGCGGTGGTCGAGATCGCGGTCTTCATGCTGTTGGCGAAGAACAGCATGTAGTCGGTCTCGAAGAACAGGATGCGGTAGCTCTCGAGCGTCGGATTCTTCGGCCAGAACGTGGTGCCCATGCCGTAGATTTCCTTGTGCTCCTTCAGCGAGGTCGCGAACATCCAGTAGAAGGGCAGCAGCGTCCAGACGACCAGGACCAGCAGCAGGACGTTGCCGATCCAGCGCCACAGGCGGGCCTGGCCCTCGATCGTCTTGATCATGACGGCGTCCTCCGCCCGGCGATGGTCGGGACCGCGCTCATCGCATCCGCTCCTGCAGCATCTTGCGTGACAGGACGACGATGAGCACCGCCAGGATCGGAAAGAAGATCATGTTGACCGCCGAGCCGGTGCCGAGCCGGCCGGCCAGGAGCGCGAACTTGTAGGCGAGGTTCGGCAGGATCTGGGTGGCGTTGGCCGGCCCGCCATTGGTCAGGAGGAGGACGAAGACGACGTTGGTCGAGGTCCAGATGGAGGAGAGCATGACGACGACGGTGAACACCGGCTTCATCGACGGCAGGGTGACGTGCCGGAACTCCTGGATGGTGTTGGCGCCGTCGATGCGGGCCGCTTCGTAGAGCTCCTTGGGTATCGCCTTCAGCCCGGCGAGGAAGCTCATGGTGTAGAAGGGCGTGCCCGACCAGACGACCACCGCGACGACGGAGAACATGGCGATCGACTTGTCACCGGTCCAGGCGACGGGCTCCTCGACCAGGCCGAGGGCGAAGAGGATGTGGTTCGCCAGCCCGCTGAAGTCGTCGTAGATCCAGCGCCAGTTGAGGGCCGCCACCACCGGCGGCACCGCCCAGGGCACGAACAGGATGGTCTTGAAGATATAGTTGCCCGTCCGTTCCTGGGCGAGCACCAGCGCCATGGTCAGCCCGAGGAGGAACTTGATGCCGACACCCAGCACCGTGTACTCGAAGGTGTTGATCAGGACCTTCAGGAAGACCGGGTCGGCGATCAGCTCCTGGTAGTTGGCGAGCCCGACGAAGCTCGCCGAGGCACCGGCCATCTTGTTGGTGAAGCTGATCGTGATGGCCTGGAAGAACGGGTAGACGACGGTGAACGCGAGGATCGCGAGAGCCGGGGCCAGGAACAGATAGGCCAGCACCCGCCGGTCGTTGCTGAAGCGCACCCACGCCGATACCGGTGCGATCGGCCTCCTCGCCGGATCGCGGCCCTCCGCTTCCGGGCGAGCACTCGCTGCCTTGGCCAACCGGCGCCTCCCTCGGGCCTTGTCGTTGCCAACGTTCACAGCACGCTAGCGAAGACGGTGGCCGAGGCCAAGCCCTACGTCCCGTGCCGGAAATGGTCGGGAGCCTTGCGGCACCGTCGCTTCGGCGCCCTGGCTGTTTGACATGAATCAATGCGCATATGCGCGATTCCGCATATTTCAACGCGCCATGCAGGAGCTGCTGACCGCCCTTTGCGACCCGACCCGCCGCGCTGCCCTGGCCCTCCTTTGGGGCGGGGGCGAGCATTGCGTCTGCGAGCTGATGGCCCGCCTCGACGCGAGCCAGAGCCGGATGTCGCGGCACATGAAGGTGCTGCGCGAGGCCGGGGTCGTCCTCGATCGGCGCGACGCGCAATGGGTGCGCTATCGCCGGAACCCGGACCTCGCACCAAAGCTGGCGGCGGTGATCGACGCGGTGCTGGCCGCGGAAAAGAGTTCTGAAAGGAAGGTCGCATGACCACCATCGCCTCGGATGGCGCGGTCCCGGAGCGCGAAGCGCCCGACTGGCTCTGGTATCTGGGCGTGCCCGCCGCAGGCGTGGCACTCTATCTGCTCTACGGCCGGCTCGTCCCGATCGCCGAATGGGTGACGGCCCTCTTTCCGGTGGCGCGCGACAGCCACACCGGCGAGGCCATCGCCTTCTTCGTCTACGACGTGCCCAAGGTGCTGCTGCTGCTGACCGGCATCGTCTTCGTCACCGGTGTGCTGCGCAGCTGGTTCAGCCCGGAGAAGACCCGGGCGATCCTCGCCGGCCGGCGCGAAATCTGGGGCTATCCGCTGGCTTCGCTGCTCGGCGTGCTGACGCCCTTCTGCTCGTGCTCCTCGGTGCCGCTCTTCATCGGCTTTGTCTCGGCCGGCATCCCGCTCGGCGTCACCTTCTCCTTCCTGATCGCGGGGCCGATGGTCGGGCCGGTGGGGCTCGGGCTGCTCTACGGCCTCGTCGGCTGGCAGATCGCCACGATCTATCTGGTCTTCGGCTTCACCATCGCCACCGGCGCCGGGCTCGTCATGGGCCGGATGGGGCTGGAGCGCTACCTGCAGGACTGGGTGCGCGAGCTGAACGTGGGCACTGTGGGCGACCTGCCGGAAGAACGGCTGACGCTGGTCGACCGGCTGAAGATCGGCCTCGACCAGGTGCGCGAGATCGTCGGCAGGGTCTGGATCTGGGTCCTGGCGGGGATCGGCATCGGTGCTGCCATCCACGGTTATGTCCCCGAAGAGATGATGCTGCGGATCATGGGCGGCGAGGCCTGGTGGTCGGTTCCCGCCGCCGTGGTCGTGGGCGTGCCGATGTACACCAATGCCGCCGGCGTCATCCCGATCGTCGAGGCCCTGCTGGGCAAGGGGGCGGCACTCGGCACGACGCTCGCGTTCATGATGTCGGTCATCGCCCTCAGCCTGCCCGAGATGGTCATCCTCAAGCAGGTGCTGACGCTTCGGCTGATCGCGATCTTCATCGCCGTCGTGGCGGCGGGCATCCTCGCCACCGGTTTCCTCTTCAACGCCATCCTCTGACCAAGCTCCGAAAGGACACCCCGATGAAAACCGTCAAGGTCTACGGCCCGGGCTGCAAACGCTGCGACGCCACCGAGGCCATGATCAAGGATGCCGCGTCGCGGCTCGACATCGACGTCGCGATCGAGAAGGTCACCGACGCGAAGTCCATTGCGATGGCGGGGGTGATCTCCACGCCCGGCATCGCCGTGGACGGCAAGCTCGTCCATGCCGGCGGCCTGCCGGACGCCGCGAAGCTCGACGGCTGGCTGCAGGCGTGATGCTGGAATATGCCGTCCAGGCCCGACGCATCGACGAGCATGGCAGCCTCGCCACGACGAAACAGGCCAGGGTCACGCTCGACACCGATCTGCAGGGCCGTGACGACGCGTTCAACCCGGCCGAGTTGCTGCTCGCCGCCGTGGCGGCCTGCATGCTCAAGGGCATCGAGCGGGTAACGCCGATCCTGAAGTTCGAGCTGCGCGGCGTCGAGGTGAAACTGCACGGTGTGCGGCAGGACAAGCCGCCGAAGATGGTTGCCATCGACTATCGGATCATGGTCGATACGGACGAGGACGACCGCCGCCTCGAGCTCCTGCACAAGAATGTCCGCCAGTTCGGCACGATCTCGAACACCGTTGCCGAGGCGGTCCGGCTCGAGGGGGTGATCATGCGAACGACAGACCCGACGACGCGCAAATTGGGCGGGATCCTGCCTGCGGCCAACGGGATCATGCCCAAAGGGGTCAGGATCATGCCCAAAGGGGTCAGGCACCTTTAATTCGCAGCAGCGCCAGGACCGGCCGGAAAGGGTAGCGCGTCGGCCCGATTCGGGAAGTGCCTCGCGACCATCACGAACGCTTATGGGAGGGATCGCGCGTCCGCCGGGCGCGCGATCCCTCCGGCCGGATTCGGCCGTTTTGCGCTCGGGTTGTCGCGTTATACGCGACAGTTGGGCCCGGGTTGTCGCATATAGCGCGACAGTACCCCCCGAACTGTCGCGCATAACGCGACATCACGAATGCTTATGTCGCATATAACGCGACAATCGGGGGCAAATGTCGCGCTATATGCGACAGGCGCCGACGAACGAACCCGCCGAAACGACCAACGAACCCACGGATTCGACGAACGAACCCGGTTTTTCGACGAACGAACCCGAGCGCCCGCAAACGAACCCGGCACCGCCCAACCCCTTATGAAGAAGGGGTTTTTCGCCGCGCCGGGCGCCTCGACCCGCAAGCCGGAACCCGAGAATCCGGAAATTGCCGAACGACCCCGGGCGGGCCTTGTGCTGCTCGTCGATATAGGTTATAATTCCTTCATTGTGGCGCCCTGCCGCCGCGGGGCCTGCCTTCAGGACCGCGCATAGCGCTGCAGGCGCTCGGCAAGCGTGCCGGTGTGCAGCTCGAAGAGGTGGTTGTCGTGGTCGTGGAAGTAGATCGAGCGGCCTTCGCCCTCGACCCGGGACCGGCCCTCGCGGAGGTCGAGGCCGAGTGCCCGGATGCGGGCGAGACAGGTCGCGTAGTCGGCGTCGTCGATCTTGAAGGCGACGTGGTTGTAGGTGCGGGTCGGCAGGGACTCGCCCTGCATCACCGCGATCCACTGCCCGGCCACGGTGTAGAAGCGCTCGGGTGCGAGCGAGAACGTGCGCTCGCCGCTGTCATAGACCTTGCGGGCGTCGAGCACGGTGGTCAGCACCTCCTCCATCCGGTCGAGATCGGCGACGATGAAGGTGAGGTGACTGACGCCCTCGATCACGGCCCCGGCCGGCGGCCTACTGCTTCACGCTGCCCGCCGCGAGGCCGGAGGTCAGCCGGGTCTGGAGCGGCAGGAAGAGGAGTAGTGTGGGCGCGGTGGTCAGCGCCGACGCGGCCATGATGCGGCCCCATTCCGACGTGTCCTCGCCGAAGAAGGCGTAGAGGGCGAGCGGCATGGTCTTGAGCTGGGTCTTGGTCAGGAAGGCGAGGGCGAAAAGATACTCGGTCCAGCAGAGCATGAACGCATAGGTGGCGGTGGCGACGATGCCCGGCAGCATGATCGGGAAGATGATCAGCCAGATCGCCTGAAAGCGCGAGCAGCCGTCGATGATCGCCGCCTCGTCGAGCGAGCGCGGCACGGCCTCGAGGTAGCCGACGAGCAGGTAGACCGAGAAGGGAATGGTGATCGCCGTGTAGACGAAGAGCATCGAGAAGTGGTTGTTCAAGAGGCCCATCTTGGCGAACAGGATGAAGAGCGGCGTCACCAGGATGATCCAGGGAAAGCACTGGCCGAGCAGGACGGAGCCGAAGATCATGCTCTTGCCGCGAAAGCGCATGCGCGAGAACGTGTAGGCGGCGATCGTGCTGACGAAGGTCGAGATCAGCACCGCCACGATGCACAAATAGAGGCTGTTGAAGATGTTGCGGGCGAAGCCGGTCTGGAACAGGCTGATATAGTTCTCGAGTGTGAATTCGAACTCGGTGGCCGAGAACATCGTCGCCGACGTCTTGAAGCTCGCGACGATGATCCAGGCGGTCGGGTAGACGAGGAAGATCAGGACCAGGATGGTGAGCACGACCAGCGCCAGCTCGCCCGGCAGGGAGAAGCCGGTATTGACGCGAAAGGCGCGCGGCAGGGGTGCTGCGGCGGTCGCAGCCATCAGAACACCTCCTTGAATTCGCGCTGGGCGATGAAGCGGAGATAGATCATGCCGAAGGCGACCATCAGCGTCGCCATGACCACGCCCACGGCCGAGCTGTAGCCCATCCGGCCGTCGATGAACGCCTTGATGTAGACCTCGGTCGCCATGACGTTGGTGTAGAGCCCCGGGCCGCCGGCGGTGGTGAGCCAGACATAGACGAAGTTGTTGAAGGTCCAGAAGGTGGACATCAGCGTCATCACGATGATCGCCGGCTTGAGATGGGGCAGGATGACGTAGCGCAGGCGCTGCCAGCGGCCGGCCCCGTCGATCTCGGCCGCTTCCAGGAGCTCCGACGGCAGCGACTGCAGGGCGGCGAGGAAGGTGAGCGCCACGAGCGGCAGGGTGTTCCAGGTGATGATGGTGATCAGCGCCGGCCACACCCAGGCCGCCTCCGAGAGGAAGGCGATCGGCTGCTCGACGATGCCGAGCCCGACCAGGACCTTGTTGATGTCGCCGAGCTGCGGGTTGAGCAGCCAACGCCAGGAGACGATGGCGACGATCGGCGGCGTCGCCCAGGGCACCAGCAGCAGGACCCGGCTGATGGTCTTGAGCCGATACTTGTCCAGCACCTTGGAATCGAGCAGCAGGGCGAGCCCGAGCCCGAGCACGATGCGGACGGCGACGCCGACCACGGTGAGCCAGAAGACGGTGTTGAAGATGACGCGGTGGAAGTCCTGGCTGGTCACCAGCTCGACATAATTGGCGACGCCGATCCACTCGCCACCCTGCCTGAGGCCGAAGAGCGAGAGGTCGGTGAAGCTGACCTCGAGATTGAAGAGGGTGGGATAGACGTAGAACATGATGAGGAAGAAGAAGGCCGGCACCAGCATGAAGACGATGAACGGCCGCTCTCCCCTGATCCCGCGGGCGGTCGGAATGGCGGTTGTACTCACGGGATCCCTATCTGCTCAGAGCTGTTCTTGGACGAAGGCGATGATTTCCTCGGCGGCGGCCTGCGAGGACTGCTCGCCGATCAGCGCCGAGCCGAAGCTGCGCGCCGTCTGGTTCCACATCGCCGCGATGGCGGCCGGGCCGCGGGCATAGGGCCCCCAGCTCCTGGCACCCTCGGTGAACTGCCGCTGGAAGCCCTCCATCTCTGCCGGGAAGGGCCGCTTCAGGAGCAGGCTCTGCTGGGCCGGATAGAAGAGGGTGTTGTACTTCTCGAAGAACTCCCAGGAGGTCAGCCACTGGACCAGCTTCCAGGCCTCCTCCGGGTGCTCCGTCCCGGCATTGACGCAGAGCGACTGGCCGCCCAGGTGCGTCGCCGGAGTGCCGCTGCCATGCGGCGTCATCGCCGTCGTGAACGGCAGCTCCTCGTCCGGATTGCGCTCGCGCCAGTCGTCGAAGAGGCGCACCGCGCCGAAGATCGGCGTGACGATGGCCCCGAGCTCGCCGCTGGTCATCGCCTCGATCAGCGCCGGGTCGTTGTCGGTGCTGATGCCGAGGCTGCCGGCGATGGTGAGATCCTCGTCGAGATAGGTCCGGTAGTAGTCGATGATCGCCGCGAGCTCCTCGGCGGTGATGCCGACCTCGTAGCCGCCCTCGCCATCCTCGACCACCAACGCCTGGCCGTTCGACCACATGTAGAAATTGGCGAGGAACCAGATCTCGGCATTGCCGGAGGCGCCCGATGCGAAGCCGAAGCCGGGCTTGCCGGTCGCTTCCTTGATCCGGCGGCTGGCCTTGAGCAGCTCGTCCCAGGTCTCCGGGATGCCCTCGACGCCGGCGGCGGCGAGCAGCTCGGTATTGTAGACCATGGCCCAGGTGTCGGTGGCGAACGGCACGCCGTAGATGGTCTCGCCGTCCTCGGCGAGGGTGAGGTCGGTGGCGAGGAAGTCGTCCCATCCCGCGGCACCGACGCCATGCGCCTCGATCAGCTCGTTGAGCGGCAGGCAGGAGCCGCTGACGCCGAGATCCTTGACCCAGACGAAGTTGAGATGGGCGACGTCCGGTCCCTCGCCGATCGCGGTCTCGCGGATCAGCTGGTCGCGGGCGTCCTGCATCGCGATCCGCTCGAAGATCACGTTGATGTCGGGGTTCTGCCGGTTGAACGCCTCGATCCCGGCCGCGACCTCGTCCGCGTTGAACTGGATGTAACGGAAGGTGATCTCGGTCTCCGCCGCGGCCGTGCCGGCCAGGAGGCCGGCAAATGCGGCAAGGGTCGCGGCAAGCGATCGTTTCTTCATTGTTCTTCTCCCTGGGTGGCCCCGGTGCGGGGCCACCCGTGGCTGGGGACCTTCAGCCGGCGTTGACCGGAGCTGCTCAGAGCGTGTTGTCGACGAACTCGAGCAGATCCTCGGCCGCCTGCTGCGAGGACTTCTCGCCGATGAAGGCGGCGCCGAACTCGCGCGAGGTCTGGTTCCACATCATGGCGATGGCTGCCGGGCCGCGGGCATAGGGACCCCAGCTCCGGGCACCCTGGGTGAACTGCTGCTGCATGCCGGACAGCTCCTCGGGGAAGGGCCGCCGCTCGAGCAGGGTCTTCTGCGAGGGGTAGTAGATGGTGTTGTAGTTGTCCCAGAATTCCCAGGAGTTGAGCCACTGCATCAGCTTCCAGGACTCTTCGGGATACTCGGTGTTGGCGTTCACGCAGAGCGACTGGCCGCCCAGGTGCGTCGTCGGGTTGCCCGAGCCGTGCGGGGTCATCGCCGTGACGAACGGCAGCTCCTGGCCGGGGTTGCGGCCCCGCCACGCGTCGAAGATGTCGGTGGCGGTGAACACCGGCACGAGGGCCGCGAACTGGTCGCCGGCGGCCATCGGCTCCATCACGGCGGGATCGGCCCAGTTGTCGAGGCCGAGGCTGCCCGGCGTGGTCAGCTCCTCGTCGAGATAGGTCTTGTAGTAGTCGATGACGCTCGCGACCTGCTCGGCCGAGATGCCGAGCTTGTAGCCACCCTCGCCGTCATCGACGACCAGCGAGCCGCCGTCGGACCACCAGTTGAAGTTGGCGAGGAACCAGATCGTGTTGGCGCTGGAGGTACCGGCGGCGAAGCCGAACCCGATCTTGCCGATCTCCTTGGCCTTGCGGCTGGCCTCGAGCAGCTCGTCCCAGGTCTCCGGGATCTTCTCGATGCCGGCCTCTTCCATGAT